>JAAYSD010000004.1 GCA_012518465.1 Clostridiales bacterium
CTCTGATGGTACTAACAATCCAGCTTATCCATTAGATGAAAGACCATGGTTTATAGAAATGTCCGCAAACAATGCCATTACAATAAGCGAGCCTTATGCTGACATAACTACCGGCGCACAAGTTGTCACTGTTTCTGCACCGGTATATAACAGCTCTAACAAAATAGTAGGTGCGGCAGCTACTGATTTGCTGCTTACAGAAATAAGCGAAACTATCGGCTCATACAAGCTTGGTGAAACCGGATTTTTTATACTTGCTACAAAGTCTGGGCAAATTTTGTATCACCCCAATAGCGATGTGATCAACAAAAACATTTCGGAAACAGACCTTGATGAGAACCTTAAAAAGACTATATTAGAAGGTGCAAGCGGCAGCCTTGAATTTACAAACAATAATGAAAATGTTTTAGCCGAGTCATTGATAATAGATGGGGTAGACTGGGTTGTTGTATCCTGCTTGCCTTCGACAGAGTATTATGCTGATTATAACGAAATTATATCAAAGCTTATAATTTCATTTGTAATAACCTTGCTTGTTCTTTCAGCTATAATATTTGTTTCAGTCAGCCAAGTTGTTAAGCCTATTAAAAAGCTTACAAAAACAGCAAATCTTATTGCCGACGGAAACTTGGATGTAAGTGCTGAAGTAAGCTCAAGAGATGAAGTAGGGCAAATGGCTGAAGCTATCAATCGTACAGTAGTTCAGCTAAATAAATATATAGCATATATTAATGAAATAACAGATAATCTGATGAATATGGCAGATGGAAATATGGTTATTTCACTTCAAGAAGAGTATACTGGAGAATTCGCCAAGATAAGGCAGGCGTTTGAGGTTATTTCAGTTTCACTCAATGATACGCTAAGAAATATAAACATAGCTGCCGATCAAGTTAAATCAGGAGCAGAACAAGTATCAAGCGGCTCTCAAGCTTTGGCAGCCGGTACAACGGAGCAGGCATCGTCTATTGAAGAGCTTTCAGCATCTATCGAAACTATTTCACATCAAGCAGAGGATAATGCAAGCAATGTAAAGGTAGCTACACAATTTGTAACTGAAACAAACGAAAGTGTTAATATCGGAAATGATCATATGGATAAGCTTTCTGTTTCTATACAGGATATAAGCAACGCTTTTTATGAAATTTCCAGTGTTACAAAATTAATTGAAGATATTGCTTTCCAAACAAATATTTTAGCACTTAACGCCGCTATTGAGGCAGCAAGAGCCGGTGCAGCAGGTAAAGGCTTTGCAGTAGTAGCTGATGAAGTGAGAAATCTTGCGGCAAAATCGGCAGATGCAGCAAAGAAAACAGCAGAGCTTATTGAAAACTCATCAACAATCGTGGATAATGGCACGACGATGACCAAGGATTCTGCAAAGGTACTACAAGAAATCGCTGAAAAATCAGCAAAAGTTAATGAGATTATCGGAAAGATTGAGTCTGCATCAGCTGAGCAGGCACTTGCTATTGAGCAGATTACACAAGGCTTATCCCAAGTATCCAGCGTTGTGCAAGCAAATGCTGCCACTGCTGAAGAAAGCTCAGCCGCTAGTGAAGAGCTATCAGCTCAGGCTGTTGCTTTAAGGAATGAAGTTTCTAAGTTTATTCTTGATGAACATGAGGAGATTGAAGAATAGATAACAATAAAAAAGAGGATAAACTCCTCTTTTTTTGCTATCTAAATTATTCATAATCATTCATAATCTTCTATGGCATATGCCCTAACGGGAGCAGCGTCACAGCCTTTTATTTTCAAAGGTGCAGCACTGAAAAAGATTTTGTTTTTTGATATACTTTTTAAATTAATAAGTGATTCTATAATGGTTATATTGTTTTCTAATAAATCAAGGTGCATATCAATAGTGCCTGATTTATTTGTGAGTGAAGGCATATCAACAGCTATTGTGCAAATTCCAGCTTCTTTTAAAATACTTGATATTCTGCTTTCAAAAAAAGGATGATCAGTGTAGTAAGAATCCGTTCCTACAAAAACCTCCCAGCCCGTCCTAAGAATAAGTATTTTCTCGTCACCCTTAGCAGTAAGTGAGCTTTTCAATGCTTTAGTGGAAATCATACCGTCAAGTATTACAGCATCTGTTACAAAGGCTTTACCAATGAAATTATCTAATGCAATTTCATCAATGTCCTTTCCCCCACAAACGAAGTGTGATGGAGCGTCAGCGTGTGTGCCGCCATGGCATGACATTTGAAAGCAACATGCTTGGTATTTATCCTTGTTAAAGCATTTGAATTTTTCTACAAAAAAAGAGGGATCTCCAGGGTAAACTACCATGCTTTTATCCAAAACCTGCGATAAATCAATAATCCTTTGCATAATTACTACCTTTCTAACATTATGTCTTTACAAACAGCCTTATTTATTATATAATTTAAAATATAATAATACAGTTAATTAAATTATACCATTCATTGTAATTTATTATATGAACAAATTATTAATTAAGCATAAATCAGCATTAATGATAATTGAGGTTATATTATGAACAACAGATTTAGTGAAATAGCACAAAAAATTGAAAAAGATTTGTGGGATTATCTAAAAAATACAAGCAAAAAAATCATACTCTATGGTATGGGTGATGGTGCTGAGAAAATCTGCAAGGCACTTTCTTTGATAGGAAAGCAGCCGGACGATTTTATGGCTAGCGACGGTTTTGTGCGTGGCCATGAATTTATGGGGAAAAGGGTTAAAACACTTAGTGAAATAAAATCTCTTTACTCAAATTTTGTTATTTTAGTCAGTTTTGGAACAAATATTAAAGAGGTTATTGAATATATCTTTACGCTTTCTGAGGCCTATGAGGTTTACCTGCCTCACGTTCCTGTTTTTGGAGAGGGCTTATTTGACTATAATTATTTTATCGAAAATAAAGAGCGTTTTGAAGAGCTGTATAGCATTTTGGCTGATAAGGAATCAAAAATTGCACTTGAAAACCTTGTATATTATCGTTTAACTGGAAAAGTCCAATACATAAAAAATATTATGCATAATCGTGAGCAAAGCCTTTCTTTGCTAAATCTTGGTGATAATGAAGTTTATGTAGATTTAGGAGCGTATAATGGCGATACTATTAATGAATTTTTAAACATCACGCAAGCACGTTTTTCTAAAATCATAGCATTAGAGCCTGACACTAAAAATTATGCAAAGATGAGAAGACGCTTTTATATGCTAAATCCAAAAGTGTTTAATGCATATAATGCAGGAGTATGGGACAAAACAACGGAAATCCCTTTCAGTGGCAAGCGTGGAAGAGGCTCTCGTGCAGGGCAGGGAAAAATGGTGAAGGTATATTGTATAGACGATCTTTTAAAGCATGAAAATCCAACATATATTAAATACGACATTGAAGGCTGCGAAAATGAAGGCTTAAAGGGCAGTGAAAATACAATAGCATTACATAAGCCTAAGCTGTGCATTTCTGCATATCATAAGATAGAGGATTTGCTTGAACTGCCCTTGTTTATAAACGGAATAAGAAGAGACTATAAAATTTATCTTAGGCACGATGAGTGCTTGCCCGACTGGGATAGCTGCTATTATTTTGTTTGATTTATTCGCCCCATTTTCTTTGATAGCTTCCCCTTGGGAGTATCCTCCTACGTGGAAGACCTGCGGGAAATCTTTGATAGCTATTGCTCTTAAGCTTCATTTCTTCGCGCTGCTTTTTAATTCTTTCACGTTTGAGTCGTGCTATTTTTATACGTTTTTTTATTAAAGACATATTTCCGAAAATTTCAGGTATCATAATTTCGTCAACAAGTCCAAAGCCATTTTCATTAAGCCACCAATTATTAAAAATCAGCTCGCCTCTTTTAATATGATAACCTAGCCTGTCCGAATCTTGATTGTATTCCCGTATTTTCCCACAGATTTTAAGATGATGCTTGCCCTTTATCGCTGTAATATCATCAAATCTGACGTAGTATAATTTTCGGTTTATTTTGTCTTTTCCATATAGCTTAAATTTATAATTAAAGGTGCTAATGACAATTCCATCATAAAAAATATCAATAAAGCTGTATTTATTATTTAAATATATCATGCTTTGAAAATGAATATTGATAATTAAAGCTGATATCACACTTATAAGCGAGCTGAAAATCAATAGTGCGATTAGCAGCTTGATTATAAATTGTGCATCACTTAAATTTAAATTCATCAACACAAAAATCACGGAAAGTACAGCAGAACAATATGTAGGCACTAGTGCAAAGAGTAGTGCTTTTTTCCTTTTATGCTGAAAATATTGATTATCTATGTGTATGAAATAAGACATTTTTTACACCATTTTATTATTTTAATATTAAAAATATTTAAAAGTTGAATATTTGTGAATAACTTTGATTTTTCACGTGTACTTTATACAAAAAGGTATTATTAATTTTGTATAAAAATATTATACATTTTCTGAAAGTTTATTATAAAATGCTTGATTTTTTATAAAAATCATAGTATACTATAATATAATAATGTGGCTGACTATTATGTGACTGCAAATAGGAATTTGTGATATTTTAAATTCTATCATTTTCATAGCCGCTATAATATATTTGATATTAAAACTAGTGGTTGACAGAAATAAAAAATTACCCAACATATAAATAATATCATAATTATTATAATTAATCAACCTATGGCAGAAATTTGTCATAGGTAATTCCCTTTATTTAGAAAGGAGAAGCTTTTATGACTGATAAGGATAAAATTATTAGTATCGATTTATTTGACAAGCAAAATAATTTTATCTCTACATTTGGCAAAAAAGCAATTACAATTAAAGAAGACAGCTATCCTTATATAGTGATTATTAAAGCTAAAAATTTGCCTGAGCTTGAAATAGGCATTCAGTTAAATATTATATTTACCACAGTACATAGACAAAGACTAAAATACGATGCTCGTGTAAGCGTATCTACTCCATATCAGTTAAACATTGAGCTAATGAGTGTTTCTCCTAAAATCATGAAAGAAAGACGAAACTATCTAAAAATCAAAATAGATGAAGAGGTTCGGTTAATGTGCTCGTGCATCAATGGAGAAATTGAAACCTATGACCGTTCAAAAAGGATATTCGTAAGAGATATAAATGTAGGCGGAATATATGTTATCACTGAATTAAAGCTTAATGTTTCGGATGTTATAAAATTAAGGATAGATTTGGGCTTTGAAAAATTAGAAGTCACTGCTGAAGTATTGAGAGTTGAAGAAATGGACAACAAATGCGGAGCAGGCTGCAAATTCATCCTAAACACAACAAAGGATGAGGAAGCGCTTGCTAAATATATTTATCAAAAAGAGCGAGAGCTGAGAAATAAGCATAAATTAAACTGATATTAATAAGCATATATAAAATCTTGGAGGTATTTAATGAATATAAAAATTAAAACCATACTTCTTGTATCTGTACTTATCTTCACGGTAATACCCTTAATAGTTGTTGCTATCTTTAGTATATCCAACCTTGTTAATTACTCACATAATAAAACTGATGATGCAGCAAATGCAGCTGTAAAGAGCAAATATTCAGCTGTAAACTATTATTTTGAAAGTACAACGGAAGAGCTTAAAAGCTTGGGCGAATTAGAAGCTGTCAAGAATGTAACTTCTGATAAAAAATCTGCTCAAACCGCTTTAAGTCAGTATATGTCTGGAAATGATGCTTTAGATTATATTTTCACCGATAATTCAGGTAATGTTCTTTTTTCAATAAGTGGAAATGTAGAGGAAGCCAGTGTATTCAGTGCCTTCACAGATGATGTTAATCAAGATGCATATATATCCCCCCTTCAGACGGATGGAAATTATTATTCTGAAAATGTTTTGTATATTGCTGTAAAGGTTCAGGATTCTGGTTACTTATGGAAAGCAGTATCAGCAAACCATATAATGAACGTTTTGTCCGATACCGAGTTTTCCAAGGATGGATTTATATCCCTTATTGATAAAAACGGGAATATAATAAATTTTAATGAGCAAGTAGTAAAATACGATGATATAAGCGAAAAAGGAATAAAGGATAATGTCAAAGAGCTTAAAGTCGAGGACATAAATGACACATCCATGACGGAAAAGGATGCGGGCAGCTATCATTTGTATTATCGACCACTCACATTTTCGCCCGATTGGATTCTTTCTGCAATTGTGACAAAATCAGCTCTTAATGAATACTCAAAATCAGCAATAATCAATACTTCATCAGTTGTAGTAATATGCTTGATTTTATGTTTATTAATAGGATTTATTGTAGTAAGATCAATCACAAAGCCCATGAATTCTATGATTAAAACAATGAAGGACATTCTTCACTCTGAAAAGGGCGAGGATATTAGGTTTAATATAAAATCAAGAAATGATTTTAAGGCAATTTCCGAGTCATTTAATAATCTGCTTGATGAAGTTTCGCTAAGTCAGGAAAGGCACAAAACAGTGGCAGATATTTCAAATTCTATTTTGTTTGAGTGGGATTTTCAAAAGGAAATGATGTATGTTTCTGATAATTTTAAAAACAGATTTGATATAGATATTACAAACGCAACACTTCAAAACGGTAGATTTATTGATTCGTTAATGGAATCTGAGTTTGCCGATACATATAAGCGTGATATGACTCTTTTAATAAAAAATAAAAACGCTTTTAGTAATGAATATCAGGCAAAAGCAAGTTCGGGCGAATACGAATGGATTTCTCTTAGAGCAGAGTGCGTTACAGATAGATTGGGAGAAATACTAAGGGTAATTGGCGTAATTACTGATATTGACAAAGAGAAAAATATGGAAATTAAGCTTTCTGAGCGTGCAAGTTATGACTTTTTATCACAGCTTTATAATAGAAATACCTTTGAGCGTGTTTTTGTTAAGGAGCTTGAAAGACGTGGTATGAATAAGGTTGCTGTGCTTTTTGTTGATCTCGATGACTTTAAATTTATTAATGATAGGTACGGACATTCAGTAGGTGATGAGGTCATAAAATATGTATCCGATGTCATACGCTCCAAGGTTGAGGGAAGAGATGGATTTGCAGGTAGGTTTGGCGGTGATGAATATGTTATGTGTATCACCAACAAAGATGATATAAATAACATAGAATATTTAAGTCAAGAAATAATAGACAAGCTTTACACAGGATACAGAGCATCAACAGGAGTAATGATAAATATTTTATGCAGTATAGGAATAGCTATATGCCCTGAACATGGTGAAACAGCTGCCGAGCTAATAAAACACGCTGATGCTGCTATGTATTTTGTTAAGAAAAACGGAAAGTCAAACTATCATATTTACGTGGAGTCTGATACGGAAAGCAGCGATAATTATTATTAATATAAAAAAACGGTAGAATTTCTACCGTTTTTACAGGAATAAAAATTATTGCGAAACTGTGAATTGAATTACATTTTATTCTAAAATATTATTATTTTTAGGGGGCGAGTAAAATCGCAAAGGTCATTACTTTTACAAATCAAAAGGGCGGAGTAGGAAAAACAGCAACTTGCTCGGCTTTTGCAGGGGGCTTGTCTGAAAAGGGATACAAAGTTTTAGCTATTGATTTAGACCCTCAGGGCAACCTTAGCTTTAGCCTTAATGCTGAACCTGATTTTGAATTTACAATTTACGATGTGTTTAAAGGGAATGCTGATATTAATTCTGCCATACAACATACACAAATCTGCGATATAATATCAGCTAATATTCTCTTGTCCGGTGTAGAGCTAGAGGTAAATACAGTGGGCAGAGAGTTTATTTTGAAAGAAAAGCTTGTAGGTATATCAGAAAGCTATGATTTTATAATTATAGATACCCCACCGGCTTTATCAATTCTTACCATTAATGCATATGCTTGTGCCGATGAGCTGATTATCCCGATGATGCCAGAAATTTTAAGCCTTCAGGGTATTTCTCAGCTTAAGGAAACCATCTTTGCAGTGCAAAAATACTATAATACAAAGCTTATTATCCGTGGAATTCTACTTAATAAATACAATCCTCGATTAATCCTTACTAAGGAAGTAGAGGAGCTTGCTACGCTAATTGCACAGCAGCTTAACACAAAGATTTTCGATACAAAAATCAGTTCAAGTGTTGTTGTTGCAGAAGCACCTGCACATGGAATATGTATTCAAGATTATGCACCAAAATCTAAATCAGTGCGTGAATATCGGGCTTTTGTAAATGAATATTTAGGTATAAAGTCAGAAAAGCAAAAAAGAAAACCAGCGAGGTAAATCATGCCTAATAAAAACAAAAATATAAAATCTAATAAAACTAATAAAACTTCTCATGTAATGAGATTGATTAATGGCAATTCCGCTCCTAATCCAAAGTTATCTGTAAATAACAACTATGATAATGACATTTCAGCTGAAAATAAAAATGCTAAGCTTTATACCAAAAAAGAAATTGAAAAGCTTGAACATAATAAAAATGAAGAACAAAAAATTCTTGAATTTGAGAATGATAAAAAAGATAATTCTTCTGAATATATAAATGCAATCGATATTTTAGCACGAGAAACAGCTCTTGAGGTACTAACAAGATTTAAGAGATGTGCCTGTGATAGGTGTGTGAAAAATTTAGCCGAATACGGATTATCAGAAGTGCCAGCGAGATATAGCAAGATTAGTGACTTATATGAAATAGATAGAATTAAAAAAGCAAATAGGACACTGATGGTTAAAACACTCACTCAAAAGGTTATCAGAGAATTAAAAAAGTCACCTCATTAATTGTGTCTACTTTGTCGGCAAAGTCTTATGTACCTTTTGCACCATAGTTCGTGTGGATATTGTGCAATGCATGATGTTTATCTTTAGTATAGCTGCCATATTAATGGTAGCTTTTTTTATAAAACCTTAATGTGGTGCATAACTATTGCACAACGGAATTTGATTAAACGCACAGCTTAGCATTCAAAATGCAAAAATGGTTTAACCCGTTGTGCTTAGCTTGCCTTGGGAAAGCAATAACTATGGCACAACGGAATGTGATTAAACGAACAGCTTAGCATTTAAAATGCAAAAATGGTTTAACCCGTTGTGCTTAGCTTGCCTTGATAAAGCAATAACTATGGCACAACGGAATGTGATTAAACGCACAGCGTTTATTTTTTTTCATATAATGAATAATAGAGTTATTAAAGCAAGCTATTTTTATGTTTTATAAGATAAATAATTTTATAGAAAGTGGTCATGAGTATGGATAATTGTATAGAATTTATAAAGCTGATTAAATGTCCGCCTGAGCTTATTGCTATTATTGAGGGAAATTGCAAATACCCTCGTATATGTGGAACAGTAGAAATATATCAAGGAAAATGTGGAGCGTATGTAGCAACTGAAATAAGAAACCTTCCGTGTGATAGAATTCTAGGCTTTCATATTTTTGAGGGAGAATGTAAGTGTCAATGTAAAAACTCTTATCCTAATATAGGAAGACACCTCCAAATACCATGGGGCAGTGGGAATTGTCATTGGAAATCTCACCCTTGGCACGCCGGAGATTTACCCCCATTGTTAAGTAATAGTGGAAATGCCTTTCAAATAACTTATACCGAAAGGTTTTCTTCATGCGAAATAAGAAATAAAATTGTGGCAATAGATTATAATATTGATGATTTTACTACTCAGCCTTTCGGTGGCTGTAAAAGCCCCATTGCAGCTGGGAAGCTATGTTCATTTTGCTGATGAATGATAAAGCATTGCCAATAGATAAGGTTTTAGCCATCTGCACCTCTGCTAACCACTCATGCAATGTCTAGTGGCATTTTCGGGAAATAAATCCAATTAAAAAAAAAGCTTTAATTTATAATGCAGCAAAAAATGCAAATAACAAACGACTTTCGTTTGTTATTTGCATTAATTAAATTAGCTTGTAAAATAATCTCTTAATTTATTAAAGAAAGAATTTTTCTTCTCATAATTTTTCTCATTTAATGTTTCTTCAAAAGCTTTAAGGGATTGCTTTTGAGCCTTGGACAAGTTTCTAGGCACTTCTATATTAACTCTTACATATTGGTCGCCACGATCTCCACGGCGATTTCTCTTAACACCTCTGTTAGGAAGTCTAAACACAGTGCCAGGCTGCGTACCTTCAGGAACGGAATATTTAACATTTCCATCTATTGTAGGTACAACAAGCTCATCTCCTAAGGCCGCTTGAGTATATGTGATAGGTACTTCACACCATATGTCAAAGCCTTTTCTTTCGAAAATTTCATGCTTACGCACAGAAATCTTGACATTTAAATCACCTCTTGGCCCACCGTTAGAACCGGAGTTTCCTTCGCCCTGAATTGGAAATACCTGCCCATCATCAACACCAGCAGGAATATTTATGCGTACTTTCTTAGTGTTTTGCTGTTTTCCTGTTCCACGGCATGAATTACAAGGCTTTTCAATTATTCTGCCCTTGCCTCCGCATCGAGAACAAGTCTGAGTGGTTGTCATAGTGCCTAAAATAGTAGGTCTTTGTACACGTACTCTTCCGGCACCATTACAAGTCGGACAAGTTTTTGGAGAAGTACCAGCCTCTGCACCTGTTCCATGGCAAGCATCACAGTCATCAATCCTATTTATTTCAACAATATGTTCAACCCCGTGACACGCCTCCATAAAGCTTATATCAAGCCTAATCGATATGTCTGAGCCTCTTCTTGGAGAATTTGGATTGCTGCTTCTTCCTCCTCCCCCAAAAAGCCCGTCAAATATATCGTCAAAATCCATAGAAAAGCCACCGAAGCCCCCAAACCCGCCAAAGCCTCCTGCTCCTGCTGAACCGCCGCCGCCATAGCTAGGGTCAATACCCGCATGCCCAAACTGGTCATATCTGCGACGCTTTTCAGGGTCAGAGAGAACGTCGTTAGCCTCATTAATTTCTTTAAACTTAGCCTCTGCCTCAGGATCGTCCTGATTTATATCTGGGTGGTACTTTTTAGCAAGCTTACGGTATGCCTTTTTTATATCATCCTCACTGGCACCTTTGCTTAGCCCCAGCACTTCATAATAATCACGTTTCTCCATTTTCCTTCATTCCTTCCGAAAAACCGCATTTATAAAAGGTTGCAAAGCAAAAGTATATGCCCCGCCCTAATTTACTATATATTATCTATCATTTTATAATAACACTTTTATTTGAAAAATAAATCTAAACCATGTGAAAATTTTTTCACACAAAAAAGTTTACAATTATTTAATATAAATGCTTTATAAGTTCAAAATACTAGATTGCCATATAATATGACAATCTAGCTTTGACTTAATTTAATTAAAAATAAAGTATTAATCTACATCAGTAAAATCAGCGTCGATTACATCATCATCGCCTTTTTTCTCGGATGAAGGATTAGCAGCGTTTTCAGCACCGCCTTGTGCCGCACCTGCTTGATAAGCCTTTGCAGCAATTTCATGGAAGGATTTTTCCAGCTCAGCTTTTGTAGACTTAATTTTTTCTATATCCGTACCCTTTAAAGCTTCCTTAAGGTCATTGATTTTTGAATTTACAGCTGTCTTTTCATCTTCACTAACCTTATCTCCAAAATCAGCTAAAGCCTTTTCAGACTGATATACAAGCTGATCCGCTGCATTTCTTTCTTCAACCTCTTCTTTTCTCTTTTTATCCTCATTTGCAAAAGCTTCTGCCTCTTTTACAGCTTTGTCAATGTCATCCTTGCTCATATTTGAAGATGCTGTAATAGAGATTTTCTGCTCTTTACCTGTTCCTAAATCCTTTGCAGATACATTTACAATACCGTTTGCATCTATATCAAAGGTGACTTCAATCTGAGGAACACCTCTAGGAGCTGGTGCAATACCATCAAGCCTAAAGTTTCCAAGAGATTTATTATCCTTAGCAAACTCACGTTCACCTTGAAGAACATTGATTTCAACGCTTGGCTGATTATCAGAATAGGTTGAAAAAATTTGAGACTTTTTAGTAGGAATAGTTGTATTTCTCTCAATCATCCTTGTGCAAATACCACCTGCTGTTTCAATACCAAGAGAAAGAGGTGTAACATCAAGTAATAATAAGCCGGTAATCTCCTTATTTAATACGCCACCTTGAATAGCTGCACCCATAGCAACACATTCATCAGGGTTAATTCCTTTGAAAGGATCTTTATTCATATGTTTTTTAACAGCCTCTTGTACTGCCGGTATTCTTGTAGAACCACCAACTAGTAAAACCTTATCAATTTCACTTATTGACAATCCAGAATCCTTGATAGCCTGTTTAACGGGTCCCATTGTAGCCTCTACAAGGTCAGCAGTAAGCTCATTAAACTTAGCCCTTGTCATATCAACATTTAGGTGTTTAGGACCTGTTGCATCGGCAGTAATATAAGGAATGTTGATTGATACATTAGGCGTGCTAGAAAGAGCGATTTTTGCTTTTTCAGCCTCTTCCTTCAGCCTTTGCATAGCAAATTTATCATTTTTAAGGTCAATTCCATTACTCTTTTTAAATTCGGCAATCAAAAAGTCAATAATTCTTTGGTCAAAGTCATCACCGCCAAGATTATTGTTGCCGGCAGTAGCTAAAACCTCTTGAACTCCATCACCAATTTCAATAATAGAAACATCAAAAGTACCACCACCAAGGTCATATACCATAATCTTTTGATCATTTTCCTTATCAATTCCATAAGCTAAGGCTGCAGCAGTAGGCTCATTAATAATTCTTTGTACATTAAGCCCTGCAATTTGTCCCGCATCCTTAGTAGCTTGACGCTGACTATCGGTAAAATATGCCGGAACAGTAATAACAGCGTCAGTTACCTTTTCGCCAAGATATGCTTCAGCATCTGCTCTCATTTTCTGCAAAATCATTGCTGATATTTCCTGAGGTGTATACCTCTTATCATCAACACTTACCTTATAGTCGCTTCCCATATGACGCTTAATGGAAATAACTGTCCTATCAGGGTTTGTTACTGCCTGATGCTTTGCAACCTGTCCTACTAGTCTTTCTCCTTCTTTTGTAAAAGCTACAACGGAAGGTGTAGTCCTTGCTCCCTCAGCATTAGTAATAACTACTGCCTCGCCACCTTCTATAACCGATACGCAAGAGTTTGTTGTACCTAAGTCAATACCTATTATTTTTCCCATAGTTGATTCCTCCAATCAATTGTTTATCATATTAATCAATTTACATTATAAGTTTGTTTACTATTTTGCAACAGCAACAACTGAAAAGCGAATGATTTTTTCACCTAGCTTATATCCTTTTTGAAAAACAGCCGCTATTTCACCGGACTGTTTTCCCTCTGCTTCAATTTGCTGTACTGCCTGATGAAGATTAGGGTCAAAGCCCTGCTCGGTATCAATTTCTTCAACACCAAGCTTTGAGAGTATTTCCTTAAATCCTGAAAGTATCATATCTATGCCTTCCTTATACTTTTCATCGCTGCAAGCATTTTCACAAGCTCTTTCAAGATTGTCAACAACAGGTAAAAACTCTCCTATTGTTTTTGCAGTTACTTCACTTTCCTTTTCTATTAGCTGCTTTGACGTGCGTTTACGATAATTATCATATTCAGCCACAGTTCTAAGCAGCCTGTCATTCAAGCTTTCAATTTCCTGCTCTTTTTTGCTTATTTCTTGATTTAATACATCGTTAGTATCTTCAGCAGTATTTTCTGCACGT
This sequence comes from Clostridiales bacterium, assembly GCA_012518465.1. Taxonomy (GTDB): domain Bacteria; phylum Bacillota; class Clostridia; order Oscillospirales; family Ruminococcaceae; genus JAAYSD01. The sequence goes on from JAAYSD010000004.1 coordinate 13,669, forward strand.
TCATTTTGTGAATTATCTTTTTTTACATCTTCCTTTTCCTCTACAATTTCATTATCATTTTTTGTGTGATTATCTTTATTACTCATGCTCAATCCTCGCTTTCCTTCATTTGTGCGTCGTTATCATCTATTTTTGTTAAAATATCGGTTACTTTATCAGTAAAATAATCAATATAAGGTATAACCTTTTTGTAATCTAGCCTCATTGGACCTAAAACACCTAAAGCGCCGACATTCGCATTGCTTTTTTCAAAGCCCTTAACAACAAGCGATGAATTACTTATTACAAAAGTATCGTTTTCTTTTGAAAAAAGCACATTTATACCTGAAAAAGTCCTATCAAGTAAGGTAGATAGCGATTTTCTGCTTTCAAGAAATTTAGCGACCTCCATAGGGCTAAATTCTGAACAAGTAATTAAATTGCTTTCACCTGCAACACCAAGCTTACTATCATTTATTTCATCCCACATTTCAATCACAGCCTTTAGTAGCGGAGAAAGCGTCATTACATACCCACCCATCGCACTAATCAGCTTTTGCAAATCAGTGTTTGACAAGCTTTCAGCATTTAAGCCTTGTAAATTATCATTCATAAAATTAGCAAAAAAAGCAAGTTGCTCAGGTGATAAATCAAATTCAAGCCTGCACATTTTGTTTTTAACTTCTCCGCTGGAAGTTACCATTAGCAAAACATATAATCTATGTCCAGTAGGAATGACCTCAACCTTTGCTATGACTGAAAAGTTATTGCTTGATTTAGTATATACAGACGCATGACGTGTAATTTCAGCTAATGCATTTGATGCTGTTTGTATTACTTCCTGCTCAGTAGAAAAGGATTTATCCATCATGGAATCTACAAGATGCTTTTCTTCAATCGAAAGAGGAGGTGGTGAAACCAGCTTATCAATATAAAGTCTTAGCCCATTAAAGGTTGGCACTCTACCTGCTGAAGTATGCGGGTGCTCTAAAAAGCCTAATTGCTCTAGCAGTGCCATTTCATTTCGTATGGTGGCAGATGATACTTTAAAATCAAGTCTGTTTGTGAGAGTCTTTGAGCCGACAGGTTCACCCGTTCGGATAAACTCATCAACAACTGCCTCAAGTATTTTCAAAGTTCTCAGCTCCAAGTATCACACCCCCACTCTATACTCTTTATGCCATCATTGTTATTTTAGTGAGAAACTTGTTAGCACTCTTTTATCTTGAGTGCTAAGAATAATTTATCATGTTTTATTTAATATGTCAAGTGTTTTTATATAATTTTTTTAAAAGAATGGTGAAACATTAGTGAAAGTTTTTAAAAACCTTTAAATTTATGCTGATTTATTAGTTTTTCAGATATAGTTTGAAAAGAATTTCTTAATATTATTTTGTACTTATGTTCATAATTATGTTTTAAAGAAATAAATCGCCTAGACACTGATTTTATTTTCTCATACATTGCCTTAAGTATATTAATATGATTATTGCTATATTAAAAGTTGACTTTTTTCATGAATTTGTGCTACAATTACATATGAAAATATTATAATAAATTTATAGCTTATTATAAGCAAAGATTTTTTACAAATTCATGAGGAGGGATTGTTTTGAGAACTAAGAAGCTTTTAAAATCGGCTTTTCTATATTTTTTAATAACTTTATCCTCCGGCTGCTATTATATACAAGACAATAATGTGTCGGATAATATATACACACAAGTAAACAAAATTTACTATGAAGATAATTCTATTGAAGCTAAAAAAATAAATTCTGGCGAAATAACTTATTTATGCTCATACGATGATAATAATCTCGACATAGATAAAATTACCTTATATCGTGAGCTTTATAATGGTAAAATCAATGTAATATATACTGATAATAATATTTATGAAGAGCTAGATACTCTTAGAAAATTAGATGAATCCCCAGATATTATCAGCAACAATGAAAAAGCCTTTCCCTATGGCATTTACAATAATTATTTTGAAAAGCTAGATGACTATATAGATTTAAATGCAGATGCTTGGACAGATATAATTTCTCTTATAGATAAATACAAATATAAGGATAGTATTTATTTTGTTCCTTATAAATATGATTTTGGTAATGTGCTTGTATATAATGCCGATATTTTTGAAGATTATAATGTCCCTAATCCTTATGAGCTTTTAAAAGATGGCAATTGGACTTGGGAAAATTTTTTAACCATATTAAACACATTTAAAGCAAACATTCCAAATGCAAAGGGTATAATAGAATTTTCAAATGAGGATTTCTTAGCATCAACCGGTGAAACTATCATCAGCTTTAATGCAGATGAAATCAATAATAATATAGATAATAATCATATCGGTGCAGCTTTAGAAACGCTGGATATTATTACTGAGAACAATTTTATTTCTAGTGAGAAATATGACTTTAAACAAGCAAGAATATCTAATGATAATGTTTTTTACAGCCTTCCAATTTCCGAATACGAGAAAATAATGCGAACATCAAACTTTAATATGCAATTTGTACCTTATCCTACTAGTGAGCTTGCACCAATGTATAGTATAAGGGCAATTCCCGTAGGCTATCTTGTACCTAAGGGTGCTAAAAATATTAAGGGAGCAAGCGACTGGATTGTTTTAAATAGATTATATACAATAAACCCACAAAATATTGCGATTGAAAAGAAAAACGCTCTAAGCAGTAATTCTGACGAAGATATTAACGGATATAAAGTTATCAGCAGCTGGAGCGAGAAAATGTACAATCTCAAGCAGGAGCTTTCAGATGCAGATAAATTTATGCCTGTTTTTGAGGATGTAAAAGGTATTTCAATGGATCTTGATAAATATATTGCTGAAAAATATAATGAAGAGTATGCAGATTTTTATAATTATGATAAATGGGAATCTAATAAGAATGCTTTAAAATCGGCTATAAATGAAGTTTTAGCTCAATATAGATAAAAAGGCAAATCAGATTTGGGGGAAATATATGAAAATCCTCATAGCGGCAGCTTCAATAGAAAAGGCTCAAAAAATCTCATCTATTTTAGATGAAGAAAATATTTCACACGTAATTTATACTGATGAAAAAGAAATTAAACAAATGGATTTGAGTAAATATGATTCTTTAATAGTTTATACCCCGCTTAAAACCGATTATGGAATGAATTTTGTAGCTGAGGTGCATAAGAAAATAAAAGGCGGTATTGTCGTTTTAGCAAAGAGTGATGTGGCTGAAGAAATTCAGGCAAAGCTGAATTTTACAGGTGCTTTTGTTCTTGCACGTCCTTTCAGCAAAATGCTCTTTATTCAAGCTGTTAAGTTTGCAAACCTTGCAAAAACTCAAGCTAAAAAGCTCAAAGAGGAAAATGAAAATCTTAATAAAAAAATCGAGGATATAAAGCTTGTCGATAGAGCAAAATACTGCCTTATGGAATATCTGCGTATGAGCGAAAAGGATGCACACCGATATATTCAAAAGCAGGCTATGGATTTACGTGTTTCACAAAGAGAAATAGCTGAAAACATACTTACAACATATATTAAGCCTATGGAATAAACTCGATGCCCGTCTATATTTTTAGGTATCAGGGTACTTGATTTTTAAAATAAAAAATGTTAAAGTATTAAGGAACAAAAGTGAAAATGGAGGTTTTACAAATGGCAAAATTAAATGAAAATTTTCTCAATTTGAAAAAGAATTATCTTTTTATTGAAATCGGCAAAAGAGTAAAGAATTATGCTGAACAAAATCCAGATAAACCACTTATCCGTATGGGAATAGGCGATGTCACACAGCCACTTGCTCCAATAGTTGTAGAGGCTATGAAAAAAGCGTGCGATGAAATGGCAGTTAAAGAAACTTTTCGTGGATATGAAGATAGTGGTGCAGGGTATGAATTTTTAAGAAAAGCAATCAGTGAATATTATAAAAGCTTTGGCGTTGATGTTTCGGCAGATATTATCAGAATTAGTGACGGTGCAAAGAGCGACTGTGGTAATATAGTTGATATTTTTGGACACGGAAACACAGTTCTTATTACTGACCCTGCATATCCTGTTTATGTAGATACTAATATTATGAATGGCAATAAAGTAATCTTTGCTGATTCTAATGAGGAAAATGGATTTGCTGCCATGCCTGATGAAAATGTTAAGGCAGACCTTATTTACCTTTGCTCACCTAACAATCCCACAGGCTCTGTTTACACAAAGGAGCAGCTTGAAAAATGGGTGGCTTATGCATTGAAAAATAAAGCTATTATTATTTATGATACAGCATACGAGGCATTTATTTCAGATCCATCAATCCCTAGAAGTATTTATGCTATTGATGGGGCAAAGAAATGTGCGATTGAAATAGCATCACTTTCTAAAAAGGCTGGATTTACCGGTGTACGTTGTGGCTACACAGTTGTGCCTGAGGAGCTTATGGTCTATGCGGAAGATGGTTCAGCACATAGTGTTGCTCAGCTATGGGGCAGACGTCAAGGCAGTAAGTTTAATGGCGTTTCCTATCCTGTTCAGCGTGGAGCAGAGGCAGTATTTACTGAAGAAGGCTTAAAGCAGACTAATCAAGCTATTGAATATTATATGGAAAACGCAAAAATCATGCGTGAAACCTTTGATAAGCTTGGCATCAAATACACCGGTGGGCATAATTCCCCTTATATTTGGTTCAAAGCTCCTAATAATATGGATTCGTGGGAATTATTTGACTATCTAATAGAAAATATTCAAGTAGTGGGTACACCGGGTGCAGGCTTTGGTAAAAATGGTGATGGATGGTTTAGACTCACTGCATTTGGCAGCAAGGAGAATACAATAGAGGCTATGAAGAGGCTTGAAAAGCTGTTTTCTTAGAATTTATTTAAAGTAAAAAGCACTTAATGCTTAGCATTAAGTGCTTTTTAAAGAAGGCAAAGTATAAAAAAATTAAATCTTTTTTCAGAATTTCATTTTGCTAAAGCCACTATATGTTTCACGTATGTGCAATAGGCAAACTATCTCTCTATAAAAGCTTGCAGACAAAATCTGCAAGCTTTTATAATTTACTTATTACTTTCTTTTACGTGATGCAACTAAAGCGCCGCCTGCAATCAAAGCTATTGCAGCCACTGCAGCTACACTTTCAATACCTGTTGGAGCAGAAGCCTCATCACCCTTGCCTTTATTAGAAGAATCATCAGTTGCTGGTGTATTAGTATCATCAGTTTTTTCAGGAGCTTTTGCGCCTTCGCCTGGGTACTGCGTTACTACATTACCATCTTTATCAAGGAACTTAATAGCATTAAAGGTATAAGAACCTCCACCATATTCTTCAGCACCAACAGCATAAATAACGCCTGCACCATCTTCAGTTAAAGCAGGAGTAAATGGCAGCTCAACTACAAAGCTATCGCCCTCTACATCGGTAGCATTAATATGCTTGCTCTCCCATGATGTACCAGAAGCATAGAACTGACCATTAGCCCAACCACCCGGCTTATCGTCGCTAACATTTTTATCGTCATAGCTAACTTCCATCTTAACAGAAGCAATTTTTTCAACATCAGCAATAGCAATTTCGAAATAATCCGTAATTACTTTATTTGTGCCGACGTGCATTTTTGTACCGTCTTTCTTAGAAGCTTCAGAAGCTAACTGGAAAGCACCATTTTTCCCATCATCACCAGTAGTACTTACCAACTTGTTATTTGCCGCACTAGCTGAAATAGCCATTGTTCCAACAGCTAATGCAGCTACTAGTGCAGAAGATAGAATCCTTTTAATTTTCATATTTAATCCTCCATAAAAATAAGTTTGGACATATATTTAATTCCAATTAAATTGTAACTTAAATTTAAGAGAATTTCAATTGATATTTTAAACATATTTAATTTTTGTTTTTATGCAATTTAACCAAATCAACGATTATAATAACTTAAAAAATAAAAAACCTTCTAAACTATATTTTGAAAACAATGCTTTTTTCAATATTATGTAAATGATTACATGGTGTAACGAAATGTTTTTCATATATCATTTACTTAATAACTTAGCAAAATTCATTATTTTTTAGGTAACAGGCTAATTTTTATCTGCATTTAAAAAAATATTATATGCTTGCCTTAATTCCTCGGCACATAGCTCAGGGCAAGTGGGGTTGCAGTGGGCAAAAGCACCGGTTTCACTAGAGGCATTAAATTTCTGCTTATCAGCACTTCTCATTGGGGGATAAAAAGCAACATGAAAGTGATAGTATTCCATGCTTTCAGCTTGATTTACTGGGGCATTATACATACACATCATATAGGGAAACTCCTTGTTGAACAAGCTGTCAAGCGTTCCTACTGATTTTTTAAGAATATCAGCAAAGCTTTTCTTTTCTCTATCAGAAAATTGTGAAATGTTTAATATATGTCTTTTTGCCGCTATATAAATTCCGTAGGGATATTCGCTGAAAAAAGGGAGAAAAACGATAAAATCTTCATTTTCAAAGATAATGCGTCTTCCGTCTTTTTTCTCTTCTCTTATCATTTGTGATATTAATGTTTCGCCGATTTTCTTGTATGCATTTTTAAAGGTTTCCATCTCAAGCTCAAGCTTTTTAGGCAAATAGCTGTATCCATAAATTTGCCCATGGGGATGAGGCATAGTTACACCTACAACATCTCCCCTATTTTCAAAAATGAATACAAATTTAATTTTTTCGTCACTTGAAATAGCCAAAAATCTTTCCTGCCACAAGCTGACAAGCTTTTCTAAATGCTCTTGACTAAGGTCCTTCACTCCGGCATAATGATCGGGTGAATATAAAATTACCTCACATTTTCCGTATGACGGCTTTACCTTAAAAAAGTCATTTGCGACATCGTCGGGCGTGGGAGGTGTTTGCGAAAGTGCCGGAAAGTCATTGTCATATTTTAGTACATCATATTCAGGTACATTTCCAAAGCTAGGACAAAAGGGGCAATAATCCTTAGGCATTTGGGGTCTGTTTTGCCTATTTCCAGCCACCATTACCCAGTCATTTATAAGAGGATTCCATCTAAGCTCCGCCATCTTTATACCCCCATCACTTCATCTTGAGGATTTAACTCAGCACCACAATTTGAGCAAAACTTAACGTTTTTCTTATTTACAGATTTGCATAACGGACATATATTTCTCCCCAGTAAAAAATCAATCTTTTCATTTATTGCTCTTAGCTCATGCTTTAAAGAATTTATTTCATCGACATAATCTAAAATAAATTCTGTGCCTTCACTTTTTGCTTTTACAGCGTTATAAACGCTGCTGCCAAGGTCCTCGTATTTTTGACGAATTTTTGTTTGCAGCTGAGAAGCTTTAATTTTCAATTTCGAAACCTCAATATACTCGCTCGTTTTTCGTCCGGCAGTTTGCGAAACCTCCTTCGCTTTATCAAAAAAATCATCTAATCCTGACATAAAAACACCTCTTTCTTAAATTAGTTAAGTAAATTTTCTATTTCTTCTTTCCTTTTTAGTTGAACATTAAAATTGTTAATGTATTCCACAGGATATTTATAATTATAAATTCTTTTTATCAATGCTCCTTTATTTTTGTCTTTATTTATAAGCTTTGTACTTGAATTTGCTCCTGCGCCTAGAATATTACAACATTCCTCCATGATTGCTATATTATAAAAGCTTTCCTTGTTCTTTTTACAATACCCTATGTTTTCATAATCGGATGAAGAATTTTTTTGCCTGTAAAGATAGTAGGGCAAATAAGAATTATTATTTAATACATTGAAAGAATATTCACACATACTGTCAATTTCATCGCTGCTTTCTAGAGTCAAGGCTTTAAAATCAGTGTTACCATACATATTGCTTGAACGCTTTAACGCTAATGTGTGTATCGTGATATTTTCAGCGCCTAAATTAATAATCTCATTTAAGCTATGCTTAAAGCTATCTAAATTATCCTTCGGCAGCCCTGCTATTAAATCAGAGTTAATCACATTAAATCCAACTTTTTCAGCATAATTAAAGGCTTGATATATTTGCTCAGTGCTATGCAGCCTACCTATTGCTTTTAACACATCATCAGAAAGAGATTGAGGGTTTATTGAGATTCTTCCAACTCCATATTCCTTAAGCACCCTTAACTTTTCTAAAGTGATTGTATCAGGTCTGCCCGCCTCACAAGTAAACTCGCAAAGACTAGAAGTATCAAACCTCATCACTGTTTTTAGCAGAGCGTCAATCTGCGTTGAGCTAAGTATAGTAGGCGTGCCTCCACCAATATATATTGATTTTAATTTATATCCCTTTTTCTGTGTAATGCTTCTGATATAATCAAGTTCTATTTTTAGCTTTTCCAAATAAACGGAAATGACATTATCACTATTTTTATTAGCCTGTGAAATAAAGGAGCAATAGCTGCATCTCGTAGGACAAAACGGAATGGAAATATACAGACAAAAATCATTTATATCAATGCTGTTAATAATAGGCTGCTGCAAATCGTTTATACGTCGGGAAAGTGAGATTTTTTCTTTACTGACATAATAATTTTTGCTAATTTCCTCGTCGGAAAGAGAGAGAGTTTTAATATATTTAGTAGGACGAATCCCCGTCATTATCCCCCATGACAAGCTTTTTCCAGTAAGAAGATTTAAGGTATTATAAAGAAGTCTTGAAAATGCAAGCTCCTGTTCTTTTTCGCCGGTGGATAAAGGTAATGTTTCCTTCTTTTCAATTAGCTTTTCGCAAATAAGAGCCTTCATTCTAAGCTCTATACTTTCCTTTTTAATCAACCTCTCACAGATTAAATATTCTTTATCCTCTAAAGCGGCATTGCAAATGGAATAATATTCATCTTCATTATAATTATCAATATAAACCTTTGCTTTGTGTGGTAGGAAAAACGAACGGTAAAGCCTTTCCATTTCATAGTGAAAGCTATGGCCTTTAAAAATTATTGTCATATATAAGGATTTATCCGCCTTTCAGTATTTAAGGTGGTTTGCTCGCCATGCCCCGCCAAAATCTTATAATCACCTGTTAATTTACTTAATGACTTTACACTTTCAATAATATCATTATAGTTACCTGAATATAAATCCGTCCTGCCAACTGTACCATGAAATAGAGTATCCCCAGAAAAAATAACCCTATTCTCTTCATCTATGAAAACAACACTACCGGCAGTGTGACCGGGTGTAACTTTCACCTTAAAAGTGATTTCATCAAGAATTATTTCATCTTTATCATTTATATAAAAATCCGCCGCAAAAGGTTGATATTTTATAGCTGGCACAAGCTGTGCCGCATTGATACTTCCATCACTTAAAAGAATTTTATCCTTTTCATTAATAAATATTTCAGCACCTGTGTTTTTACGAAGAAAATCAGCACTGCCCGTATGGTCATAATGCCCATGAGTCAGCAATATTTTTTTTAGGCATAAGTTGGTTTCCTTTAGGAATTGCAAAAGCTTTTCTCCCTCACCTCCAGGGTCAATGACTAGTGCATTTCTTTTATCAGAGCTTATTATATAGGAGTTTGTTTGAAATACTCCTACTATAAAAGTGTGAATTTTCATTTTAATCACCATTTAATTATTATAAACAAAATAATTATTAGAAAATGAAATCAGTTTCTTAAGGAACTAATTTTTCTAAAACACAACTGTACTTGAACAATCTGTTCGTGCAAAACAGCATGAAAGAAACTGGCTTTCCTTATGAACTTTATGAACATTGTCCGCAAGTTTCAAGAACTATAAGTTTATTTTTAGTATAGCATGTTTTTATATGAATTTCAAGTAGAAAGTTTGTTTGATTTTCTATTCTTTTGCTAATTATCTAAGTTAAATTTTAAGGTAAATTTTATTTTTTTAAAATAAGACTTGTAATTCTATATCGAAATATAGTATAATAAAAAAGATATTTAATATTAAGCTATTGCTTTTAAAAAAACGGAAAAGCAAGGGTGTTAAAAAGGAGCTATAAGATGTCTACAAAGTATATTTTTGTTACGGGCGGCGTTGTTTCCGGCTTAGGAAAAGGGATTACAGCCGCTTCTTTAGGGCGTTTATTAAAAATGAGGGGCTACAAGGTTACAATTCAAAAATTTGACCCTTATATAAATGTCGACCCAGGAACTATGAGCCCTTATCAGCATGGTGAAGTTTTTGTAACTGAGGATGGTGCAGAAACTGACCTTGATTTAGGGCATTATGAACGTTTCATAGACGAAAATTTGTCAATAGATAATAATATTACAACAGGAAAAGTTTATTGGACTGTATTAAATAAGGAGCGTAGAGGAGATTATCTAGGCGGTACGGTTCAGGTTATTCCACATATTACTAACGAGATAAAAAGCAGGGTTTATCGAGTGGCTAAAACCTCCAGTGGTAATGCTGATGTAGTTATCACAGAAATAGGCGGTACTGTGGGAGATATTGAAAGCACTCCGTTTTTAGAGGCTATTAGACAGGTTATTACCGAAGTAGGACGTGAAAATGTTCTGTATATTCATGTTACGCTTGTACCTTATATTACTGGCAGCAATGAGCTTAAGACAAAACCTACACAGCACAGCGTAAAGGAGCTATTGTCTCTTGGTATTCAGCCGAATATTCTTGTTTGTCGAAGCGAATATGAAATCCCTCAGGATATGAAGGAGAAAATTTCTTTATTTTGCAATGTGAGCAAGGATGATGTTATCCAAAATCTCACTGCATCTTCATTATATGCCGTTCCACTTATGTTAGAAAACGAGGGACTTGCTAATCGTGTGTGCAAGCACCTCCATCTTGAAAACAAACAACCTGAGCTTTCTGAGTGGGTTGAAATGGTCAAGTGTCATGAAAATACAACTAGCAATGTAAAAATCGGTCTTGTTGGAAAATACGTAGCTCTTCCCGATGCTTATTTATCAGTTATGGAATCCTTGCGTCATGCAGGATTTGTAAATAGTGCTTCAGTTGATATAGAGCTTATCAATTCCGAGGAGCTTTGTTCAGAAAATATTAATGAGCTTTTAGGCGATTGCGATGCTATAATTGTTCCCGGAGGCTTTGGCGATAGAGGTATAGAGGGTAAAATTTTAGCTGTTGAGTATGCAAGAAAAACTAAAAAACCATATTTAGGCCTTTGTCTTGGTATGCACATGGCAGTTATTCAATTTGCGAGGAGCGAGGGAGAGATGCCCTTAGCAAACTCTGGTGAGTTTGTTGAAAATCAGTATAATGTAATTGACATAATGCCTAATCAAAAGGGAGTGGATATGGGCGGCACAATGCGTCTTGGTGCATATCCGTGCAAGCTTGCTGAGGGTACTATTTCAAAAGAGGCATATGGTCAAGAAGTTATTTACGAGCGTCACCGTCATAGATATGAGTTTAACAACGATTTTAGAGAATTACTTACATCAAAAGGCTTGATATTAGCAGGGCTTTCACCTGATGGAAGGCTTGTAGAGATTGTTGAGCTTCCTAAGTCAATGCATCCTTGGTTTGTAGCTGTTCAGTTTCACCCTGAATTTAAATCACGTCCTAATAGACCGCATCCTTTATTTAGAGAATTTATAAAAGCAGCTTTAGAAAATAAAAACTGATTAGACTTAATTTATTATGGGACAAAGCTTTGTTTTTTCAAATAACATAATTGGGGGAATTTCAAGTCTTTTAGAGGTGAAATATGATTAAAAATAAGTTCGCACATTTTTTGAAGCCGTTAGTAATGATAATTTGCATTTTCGGATTTTTTGTTTTTGTTTTCCCTTTTAATTGGGGAATCAAAAATATCGGAAATGTTTTCGGTGTAATAATGTGCGGGCTTCTGTTTTTTCTAGCTTTATTTTGGAATAAATTTAAGAACCTTTCTAACAAAAGCAAAGTATTTAAAATTATATTTAAAATTGTTATTCTGTTAATTATTTTAGGCTTTGCTCTTGCTATATTTTTATCCATATTAATGATAACAGCCATGACACCAAGTATAGAACCTCCAAGGGCAGTGATAGTATTAGGCGGGGGCTTGCGTGGGGAACAGCCTTCAACTATGCTGGCAAGACGGCTAGATGCAGCTAAGCAGTATCTAGATGAAAATTCCGATGCGATATGCATCGTTAGCGGCGGACAGGGTGATAATGAAGTGGTAGCTGAGGCTGTGGCAATGTATAATTATATGGAGAAAAGCGGCGTTGATACTCAAAGAATATACAAGGAGTCGGAGTCAACAAATACATATGAAAATATTCTTTTTAGTAAGGAAATATTAAAGGAAAAAGGCATTGAGTTATCTGAAATAGCGATTTCTACTGATGGCTATCATCAATTCAGAGCAAGTATGCTTGCAAAAAGAATTGGGTATGAAAAGGTCTATCCTGTTAACGCTGATACTGATATTAAGCTTTTGCCGACCTATTGGGTTAGAGAATGGTTTGGCATATTGTGGTATCACTTTACTGAATAATTTTATTATTTGTTAAAAATTATTGTCTTAGACTTGATTTTTTTATAATAATGGTTTATACTTAAAGTAGTTGTTCATTATTAGTTCATAATTTAGAGTAAGTTATTCGACTTTTTGGAACAATGGAGGATAGTATGGGTACTAAAAAAGCACCAATTATAATGACGGTTATCTTTGCCGTGCTGGCTGGCGCATTAGGTATATTTGCACTTTATCATACGGGTGTTTTTTCAGGAAATGAAAGCTCGTCTAATACTGTACATCTTACTGCAGATGAAGAATTAGAGCTTAGAAACGCTACACAGGATTTAATTTCCAAAAACATTATAGCATATAGCTTGTTCTATACCGATGAGCTTCCACTTGTACCTGAGCCATATGGAAATGTGCCTGAGGATGGGTATTATGCTGTTAATATGACCTATAATGATTTAAATAAAAAGCTCTATACTGTTTTAAATCATGCTCCCGACCAAAAGGAAGGCAATGCTGAATACCAACAGATTGAAATATTTGTAAATAAAATATATACACCTGATTTAGCTAAAGAAATATTAAATAATTCCGATAATACAAATAAGCCGGTTTTTAAAGATAAAGACGGTAGACTTGGTGTAAAGGCAGACCATCAGAGTATCTCATCAAAAAGAAATTGGCAGGAAAACATATCTATTTTGTATGATATAAAAACTACTTCTGAATGTGAGATAACTATTTTGTTTAACAATGTCACCGAGCAGCAGTATGATAGTGGCGAATTTAATCAAGATGATGTGGTAAAAGCTACAATCTATAAGATCAATGGCGAATGGCGATTGAATGAAATAGTAGAGTAAGCTTATATTAAAGTATAGTAAATATATAAAGGACTTTTATAATAATGAAGTCAAAGTCAATAGCATATCAAGAAGCAACTGCTCTTTTAATACCTTATATAATTCTAAGCTGCATAACGCTTGCAGTGACGGTGCTTTATTGGGTTTTTTCCGATAATACTGATTTAAAAATGATAATTCGTCATATTATATCTTTGATTTTAGGCAGTGTTATTTCATTTCTTCATTTTTATTTATTGGCACAAACTGTCACAAAATCGGTTATAAAGCCACCAAAAAAAGCAAAAAAATATGTGGCTTCAATGTATGTTTTTAGATATGTAGCTTTGTTTGCAGTGCTTGTTTTATTGATAAAACAGTTTAACTTAAATGTCTTTTTACTTTGGATACCTTTGCTGTTTCCCAGAGTATATTATATTTTCAAAGCAGCCATTAATAAATAGCTGTACATCATTTAAAAGGCAGGAGGTGTATAATGTTTTCTATTGTTAGTATGAATTCTACTATCGAAGTGAATGGGCCTAGAATATATCACACCTTTGATATCTTTGGCTTTAAATTTAATTTGACAGAAACAATTGTCGTTCAGTGGGTAGTTATACTTTTAATATTATTTATTATCCTCTATCTGACAAAGAATCTAAAGGTTGATGCTGATACAAAGAGGCAAGCGATAGCTGAAAAGATAGTCATAACTTTTCAAAACCTTATCAAAAACACAATGGACGAAAGATATTCGCCTTTAAGGGTATATATTGCAACTATTTTCAGCTTTTCTATGATTTCTAGCCTTATGCCGATGATAGGCCTTAGGGCACCTACAACAAATCTAATGGTAACACTTGGTTGGGCATTGTTGACTTTTATAATGATTTTCATTAATAAAATAAGGACGGGCGGAATAAAGGGATATGTGGCAAGCCTTTTTCAACCATTCCCTGTTATGCTGCCGCTTAATATAATTGGTGATATTGCTGTGCCTGTTGCACTGTCTTTAAGACATTTTGCTAACCTTGTTGCAGGCTTAATCATATCTCAATTAATAGCTTTTGGATTAGGCGCTTTATCAAGTGCTGTGGGTTTACCTTTTGAACTATTTAGAATAGGTATACCGGCGATACTGTCACTTTATTTCGATATTTTTTCTGCAGTAATGCAGGCATTTGTATTTTGTATGTTGACTATGGTTTATATTTACAATGCGGACTTATCCGCTGATTAAAATTTGGAGGTACTTATGGATTTACTAGAAGCGAAAGCAATGGTTTTAGCAGCATCAGCATTAGGTAGTGGAATAGCTATGATTGCAGGACTTGGCCCCGGTATTGGACAAGGTATTTCAGCAGGAAAAGCCGCTGAAGCTGTTGGCAGACAGCCTGAGGCAGCCGGACAGATTACAAGGACTTTATTGATAGGTGACGCTTTGGCAGAAACTACGGGTCTTTACTCCCTTTTAGTAGCTTTGCTTATGATGTTTGCTAATCCTTTTGTTAATTACTTGCAATAATCAGCTCCATATTTTCAAAAGGAGGATACTTCACAGTGGAATTTTTAAATACTGCACTTTCCGGCATAAAGGTTATAGCTGCTGATAGTAGCTTTTTACCTCTTGTTGGCATAGATATTGGCGAGCTTGTGATTACATGGGCAAACACCTTGATTTTGTTTTTTATTTTTAAAAAGCTTTTGTTTGGCAGGGTTGAAAAGGTGCTTGATAAGAGAAATGCTATTGAAAAGGAAAGGCTTTTAAATGCTGAAAAAGCAGAAAAAGAGGCGCTTGCTATAAAACAAGAATATGAGGAGAGCCTTGCCTCAGCAAAGTCGGAGGCAGATGAAATTGTTAAGACCTCAGTTTCTAAATCTAATAAACTGGCTGAAGAGATTGTGGCTAACGCAAAGCAAAAGGCTGACTATATTGAAAAACAGGCTTATGCTAAAATTGAAATGGAAAAGCAAAAGGCACTGGAAGACCTTCAAGAGCAGATTTCTGAGCTTATTGTATATGCGTCGTCTAAGGTTTTGGAAAGAGAAGTTGGAGAAGATGACAATAAGCGATTGATTGAAGAGCTGCTTGTCAGTTCTCAAAAGGAGAAATAAGCTTTATCGGAGGGTGATATGAGTAAAGGACTGGGCAGTGTTTATGCAGATGCTTTGTACGATGCAGTTATTGAGGATTATCCTAAAGGAATCTCACAAGTATATGAGCAGATAAGGCTTGTTGGTGAGATTTTTAAAAGTAATCCTGATGCTGTTGAATTTTTATCCTCTCCCTCTTATAATAAGCAGGAGAAAACAAAGCTGATAAACACAGCATTTTCAAGCTTTAATCCTTATTTGCAAAATTTGCTGATTATATTGACATCAGCAAGCAGAATAGGATATTTTTCATATGTGTTAAACGCTTTTCTTGAGCGATATTATAAGGAAAACAATATTGTGCAAGCAAAGGTTATATCTGCTAAAGCTCTTGATGAACAAATTATGCAGAAAATCAAAAACAATATTGAGGAAAAGACAAAAAGAAATGTTGTCTTATCTTTAAAAATAGATTCTTCAATAATAGGTGGTATAATCATCGAGTATGAAGGAAAGCGAATCGACGGTAGCTTAAAGGCACGACTGGATAAGTTTAGTCGTGAGGTTAGCTGCGGGTTAACTGACAAATCTAGGAAAGGCTGATTATTATGGAATTACGCCCTGATGAAATTTCAGCGATAATTAAACACCATATTAAAAATATGGATAAAAAAATCAGCTATGAAGAGGTAGGTACTGTTATCTTTGCTGGTGATGGCATTTTACGTATTCATGGCTTGGATAATTGCATTGTTAATGAGCTTTTGCAGCATGAAAACGGTTCATACTGCTTGGCTTTAAACTTAGAAAATGACTATGTCAGTGCTGTTATGATGGGTAACGAAACTGACATTAATGAAGGCGATATTATCCGTAGAACAGGCGAGATAATTTCTGTTCCCGTTGGGGAAGGGCTTTTAGGCAGGGTTGTAAATCCTCTTGGAAAGCCAATTGACGGACTTGGTGAAATTAAATATTCAAAAACACGCCCTATTGAAAGGATAGCACCGGGAATTATCACAAGAAAAAGTGTAAAAACCCCCTTGCAGACTGGTATAAAGGCTATTGACAGCATGATACCAATAGGAAGAGGTCAAAGAGAGCTTATTATAGGCGACAGGCAAACAGGAAAAACAACTATTGCCATTGATACAATTATAAACCAAAAGGGCAAAGATGTAATTTGTATTTATGTTGCAATAGGGCAAAAAAACTCTACTGTTAGTTCAATTGTAGAACAGCTAAGGCAAAACGGTGCTATGGACTATACAATTGTTGTTTCTGCAAGTGCATCTGAGCTTTCTCCTATACAATACATTGCACCTTATTCCGGTTGTGCAATGGCAGAAGAGTTTATGGAAAATGGTAAGGACGTGCTTGTTGTTTATGATGATTTATCAAAGCACGCTGTTGCTTATCGTGCAATGTCCTTACTTTTAAAAAGGCCGCCGGGACGTGAGGCATATCCGGGTGATGTTTTTTATCTACATTCTCGTTTATTAGAAAGGGCAGCAAGTATTGCACCTGAGTATGGTGGTGGTTCTATTACTGCACTTCCTATTATAGAAACACAGGAGGGCGATGTATCTGCATATATTCCTACCAATGTAATTTCTATTACAGACGGACAGATTTTTCTGGAAAGCGAGCTTTTTCATGCCGGTGTGAGACCCGCTGTTAATCCCGGTATATCCGTATCACGTGTAGGCTCTAACGCTCAGATAAAGGCAATGAAAAAAGTAGCGGGCAGACTAAGACTTGATTATTCACAATATAAGGAAGTGGCTGCATTTGCACAGTTCGCCTCCGATTTAGATAAGGAAACAAAACAAACTCTTGATAAGGGCGAGAGAACTGTTGAGGTATTAAAGCAAAATAGAAATTCCCCCCTCCCTGTTGAACATCAGGTGATGATTATTTACGCTGTTACTAATAATTATTTAAATGATATTCCTTTAGAAAGGGTTTCAGATTTTGAGAGGGATTTTTTAAGCTATGCAGACGAAAAGCACCCTCAGATAAGTGCAAACATTAGTAGTACAAAGGATTTTGATGATGAAACAAAATCATTGCTTGATAATGCTTTGATTGAGTTTAAAAAGATTTTTTCGTAACTTTTAAATTATATAGAAAGGTGAGTTTATGTCAACACCTTCCGTTAAGAGCATAACAAAAAGGATAAAAAGTATAAGCTCCACCTTGCAAATAACAAAAGCAATGGAGCTAGTTGCCACTAGCAAGCTAAAAAAGGCTAAAGAAACAGCAAGTATTTCTCAGCCTTATTTTCAGGCTATATATGAAACCATGTCGGATATAGCAAGCAGTGCTGATACTGCATCTCAGTATACTTCACCTAGGGAAGTAAAAAAGGCAGTTTTTATTGTTATAGCAGGCGATAGAGGGCTTGCAGGTGGATATAATTCTAATATTTTTAAACTGGCAATAGCTGAGGAAAAAAAGCTTGGAATAAAGCCTGATATTATAGCTATCGGGAAAAAATCAGTGGATTTTTTCAGTAAAAAGGATTATAATATTATTTCGTCTTATGTAAATGTAGGAGGAAATGTGTCTCACGCAATGTGCAGAGATATTGCTGATAACTTTGTTGAAGGATTTAGCAGTGGTAATATCGATTTAGTAAGGATTTTTTACACCTCATTTGTTTCAGCTATAAAGCAGGAAGAGCTGAGCATTGATGTTTTACCCGTTCCGTTAAAAAGCACTAATCAGAAAAGTTATATTGAATACGATCCTAGTCCTATTGTTGTTTTTGATAGGATAATACCTCAGTATTCCGCCGGTATTCTCCATTGCTCTATTGAAGAGGCATTTACTGCTGAGCAAGCAGCTAGGCGTACTGCTATGGAAAATGCAAATAAAAACGGTGAGGAAATGCTTGAAAAAATATCTCTTCAGTATAATAGGGCAAGACAAGCAGGAATTACTCAGGAAATTACAGAGATAGTTTCCGGTTCTGCTGCTCAAGGAAATTAAGCAATAACAATGTAGCCATTATTTCGGGTATGTTTAAAGATTCTCAAAAAGAAAGGAAAATCTTATGGAAAAAAATATCGGAAAGGTAGTGCAGATAATAGGTGCTGTGCTTGATATAAAATTCAGTCCTGATAATCTGCCAAAACTGCTAAACGCTATTGAAATAAATAACAATGGGCAAAAACTTGTGGTTGAGGTAGCTCAGCACATTGGCGATGATGTTGTGCGTTGTATAGCTATGGGCAGTACCGATGGACTTGTAAGGGGTCTTGATGCAATTGATACGGGAGATGCTATTAAGGTTCCTGTTGGGCGTGAAACCTTAGGCAGAATTTTTAATCTGTTAGGCGACCCGATTGATAATAAGCCTGCACCCCAAGGCGATATTGAATTCCATTCGATTCATCGTAAAGCACCGGGCTTTGAAGAACAGAATATTTCAGATGAAATTCTTGAAACAGGCATTAAGGTAGTTGACCTCGTCGCCCCTTATTTAAAAGGTGGAAAGATTGGCTTATTTGGTGGTGCTGGTGTAGGAAAAACAGTACTTATAATGGAACTTATAAATAATATAGCTCAGGAGCATGGCGGACTTTCTGTCGTTGCAGGTGTAGGCGAACGTACACGTGAGGGATATGACCTTTATAATGAGATGACTGAAAGCGGAGTTATTGATAAAACCACTCTAGTATACGGACAGATGAACGAACCGCCCGGAGCTAGGATGCGTGTGGCTTTATCTGCTCTGACAATGGCTGAATACTTTAGAGATAGGGAAAAGCAAGATGTACTGCTTTTCATAGATAATATATTTAGATTTACTCAGGCAGGCTCTGAGGTATCAGCACTTTTGGGAAGAATGCCTAGTGCTGTTGGATATCAGCCAACCCTTGCTACTGAAATGGGAGCTTTGCAGGAGAGAATTACTTCTACTAAAAATGGTTCTATTACATCAGTTCAAGCAGTATATGTTCCGGCAGATGATCTTACAGACCCAGCACCTGCGACTACCTTTGCACATTTAGATGCAACTACGGTTTTATCACGTGATATTGTGGCTATTGGTATTTATCCAGCTGTTGATCCTCTAGAATCTACTTCACGCTCACTTACACCTGAAATCGTTGGCGAGGAGCATTATAACGTGGCAAGACAGGTACAATCAATACTTCAAAGGTACAGAGAGCTTCAGGATATTATAGCTATTCTTGGTATGGACGAGCTTAGCGATGAGGATAAGGTCACTGTTGCACGTGCTAGGAGAATACAAAGATTTTTATCACAGCCGTTCTTCTCTGCTGAGCAGTTTAGTGGAATGAAGGGTAAATATGTACCCATAAAGGAAACTGTAAGAGGCTTTAAGGAGATTATCGAAGGCAAGCATGATGATATACCAGAATCTGCATTTATGTTTGCAGGGACTATTGATGATGTTTTAGAAAATGCCAAGAAGCTTAAGCACTGATATTTGAAAGGAATAGAAAATGACACCTTTCAGACTGAAAATAATTACACCATATGGTGTGTTTTTCGATGGAGAAACAACAAATGTCATAGTTAGGACTACCGAGGGAGATATGGCTGTTCTTGCAGGGATTCAGCCTTATGTTTCCGTGCTGGGTATTGGCAAGCTAAGGATTATGTTGGGTGAAAAATATCGTTATGCTTCAACTTCAGGTGGAATAATCAAAGCTGATAAAAACGAAACTGTGATTATTGCAAATACTTGTGAGTGGGCCGATGAAATAGATATTATTCGTGCTGAAAATGCAAAACAAATCGCTGAGGAAAGACGAAAAAATGCCAATACAACAAATGATATAAAGCTTGCAGAATATAAATTGCACAGGGCAATAAATAGGATTGATACAGCGAAATTTAAATAATGGTGGTGTGTTATGCCAATAAGCATAGATGATTTTGGCTCAACAAATGATGAAAATATTTCATTAATTACAATAAAGCTAAATAGTGGTTTTTCAGCGAGTTTTTCTCAGTATGGCGCTGCTATTGTTAGAATAATATGTAAGGATATCAAGGGTGAGTTTTCCGATGTTGTACAAGGGTATGATAGCGTCGAAGGCTATGTTAATGGCGGCTCATGTCAAGGTGCTGTTATAGGCAGGTTTGCAAATAGAATTGCAAATGCCACGATTGATATTGATAACAAAAAATATCAGCTAAACGCCAACTGCGGTAAACATTTGCTGCATGGCGGAAACGTAGGATTTCAAAATTCTATTTGGGAGATTGAATCTTTAGGTGAAAACTTTGTAGAGTTTTCATATCTGAGTCAAGATATGGATGCAGGCTTTCCGGGGAATTTGCGAGTCAAGGTTAAATACACAGTGGAAAATGATTCTGTCCGTATTGATTATTATGCTGCTGCTGATAAAAAGACAGCGGTAAATCTCACAAACCACGCTTATTTTAACCTCAGTGGAAAGCATGATTCACAAGTGAATGACAATATTTTGCAAATTGATGCCGATATGATTACAATTCCTGATGAAATGAATGTTCCAACAGGTGAATTTAAAGATGTAACGGAAACTATCTTTGATTTTAGAAAACCTCGTGCAATTGGCGAAAATTCATATGACCATAATTTTGTGCTTAACGGCTTTAAAGGTTTGGAAAATAAAGATATATTTAAAGCATCGTCACTATATGACCCTAAAAGCGGTAGAATTATGCACTGCTACACAAATAAGCCGGGGATACAGGTATATACAGCAAATGGCTTAAATGAAATAGGTAAGGGGAATGTATTCATGCCAAGTCGCAGCTCAATCTGCTTGGAAACACAGTATTTCCCTGATTCGCCAAATCAAAAGAGCTTTCCATACAAGTATTTAGACATTGGTGAGGAGTATAGTTTCACTACAATTTATAAATTTGAGGTGGGCAAAGATCTGTGAGAATGAGGAGAAAAAAGCATCTTAATGAAAGAATAGAAAAAGTCAGAGATGTTTTAATAGAAATGCAGTGCCGAGGTGAAGATGTCTTTGCCCCCCTGCATGAAGATAAATTTTTTAACAGCCAAAGAGTCTTTGGAAATAATAATCCCCTTTATATAGAAATAGGATGTGGAAAAGGCGGCTTTGCTATAAAAGCAGCAAAGCTTATTAAGGATATTAACTTTATTGCAATAGAGAAAAACCCCAATGTGCTTGTCACTGGGGCTGAGGCTTTAATGAAAGATAATTTGCCTAATCTCAAGTTTTGCATAGGAGAGGCTGAAAACTTGACTCATTTATTTAAGGAAAATTCAGCTGAAAGGATTTATCTTAACTTTAGCTGTCCTTATTTTAAAAAATCATACTTTAAAAATAGATTGACGTATTCAAGATTTTTAAAGGTTTATCGACAAATCCTAGTACCCGATGGCGAAGTTCATATGAAAACTGATAATCAAAATTTGTTTGAATTTTCGTTAGAGCAGTTTTCTCAAAACCAATTTCACCTAAAAAATATATCCTTAAATTTGCACCAAAGTGGATTTAAGGATAATATTATGACCGAGTATGAAGAGAAGTTTGTAGCCGAAGGCTTACCTATCTACCGTTTAGAAGCAGTTAATAAAAAGATTTAATCTAAATTTTGCTTTTTAATAAGACGATTGTTTAAAAGTCGGCATAGCAATAAGAAAATCACCCCACTAGCGATGGCTTGTATCGTATTTGTATAAATACTTGCAAATCCTCCGTTTTTAAGTATAAATTCTTCTGCCACAAAATAACCCGCTACTGTAAATGCCCCCGATAGTATAATGCCAATTATTGTCCTTGTGCAAATAAGCTGTTTTAGTGGCTTTTTACCTATTGCCAAGTAGAGAATAAGAGCATTAACAGATTTAATAACAATTGTTGGTATTATATATATTTGATAACCGGCTATTAAATCAGCCAGCCCTCCTCCTATTCCTGCTGCTGCGATACCAAAGGGAAAGGGCAGCATAATACAAGCAAAATATATTAATGAATCGCCAAAATGAACATATCCATTTATAGTAGGCAGCTTAATAAATGCTGTTAATAATGCTATAAGTGCAGCTAACACTCCTGTTGTACAGATATGAAAAATATTTTTTTGATTTTTCTCGTTTGTTTTCATATTATCCCCCTCTTATGTTTATATTAATTTAAAAAAGTTTGCTAAGTGTATTTAGTAGAGGTTCAAATGCTATTCCATCAAGTGGTACAGCAGATTGACCCTCGGTAAACTTCATAGCTTTATATAGAAAATCTGAGGCAATTTTTACTGATTGCTTTAGATTATTTTTTTGCATAACAAGCCCCGTGATAATTGATGAAAACAAGTCGCCCATCCCTGAATATTTTGTTTTTACCTCAGGAGAATGAAAGTAATATTCATCACTGTTTTCTAAAACAAAGGTAATTATCTCATCTCCTTGCTTAATACCCGTTATAACAACATTTTGGCAGCCTTTTTTCTTCAGCCTTTGAGCAAGAGCCTTTGCTTCTTGTATACTAATATTATTTCCATTAAATTTCGTATCGGACAGCAGACAAGCCTCAGTAACATTAGGAGTAATAATATCAGCTATACTAATAAGATTTTTCATACTACTGCAGTATCTTTTGTCAAATACGGGATAAAGCTCACCATCATCTCCCATAACAGGATCAATAATTATTTTAGCTTTATCATTTTCATGATTTTCAATAAAATCAAGTGTAATGTCAATTTGCTTTGTACTACCGAAAAAACCAGTATAGATTCCATCAAAAGCTGTATCACTCCAATTTTTAAGATAAGTATCAAGCCTATTTTCCATATCAAAAAAATAATAATCGTCAAAGCCTGTTTGCTTCGATAGAATTGACGTTGGTGCAGGACATGGCTGACAGCTTAGTGTACTTAAAATTGATATTGCAGTAGTTAGTGAGCATCTGCCAAGCCCCGATATATCGTTTATACAAGCTATTTTTGGTATTGTCATAATCCCCTCCTGTGTTTTTTATATTATATATCTTTGTAGTTAGTTTAACAAATTATAAAATTTAGTAAATAAAAATATAATTTTTATGCAATATTTACATATAATAAGCTGTGGTTGTATTAAACTTAAAGCAAAGTACACATTGTTTTACGTTAGTGTGTTAATATATTAAAATGATTATAATAAAACATACTAAAAATAAGCAAAAATATTTTATAAAACTGTGCAATATGTAGAACAATAAAAAATACCGAGTTTTGTGACTTAGTCTATTTGACTTTTGAATATACTACGTGTTACAATAATAATACCTAAAAGGTATAATAATAGATACAGAAAGGGAAAATGCTATGAAATATGAATGCGTTTGCGGTTACATTTATGACCCTGAAATCGGTGATCCAGATGGTGGAATAGCGCCAGGCACTGCCTTTGAAGATATTCCAGATGATTGGGTATGCCCTGTTTGCGGCTTGACAAAAGATGATTTTACTCCGATTGATTAATAATCTTGTCAATTAAATATGTTGGAGCAAGGGGTTTCATTTACCCCTTGCATTCAGCATGTGTATTTTTGTATTTAATTTAGTATACCTTAATAAATTAAAAATAAATATAACAGACTTTGGACAAGGCGCTAGAATATTTCACTAGATTATGGACCTCTGTCTGTAATTTCGTATAAATAAGCTCTGCTTTGGAGTATTTTATATAAATTATTAATGCCAGTTAATGAGTAAACACAGAAGAAAGAAAGTTGCTGACTGCATTTTATTTTGATTAGGAGGATTTTTATGAAGCAACTCAAGGACAACATTTATTTCGTCGGTGCTATGAACCCCAACTTAAGGGTTTTCGACATTATTATGAGGACGGAATACGGAACATCTTATAATGCGTATATTGTAAAAGGACCAGAAAAAACAGTTTTAATTGATACGGTGCATAGCAGATTTGAGCCATTTTTTCTTGAAAGTATAAAGGAAATTGTGCCTTTGGACAAGCTTGATGCAATTGTAGTAAATCATAGCGAACCAGATCATGCCGGCTCTATTCGCCCTTTAGTCGATGCTAATCCAAGTGTGCCTGTATATGCTACGGCTGCCGCTGTAAAAAACATCGGCAAAATTATTAATAGAGATTTCAATGGAAACGTTGTTAAAAATGGTGACAAGCTTGATTTAGGCGGCGGTGAATATCTGGAGTTTATCCCAAATCCTAATGTGCATTGGCCGGATACAATGTTCACCTACTACCCCGCTAAAAAAACAGTGTTTACTTGTGATTTTTTAGGAGCACATTATTGCGAACCGACTGTAACAGATGATTTTATCAGCTATGAGGAATGTTATTGGAAAGCATTTAGGGAATATTATGATGCTATAATGAGTCCTTTTAAAAGGTTTGTTCTAGCAGGTCTTGATAAGCTTGAAAAGCTTGATTTTGACATGGTTTGTAATAGCCACGGACCTATTTTAAAGCATAGAATTGAAAAAGCTAAGGAACTATACAGAGAGTGGAGTCAGGATACCTATAAAAAGGGAACAGCCGCTATTTTCTATACCTCGGCATATGGTTATACCGAAACAATAGCTTACACTTTAAAAGAGGAGCTTGAAAATGCAGGCAAGAAGGTTGTTATTTTCGATATAATAAATCACGATACTGCTGAACTTGTACAAGCGATACATGATAGTGAGGCATTGCTTTTCGGCTCACCCACTATTAATCGTGATGCAGTACGTCCTGTATGGGATATAATGGCTAGTGTCGACCCTATTTCAAATAAAGGTAAGCCATGCTTGGTATTTGGCTCCTACGGTTGGAGTGGTGAGGCTGTTCCTGCACTTATCCAACGTGCAAAATCACTTGGACTAAAGGTTTATGACGAACCGGTAAGGACTATATTCAGGGCAAGTGATGAGGAGATTGTGAGCATTAGAAAAGCTGCGGGTGAATTTGTTAAAATGTTTTAAGCTATAATGCATGATTTAAGCCTTCCAAAATGGAGGGCTTATTTTATAATAAAATGTAGATTAAGCTTATATAATCGGCAATTATTTCATTATATTTTTATAAATCATTGACTAAATAGCTATAATAATATATAATAATCATAAATGGTTGTTATAAGCTTATGAAAAACGGCTCGTCACCGATAACCGCTTTTCTAATAGGCAAATTAATATTAAAATATAAATAATATTTCCTTTTTAAGGTATATGGAGGATGTTAAATGAGTAATAAAGCAATGATTATTGGTGCTGGAGGAGTGGCAGGCGTTGTAATTCATAAATGCTGCCAAAATTCTGAGATTTTTTCTGAAATTATGATTGCAACAAGGACTGTTTCAAAGGCTGATGCCTATAAGAAAAAGCTAGAAGGACAGACAAAAACGAAAATCACCACTGCAAAGGTTGATGCCGATAATGTAGAGGAATTGATTTCTCTTATAAATCAGTTTAAGCCCGATATTGTTATCAATGTAGCTTTGCCCTATCAAGACCTTACAATAATGGATGCGTGCCTTGCCACAAAAACCTCATATCTTGATACAGCAAACTACGAGCCATTAGATACTGCAAAGTTTGAGTATAAATGGCAGTGGGCATATAAAGAACGCTTTGAAAAAGCAGGTATAACAGCTATTCTTGGCTGTGGATTTGACCCTGGTGTAACAGGGGTATTTACAGCCTATGCTCAAAAGCATTATTTTGATGAAATACATTATCTTGATATTTTAGATGCAAATGCAGGCGATCATGGCTATCCTTTTGCAACTAATTTTAACCCTGAAATAAATATTCGTGAGGTTAGTGCAAATGGCTCTTATATTGAAAACGGCAAATGGGTAGAAACCGAGCCAATGGAAATAAAAAGAGTTTATAACTTCCCTGAAATAGGCGAAAAGGATATGTATTTGCTGCATCATGAAGAGCTTGAATCCTTAGCTATCAATATAAAAGGAGTTAAAAGGATACGCTTTTTCATGACTTTTTCTCAAAATTACCTCACACATTTAAAATGCCTTGAAAATGTAGGAATGACATCTATTGAGCCTATTGATTACGA
>JAAYSD010000005.1 GCA_012518465.1 Clostridiales bacterium
CACCAGTAGCGCCAGTAGCACCAGTAACACCTTGCACACCTTGTGGGCCTTGAATACCCTGTGGGCCTTGAGGGCCGGTAGCACCAGTAGGGCCAACGCATTTACAGCAATTATTATTAGCCGAACATTTTTTACAGAAATATGACATAGTCGTTATCTCCTATAAGAAGCATAAATGGTTAAAACTTGTTATATTATATGTTTTTCACTTTAAAAGGTGATATTTAATAATGATAATAAAAGGATTTTTACATTTAGATATTGAACTTATGTGCAACACGCATACCACTTGTAATGGTAGAACAGGCGGCAGCCTCGCATATTAAGCTTAGGACAAAATATGCAGTTTAAAACTTAATATTTTTGCTTTTTTCTCTTGCAAAAAGCATTTAAATATGTTATAGTATTTTTAACAGGGAGCTGATATATCGGCTGAGAGGAAACGGATTGACGTTTCGACCTATAACCTGATACGGATAATGCCGTCGTAGGGATGTAGATTTGTTATAATATAGTAATAACACTCTCCTCTTTCCTTGGTGGAAAGGGGTTTATTTTTTCCCTGTGGAAAGGATGTTTTTATATGAACAAATCAATTTCACTAAAAATCACTGAAAGTGCAATTATGATTGCACTGGCAACTATTCTAAGCATGGCAACTTTTATTAATCTTCCATTTGGGGGAAGTGTAACAATACTTAGTATGTTACCTATTATAATAATTGCTTATCGTCACGGCACAAAATGGGGATTACTTACAGCCTTTACTTATTCGATTTTACAAATGATACTTGGGTTAAAGTCATTTTCTTATGTAACAGGCTGGAAATCTGTTTTAGCAGTAGCTTTTCTGGATTATATCTTTGCCTTTGTTGTACTTGGCCTTGGTGGAACATTTAGAAAAGCATTTAAGAGCAAAGGAACAGCTCTAGCTATGGGTACAATTTTAGCTTGCATACTTAGGTTTTTATTTCACGTTATTAGTGGTTATGCAATATGGAGGGATATATCAATTCCATCACAAGCGGCATGGGAATACAGCTTGCTTTACAATGCATCTTATATGCTGCCGGAAACAATTTTAACAGCAGTTGGTGCGTACTTTGCAGGGGAGGTATTTGTCCTTGATGAAGAAAGGATAAAGCGTATACCTACAGGTGCTTCAATAGCAAAGAAGATATATACAATACTGCCAATATGCATTTGTGTAGCAGTTTCAGCTGTTTTGCTGTTATCTATGATGAACAGTGAGGAAACACCGTTTGATATTACTTTATTAACTCAAGCAGGATTTTATGGATGGCTGCCTATTATAGTTGTTATGGCAGTTGGTGTGATTACATCAATTTTTGTTTCTAAAAATTATAAATCTCAAAAATCAGCTTAAAGCTGAAAAAGACAGATAAAAAGTACTAAACATATTTCGCAATAATAAAAAACAGCCGAACGCAATTGCATTCGGCTGTTTTGGCGGAGACGGTGGGATTCGAACCCACGGAACGTGTTACCGTTCAAACGATTTCGAGTTTTATAGGTCAATGGTTGTTTAGTGATTTTTGAAGGTGGTTTCGGGCGACTTTGTATTTGCCGAAAATGCTTGATATTAAAGGCTTTTTTGGCGGTTGCACCGCAGAAATCCCGAAAAATAAGGAAAGTTCGAATAACGGCAGGTTCGCTGTTTTTGGAAAGAACAGGCACTATTTTGGAAAGAACTGCGGAAAGAACAGAATAAACACATCAACAATGGCAATACACAGGAAAACCAACACCGACAAAAATATTTACGAGGTGTATTGCTATGAATGAAACCGCAATCAACTGGGATTCGATTCCCGATATTATTACCAAAGACCAACTCTATCAAATCTGTCATATCAGCAAGTCAACGGCTTTGTATCTGCTTCGCAGCGGCAAGATACCGTGCGAATACACGGGCAAGAAAACTCGCTGTTACAAAATCAAAAAGGCGGATGTTATTACATATCTTGAAAAGAGAAAAGTATTTCCCGAATCCTATTCCGCACCGGCAGGTTGGTACAAGGGGAATTATGCCGTCAAAATGAGCGCCGAAGTACCCGAACAGACTCTTGAAAATATGAAGCTGTATTACACGGAGCTTTTTGCACAATATCCCGATGTGCTGACCGCGAGCGAAATTTCAAAAGTAATCGGCTACGGCACAACGTCAATCAATAATTGGTGCAAGAAAGGACATCTTAAAGCATTCAAAAGAAACAATATGAATCACATTCCGAAAGTCTACTTGATAGAATTCTGCTGTTCAATATACTTTCGCACTATCACCCGAAAATCTGATTGGCATATCCGGGCGCTTCAAGAATTCCCTCGTTGGCAAGTTATACGAGGATTTAAAACAAAAGAGTGATTATTCGCTGTAAAAAGTGGCACAGATTTGGAAATGTTCACTGTAATTTTTGGCACAGGCAAAATTTACAAATTCATAAATCGCACATTCGAAAAAGAGAACCTCTTTTGATACAATTTAAGTATCAAAGGAGGTTTTTACTATGACTGACACATTATTTGAACAACTCGGCGGTGCATACACGCAACAAGGCGATTATCTACTGCCGAACCTAGCTTTACCGGCGGAAAAAGAAACGGGTAATATCGGCGTGTGGGCATTAAGGCACAAACGATATTTGAAACAACATCATAAGGTGCTGTACTATAATTTACTCACATCCGGCAAGCTCCATTCCCACCTCGCCGATACCGAAGAGCAGGCACAACAACTTTTTCTCC
>JAAYSD010000044.1 GCA_012518465.1 Clostridiales bacterium
AAAAAAGAAAACCCTCATTCGGCTTATGCCAAAATGAGGGTTTCCTCCACTTAAAATCACGCTTTTATATGTAAAGAAAGGTGTAGGACATTTATAAATTCTGTTATTTAAGCATTATTTTCATTACTTACACTCATATTCAATATCTATAAAGTGTAATATCACACAACAGATTCTCCCATCCTTGTCAAAACCAAAATATGCAGGATATCCACCATCTCCATAACCACTTTGGACAATTAAAATCTTATTGTTGGTAAAAGGAATTTGAAAAAAAGCCCATTCACCTTCAGGACGCTGATACAAAGGATTTTCTCTATAACTATTGTGAAAAATATTCATCAGATAATCGGTATAGAAATTAAGCTCCTGATTATCGAATTCCCATTTCTCACGAAAATTGCAATAAGCCTCCTTTGTTTCTGAATCGCAAATACATACAAGTCCCGATATTGTATTATATCCAAAAAATTCTCCCTTGGTGAAGGTTTCAATCTCAGAGATATCCTCATTTCCGATTAAAGTCTCTTCAAATCTAACAGCACTTTCATTAGTAAACTGTATCTTCAATGCGGCATATCTATGAGAATCATTTTTAGGCAAAGCAACACATATACTCACTGGAAAATCCCCACTTGGCACTTCTTGAAAATAAGGCAAGCTGTCTTTTTCAAGATAACCCAAAGGATCACTAATATACAAGTCACCATCATATAAGGATATTTTACCTATATCAAGCTGTTTTACCTCAATATCACCTATAAATCCCTGAGAAAAATATGCATTTAAATCAGTGCAAGGTATTAATTTATCCTTATGCTTATTCCAATGCTCAATCCAGCTTTGTTTTATATCAATGCTCAAAAAATCACCCCTTAAGCTTGTTTAAGAAAATATTACCATCTATACTCAAAGCTGTCAAGAATGATTTTTAGCTATTTTTATTTTATATTGTCGATTGCTATTAATCTATAAGAGAAAAGCCATTTTCCATTATTACTTTTTTCATTTCTTCAATATAAACTTCTCCTAAATGGCTTAGCGTTGTATTTTTATGAGCAATCCAACCAATTTTTATAAATTCATTGGCTCCTAATGGCACGGAAATAATATCACTTCCATTTAGCTCAGCACTGATTATTCCAGTCGAAATAGTATAGCCATTCAAACCAATCAGCAAATTGAAAAGTGTAGCTCTATCACTAACAAGAATACTTTTCTTTCTAAATACAGTGCTTAAAATTTCCTCGGAAAAATAAAAAGAATTATTTTGCCCCTGCTCGAATGCAAGATATGGATAAGGAGATAAATCCTCGATGGCTACGCTTTCTTTTTTCGATAAAGGATTTTTACGGCTGACAAAAATATGTGGCCTTGCAATAAATAAAGGAGTAAAAATTAAATTATTTTCCCTAAAAAGCTTTTCAAAAACCTTGGTATTAAATCCACTTAAATACACAATACCTATTTCACTTTTTAAAAGCTTTACATCTTGAATAATCTCATATGTGCGTGTTTCCCTAAGGGCAAATTCATATTCATCATACCCTTTCTTTTTTATCATATTAATAAAAGCATTTACCGCAAATGAATAATGCTGTGTTGATACTGAAAAAACCTGCCTTGATGGTTTTTTTTCAAGGTAACGCATCTCAAGCAGTTCCATTTGCTCTGCCACTTGCTTTGCATATCCTAAAAATTCCGTACCCTTTGCCGAAAGAGCTATTCCCCTATTACTTCTTATAAACAGCTTAAAGCCAAGTTCCTTCTCCAGCTCTCTTATAGCTGAAGAAAGGCTTGGCTGTGCTAAAAACAAATTCTTTGCTGCCTCATTAATTGAACCGTATTTTACAATCTCTATAAAATACCGCAATTGTTGAAGTGTCATCTTTTCTCCTTTACATACCTGTTCTTATACTCTTTATGCTATCGCTGATCTTATTCGCTATTATAGGATTATTCATTGTATATAAATGTATGCCTTGCACCCCTTGAGCAATCAAATCTACAATTTGATCAACTGCATAAGCAATTCCAGCATCCTGCAATGCCTCTTGGTTATCACCAAATTTATCCAAAATTCTTCTAAACTTAGTAGGAAGCTTTGCACCGCATAAAGAAATCATACGCTCTATTTGATTTTTATTAACAACAGGCATAATTCCCGCTTCAACAGGCACGGATATACCCTTAGCACGTACTCTATCCATAAAATAATAAAAATACTCATTATCAAAGAAAAGCTGTGAAATCAAATGCTCAGCACCAGTATCAACCTTTTCTTTGAGATATAATATATCCTGCTCAAGGCTCATTGCATTAATATGCCCCTCTGGATAGCAGGCAGCAGATATTCCAAAATCATTCTCTCTGCCTATGTACTTAATTAAATCAACTGCATATGGAAAAGTGTCTAAAGGTTTTCTTTCAGGATTAGCATCACCTCGCAAAGCAAGGATATTTGATATATCCTCCTGTCTTAACACCTCTAAAAAATTATCAATATCTGATTTTGTAGAATAAATTCCCGTTACATGTGCCATAGGCTCAACATTGAATTTACTCTTTAAGCGTTTTGCAACCTTAATTGTCGGCTCGTCTTGATTTAAAAAACCGCCCGCACCATAGGTAACGCTGATATAATCAGGGTTAAGATTAACTAATGCTGATAAGGTTTCATCAAGACGCTGTGCCGATTCAGGGGAATCCAGCAAGGCTGTTCCCCTTTTCGGCGGAAATATTTCAAAAGAAAACAAACTTTTCTTTATATTAAATAGTTCAGCTATTTTCACCCTTATATTCCTCCCTTAATTGCCTAGCGGCATTAACAAGGTTGGTAAGGCTCTCAAAGGTTTCACTTTCTCCACGTGTTTTCAAGCCGCAGTCGGGATTTACCCATAGCTTTTGCACTTTTACCCTATCTCCTTTAAGAATACGGTGCAAAGCACTTACTAATTCATCCTTATCAGGAATTCTAGGAGAATGAATGTCGTATACGCCCGGACCTACCTGTGTTTTAAAATTTGCATCATGTAGAGCATCAATTATTTTAAGATTTGAGCGTGATGCCTCAAATGAAATAACATCAGCATCCATATTATCTATATCCTTGATAATATCATTAAATTCACTATAACACATATGTGTATGAATCTGTGTTTGAGCTTTAACACCCGAGTGTACAAGCCTAAATGCAGGTATAGCCCAATCAAGATAAAGCTTGTGCCAATCCTCACGGCGAATAGGCAGCTTTTCTTTTAAAGCAGCTTCATCAACCTGAATAACCTTAATTCCAGCTTCTTCAAGATCAAGTACTTCCTCACGTATAGCAAGGGCAATCTGCATTACGCTATCCCTAGCACTAATATCCTCGCGTGGAAAAGACCAATTAAAGATAGTCACAGGGCCAGTTAACATTCCTTTAACAGGCTTATTAGTCAGGCTTTGAGCATAGGCACTGTATTCAACAGTAATAGGTTGCTTCCTTGAAATATCACTCCAAATAATAGGAGGCTTTACACAACGTGTTCCATAGGATTGAACCCAAGCCTTACTTGTAAATATAAAGCCATCAAGATTTTCTCCAAAATGCTCTACCATGTCATTTCTTTCATATTCTCCATGAACAAGCACATCAAAGCCTAGCTCTTCCTGCTTTTCAATAATTCTCTTAATCATTTTTTTGACATTATCCTTATATTCTTCAGCAGGAATTTCACCTTTTTTAAATCTTGCTCTATTACTCTTAACCTCAGCAGTTTGTGGGAAAGAGCCTATTGTCGTAGTTGGAAATAATGGTAAGCAAAGTGCTTTTTTCTGGATTTTCTCACGTTCTTCAAAAGCAGGCAGACGGGTAAATTCACTTTGAGGAATATTTTCTACTCTTCTTTTAACTTCAGGATTTTGATATTTTTCACGAAGTGCAATCAAGCTTTCATTATCCTTAAAAGCTTTTTCCTTTTCATAATCAGCCACTTCTGAAAGCTTAGAAAGCTGTTCAAGCTCGCCTAATTTTTCCACTGCAAAGGATAACTGTGCCTTATATTCATCACCTAATTTTCCTTCACTCTCTACTGTATAAGGCACATGAAGAAGAGAACAGCTGGTTGAAATAACTATCTCAGCCTTGATGACAGATTTTATTTTTTCTAAGATGGAAAGTGTATTTTTATAGTTATTTCTCCAGATATTTTTACCATTAAGCACACCTGCAAAAAGAATCTTTTCATCAGAAAAGCCATGCTTTTCAATTAATTCAAGACTTTTTCTGCCCTCAATAAAGTCAAGGCCTACACCATCAAATTCAAGTGAATTTACATCGCTATAAACATCACGTATATCACCAAAATATGTCTGAAGCTTAATTTTAAGCCCATTCTTTTCAGCAAGCAGCTGTGTATAAATTGATTTAAATAGTTCAATTTGTTCGACAGCCAAATCCGTCACCAAAAATGGCTCATCAATCTGAATCCATTCTGCCCCAATGTCGCTTAATTTTTTAAATATCTGCTTATAAGCATTTACAGCTGAATTTACAAAGCTATCAGCCTTTTTACTGCCTGTATAAATTGCTAGAGAAAGCAGTGTGAAAGGGCCTACCATAGTAGGAACAGACTTTATTCCTAGCTGCTTTGCTTGATTATAATCATCAAAAATCTTTGTGCCAGCAAGCTTAATTTCAGTATCATCAGCTATTTCTGGGACAATGTAGTGATAGTTTGTATTAAACCATTTTTTCATAGGAAGAGCCTTAACATCACCCTTTTCACCCTGATATCCCCTAGCCATAGCGAAATAAGTGCCAAGCGTTGATAGACCAAGCTCACTGTATCTTTTTGGTATAATGTTGAGTAAGGCTGCCGCATCCAAAGCATTATCATAAAAAGAAAAATCATTACTCGGTATAAAATCAACTCCTGAATTTGCGACAATTTTTAAATCCTGATTTTTTAGTACAGCAGCATTTTTTACAAGCAATTCCTCTGACAGCTTGCCTTTAAAATATTCTTCAGTAAAAAATTTCAGCTCTCTATCCTTCCCTATTCTAGGGAAACCTATAATAGCAGTTTTCATATTATCTTCCTTTCATTTATAAAACATATTTGTATACTAAACTTGTATGTATACATTATATCACACTCATTTGATATAGTAAAGACTTAATTTTTTATATTCTGATATAGTTTTTATCTATATGTAAAAACTTATTCATTTAACAAAATTTATACATTTACATTAGCTCAATATTATGATACAATATAAACGGTGATATTATGGAAAAATGTATCCTTCACAGCGATATGAATGGATTTTACGCCTCTGTTGAGTGCCTTTATAATCCTAAAATAAGAATGAAACCCGTTATCGTTGCAGGAGATGAAAAAGCAAGGCATGGAATTGTTCTTGCTAAAAATGAAATTGCAAAAGCATATGGTGTGAAAACAGGAGATACCTTATGGCAGGCTAAATTATTATGCCCTGAGGCTGTTTTTGTTGCACCTAATTTTGATAGATATATAAAAATGTCAAGGCTTGCAAAACAGATTTACTATGATTTTACCGACAAGGTAGAATCCTTTGGTCTTGATGAGGCTTGGCTTGATGTAACTGAAAGTCTTAATCTTTTCGGCAGCGGTAAGGATATAGCCGATAAAATAAGAAAAAGAATAAAAAATGAGCTTGGACTTACCGTTTCAGTGGGAGTAAGCTTTAATAAAATATTTGCAAAGCTTGGCAGCGATATGAAAAAGCCTGATGCTACTACTGTAATTTCAAGAGATGATTTCAAGCAAAAAATATGGAATCTTCCTGTACGGGACTTGCTTTTTGTAGGAAAAGCAACAGATAAAAAGCTAAATTCATATGGAATAAAGACAATAGGCGAGCTAGCAAGCACCGACAAAAAGATTCTCCAAAGAAATTTAGGAAAGCATGGTGCAACATTATGGGAATATGCAAACGGGTTGGATAAATCTGAAGTTTCAGAATATAACAGCAAAGAGCCTGTAAAATCTATTGGCAATTCAGTAACCACTCCAAAGGATTTAATAGATTTTAATGAAGTTAAAATAACATTAGGTTTATTGTGTGAAAGCGTTTCTTCAAGACTTAGAGAAAAGGATTTTCTGTGCAGAACAGTGCAAATTGGCATACGCACCACTGATTTAATATGGATAGAACGACAAGCAAAGCTTTCACACCCTGATAGGACGGCGGGAGAATTATTTAAAACAGCCTTTTCACTATTTAAGGCTAATTATAGCTTTGAAAATGATTTGCCAATAAGGTCTTTAAGCGTAAAAGCCTGCGATTTGGAAAAATCCGATTATGAGCAACTAACTTTTAATGAAATTTCACAAGAAGAGCTTAATGAAAGCTTGGAAAATACAATCGATTACCTTAGAGAAAAATTTGGATATTTTTCTGTGCATAAAGGAATAATGCTAACTGATGAAGAACTGTGGGAAAATCCAAAAAGTCATCTTCAAGATGTATAACAGGATAAACACACTAAATTTCATGCCTTAGCTTGCAAAAAAGTCTGCAAAATTAAAAGGGATAGCCCATTTCTACTTGGCTGCCCCTTTTGATTTTTGAGAAAATAAGTTACTAAAAAGACAAAACTAAATTTCTGCTACACTATCTCGTTTAATAAGATTTCCTGTAACAAGAGTTCTACCCTTTTTATACGATTTATCATGAATTTTTTTAATGATTATATCAACCGCTTCACTAGACATTCTCCTGCTGTTGACATCAATAGTAGTTATTCTCGGAGAAGATATTGTTGAATAAATATGATTATCATACCCTACTATCGAAACATCTTCAGGCACTCTATAACCCTTCGACTTTAAAAAATTTATAAAATGATATGCTGCTTCATCACAATTGCAAACAAAGGCTGTCGGCATATTTAAAGGCAGGTCAAATTCCATAAAGATGCCCGTTTCCAAAGACCTGTCATTAACAATAAACTCATGCTTTAATGGTATATTATTTTCCAAAAGTGCTTTATAATATCCCAAGTATCTATCCTGAATACTTGTTGTTGAATTAATATTTCCTAAAAAGCCAATTTTCCTATGCCCCTTTGATATAACATAGCTCGTTATCATGTATGAGCCAAAAAAGCCATCTGATAAAACAGTTTCCATATCCTCCATATTTGAATAAAAATCAAGGTAAACAGTAGGAATATCTATTTTAGTCAATGCATTAATGTATCTTTCTGAAAACTGTCCCAAAACAATTATTCCATCAATCTTTTTATCAAGAATTGAATTAGGAACGACACACTCAGCCTCATCGCTCTCAGGAATTACCTCTAAAATGCCATAATAGCTGTGCTTTTGCAGCAGCTCTACAATATATCTATACATAATCCAGTAAAAAGCACTTGCATCACTGATAAAATGCTTTGCTACAATTATTCCTATATTATAGGTATATCCCTCATTAAATCCTTTAGAAGAATTAGAAAAGCGATATCCCATTTGGGCTGCTTTTTCCTTTATTCTAATACGCAGCTCCTGACTCACTCCATCCTTATCACCTAATGCCTTTGAAACAGTGACAGTGCTGACTCCCAGTTCCTTTGCAATATCACTCATAGTAACAGATTTTTTAATCATCTACTCTACCGCCTTACAATATGTTTTCAAAAATTAAAATATATTTAATACTTTTGCGTAAGTTTATAACCTAAATTAACTCCTTTAATTATTTTAGGTTATTTTTAAACATTTGTAAATATTCATTTTTTACAAAATTTTAGTCGAAATTTTATATACTTTGACTAATTTAACTATACTTTATAATAATTTAGCTAAAAAAAGTTTATCTTTTTCTCAAAGCCAAAAAACTTGTCGTTATTTTGTATATTTTGTATATTGAAAAATTTATTAATTTATTATAAAATATATAATGGATATTTAAAATCATCATAATGGAAGGCAGGATTATGAGTATAACAATAAAGGATGTGGCTAAAGCTGCTAATGTATCAGTAGCTACGGTTTCACGAGTTTTAAATAAGAAGTCAAATGTTTCAAATGAAGCTATTGAGGCTGTTGAATCTGCTGTTGAAGAGCTTGGATACAGCCCTAATTTTTTAGGAAGAGATTTAAGGAAAAGCGAAACAAAGAGGATTTTAGCAATTACTGCTACCGCAGATCAGAGCTTTTATTCAGAAGTTTTAAACGGAATGGAAGATGCAGCATATAGCAAGGGCTATGATATTTTAATAGCTACTACCCATGATGATGCTGACCACGAAATGCATCTTTTAGGTATGCTTTTTTCAAAGGCTGTTGACGGTGCTGTATTATTAGGACCAAAGCTTAGTGCAGAAACTATTTCTAAGCTTGCTGAAAGATATAATATAGCTTTATGTCTAGAGAGGCTGGAGGATTGTAAGGCTTTGACTGTCACAATTGATAATGTTAAGGCAGGCAGAGATGCTGTTTCATATTTAATCGGAAAAGGACATAGAAGGATAGGACTTATCACCACAAAGGTTAGAAGTCAATCTTCAATAGATAGAGAAATAGGCTATAAAATGGCACTTAAGGACGCTGGAATACCTTATGATGAAAAGCTAGTTTCCTTTGGTACATACGATTTTGAAAGTGGTATAACGTCTTGTGAAAAGCTTTTAGCTATGGAAAATCCACCCACTGCCATATTTTCAATTTCCGATACTATTGCTTTAGGTGCTATGACATATGCTATTAGAAATCGTCTTGTAATAGGAAAGGAAGTTCAATTTATAGGCTTTGATAATATTCCCTACTCAAGGATGTTTTTGCCTAATCTTTCCACGATAGAGCAGCCCTGTCATCTTCAAGGCAAAACGGTTATAGAAAAGCTTATTGCAAATATTAAAAATGACTTAAATGATAAAGACACTTATATGCTGCCACATAGATTAGTATTAAGGGAGTCAACTGGTGACTGATTTTTCTAAATATAATAAATTTAATGTGAAATCACCTG
Organism: Clostridiales bacterium; assembly: GCA_012518465.1. Taxonomy (GTDB): domain Bacteria; phylum Bacillota; class Clostridia; order Oscillospirales; family Ruminococcaceae; genus JAAYSD01. Next base: position 8,998 of record JAAYSD010000044.1, read on the forward strand.
CTACTATAAAACAGCAGCTCGATAAACTAAAATCAAGAGGCTGTATTATTGCAGATGAAAAAAAGGCTGAGGAAACTCTCTCTTTCATCAATTATTACAGATTGGCTCATTATTTTGAGCCATTTTTACTTGATAAGTACCATTATAAAGAGGGAACAACATTCGAAAAAATAGTGCAAATATACGACTTTGACAGAAAGCTAAGGATTCTCATCCTTTCTGTTTTAGAGGAAATAGAGATTGCTTTACGTGCTGTTATTTCAAATTCCCATTCTATGAGGTATGGTGCTTTAGGATATTTAAATGCCGAAAACTTTAATACCCACCACAATCATCAATATTTTTTATCTAAGATAGAACGTATGATTGAAACAAACGATGATAAAGCCTTTGTAAAACACCATATGAAAAAATACAAGGGAGCTTTTCCACTGTGGGTTATGATGGAAATGTTCAGCTTTGGTAATTTAATTTATTTTTTCTATGATATGCATAGCTCTGATAAAAAGCCTATTGCAGACAATTATTATAAAGCAAAGCTTTCCCATGTAGAAAACTGGCTAGGCTGTATCAGCGACCTTAGAAACCATTGTGCCCATTACAATCGCCTTTATGCCAATAAAATCGGAGATATTCCTGCAAGTGATGAAAGGTGGGAAAACACTGCTGATTCAATGCTTTTTTCATATTTGCTTGCCGCTAAACGTCTTTACTTGAGGAAGGATAGGTGGAATTCAAACTTTGTTATCCCGCTATCATCTTTAATAGAATCGCAAAAGGATATTTTAGATATTTCCTTACTAGGTTTTCCAGACGATTGGGAAATAAAACTAGTTTTTTATAATTATTAGCAAAATAGCTGGTATGATATTATCAATTAATTGTAAAGCTTCTAGTTACATGAGCGTTATGCAAATAAAATTGCATAAGGCTTATGTTTTTTACGTGAAAATTTAGCAAGAACTTTATTTTCTTAAAAATATTCTTGCATTGAAATATTTTTTATGTTATAATTTTAATGCGAAAATTTATATTGTTATTTATTTAATTTGATATAAAAGAGGTAGAACAATGGGAAATTTAAGAAATGAGCAAAAAATCAATGCTCTTTATGAATTATGGCTGAAAAATGCTACTGAAGATTCAGATTTAAATAAAGAGCTAACCAAAATTAAAGGTAATGACGCTGAAATTTCAGACCGTTTTTATCGTGATTTGGAATTTGGTACGGGTGGCTTACGTGGTGTTATCGGTGCAGGTACAAATCGTATGAACATTTACACAGTAAGAAAAGCTACACAGGGTATGGCTAATTATTTACTTGAAAATGCAGGCGAAAAAAGTGTTGCTATTGCATATGATAGTAGGATTAAATCGGATTATTTCGCAAAATCTGCCGCAAGTGTTTTAGCTGCAAACGGTATAAAGGTTTATATATACAAAGAGCTTATGCCCACACCAATGCTATCCTTTGCAGTGCGTAAGCTTGGCTGTGATGCAGGCATAATTATTACTGCAAGCCACAACCCTTCTAAATACAACGGATTTAAGGCATATGGTTCTGACGGCTGCCAATTAACTTTAGAGGCTGCCAGTGCTGTTTTAGAAAAGGTTAATGCTCTTGACACTTTCGACGATGTTAAAACAACGGATTTTGAAAAAGCTTTATCCTCAGGTATGATAAATTACATTGGAGAAGATGTAATCGACTCCTATATCGAAAATGTAAAGGCACAGAGTATTCATGCTGATGTCGTTGAGCAAAGCGGATTAAAGGTTGTATACACTCCTCTTAATGGTGCGGGAAACAAGCCCGTAAGACGTATCCTTAACGAAATAGGCATTAAAGACGTAGTCGTTGTAAAAGAACAGGAAAGCCCCGATGGACACTTCCCTACTTGCCCTTATCCAAACCCAGAAATTGAAGAAGCTCTAAGATTAGGACTTGAACTTTCAAACAAGGAAAAGCCCGACCTACTTTTAGCTACTGACCCAGATTGTGATAGAGTTGGCATTGCTGTACCCAATGAAAAGGGAAGCTTCCAGCTTATCACAGGAAATGAAACAGGTGCTTTACTGCTTGAATATATTTGCAAGGAAAGAATAGCAAATGGCACAATGCCTAAAAACCCTATTACAGTAAAAACAATTGTTACAACTGACTTAATAAAAGCTATTGCAAAGGAATATAATGTAGAGCTGATTGAAGTATTAACAGGCTTTAAATTTATTGGTGAGCAAATAGGCTTTTTAGAGGATAAGGGTGAGGAAAACAGATATATCTTTGGCTTCGAGGAAAGCTATGGCTACTTATCAGGCACTTATGTTAGAGATAAAGACGCTGTTGTTGCATCTATGCTTATTTGCGAAATGGCAGCTTTCTATCGCACTAAAGGAATTTCGCTACTGCAAGCAAGAGATAATATTTATAAAAAATATGGATATTATTGCAACAAGCTCTCAACCTTTACTTGTGAGGGTGCAGCCGGAATGGAAAGAATGTCTGAAATAATGAGAGATATAAGAAAAGCATATCCTGTTGATGTTGCCGGCGAAAAGGTAATTGGTATAGCTGATTATCTCACCTCTGAAAAAACTGATTTAGAAACTGGTAAAACCTTTGATATTACCTTGCCTAAATCAAATGTTTTCACTCTCTACCTTGAACATAATAATAGCATAATCGTACGTCCCTCAGGAACAGAGCCTAAAATTAAGGTTTATTACACTGCTACAGGAAAAAACTCTGACGAAGCTTGTGCTTTGCAGGAACGCTTTGCTGATGAATTTACTAAAATATTAGGATTTTAATAAAAAGCAGCCCTTATGGCTGCTTTTCTATATAATTCACAAATTATTAACAGTTTATTAATAAATAGTTCATATTTGAAGCTGCACATTGTTGTATAATTAACATTGTATGAATGTGACTGTTGTTTATATGTAAAATAACAGCAATTCTATTTCAATAGAAAACTATTCCTTTTTATAAGGATAAAAAGAAAGGATGTATTAACATGGCTCTTACTATTACTGAAATTAAGGGATATGAAATGCTCGACTCCAGAGCAAACCCTACCGTTCTTGCTGAGGTTACACTTTCTAGCGGTGCTAAAGGTTCTGCTTATGCTCCCTCAGGTGCTTCAACCGGTATTAATGAAGCTTGTGAGCTTCGTGATGGCGGAGACCGTTTCAACGGAAAAGGTACTGCTCAGGCTGCTAAAAACATTAATGATGAAATTGCACCTGCTCTTATTAAGCTTGGCACAATTCAGCAGGAGGCTGTTGACAACTGCATGATTGAGCTTGATGGCACACCAAACAAGTCAAGACTAGGCGCTAATGCAATTTTAGCTGTTTCTCTAGCAGTTGCTAAAGCTGCTGCAAATCACTATGATATTCCATTATATCAATATCTCGGTGGCATAAATGCAAATAAGCTGCCTATCCCTATGCTTAATATTCTCAATGGTGGTGCTCACGCATCTAACAACATTGATATACAAGAATTTATGATTATGCCTATCGGTGCTGAAACAATTACAGATGCTGTAAGGATTGCAAGTGAAATTTTCCATGCACTTTCTAAAGGTCTTAAGGCTAAGGGACTTACAACTACTGTTGGTGATGAGGGCGGTTTTGCACCTAACCTTTCATCTGCTGAAGAAGCTATTGAGGCAATTCTTGATGCTATTGATACAGCAGGCTACACTGGCAAGGTTAAAATTGCTATCGACGCTGCAAGTTCTGAATGGTGGCAGGAAGATGGCACATATCTTCTTCCTAAAAATCAAAAGAAATATACAAGTGATGAGCTTGTTGACTATTGGACAAAGCTTGTAGAAAAATATCCTATCGTTTCTATCGAAGATCCACTTGGCGAACAGGACTGGGATGGCTGGGTTAAAATTACTAAGGCTATCGGTGATAAGGTTCAACTCGTTGGTGACGATTTATTTGTTACAAACAGAAAGTTCTTACTAAAGGGTATTGAATTAGGTGCTGCAAATGCAATTCTTATTAAGTTTAATCAAATTGGTTCTCTAACAGAAACACTTGATGCTATTGCCATTGCACAAAAGGCAGGCTACAATACAATCATTTCACACCGCTCTGGTGAAACTGAAGATACATTTATTGCTGATTTGGCTGTTGCTACAAATGCTGGTCAAATTAAGACAGGTGCTCCTTCAAGAAGTGATCGTGTAGCTAAGTACAACAGACTCATGAGAATTGAGGCTGACGGTGCTAAGCATTTTGCTGAGTTTTAATTAAAATTGAATTTTTAAGAGCCTTGTTTTTGCAAGGCTTTTATTTTTTAATTATCTTATAAAAATATTGATTCATTATCTATATACAATAGTTAAAAAAACACCCCTAATTTACTTTTAGTAAAATTAAGGGCGTTTTTAAGTTTAAATAACATCTCATAAAAAAATGTTATTTTTGAAAATATTTATTATATTTGCTTATACTAAAAATAATATTTTCATTTTATTTACGTCTGTTAAAGATTATTGACGATTTATAATGGTTTATTTATATTAGAAAAAAGTCTACTTACCCTGATAGCTTTCAATCATTTTCTTAACCATTTGTCCCCCTATGGAACCAGCCTGTCTAGCTGTAAGGTCGCCATTGTAACCATTTTCCTTAAGAGTTACGCCTACTTCATTAGCAGCCTGCTGCTTCATACTTTTTAAAGCTTCATTATTCTTAGCCATGATTAATTCTCCTTCTTTTCTAAAACTAAAACAAATTTTTGAATTTTTTATTATCAAATCTCTGTTTTAATATTTTTAATTTACAAAAGCTCTTGCCTTTGTGTTAATATTATTTTCTGTTAATCGACTTTTATTAGTGGTAATTTTTGCAACATCAAATATTATTTTTTTATAAACTAAAAGTCCCTTCGGCTTTACCAAAAGGACTTATAAAAATTTTTATTACAAACCTAAAATATTTTAAGAAATAACCATATGTACTCACATAAGATACATATTGCATCATTAATTTTTAAAAAATCGTTTAAATGGCTCTATTATCGTGTGTTTCTATTCTTCCCAGTTATGCCATACATTTTGGACATCGTCATTATCTTCAAGCAAATCTAAAAGCATTTGCATCTTTTTTTGCAAATCATCATTTTCAATCTTCGCATAAGTGTCAGGAATTTGCTCAGCCTCAGCCGAAACTACATTGTATCCTTTTTCTCTTAAATCCTGTGCTACTTGTCCTACTTCAGCCGGTTCAGTTTCAATTTCTACACCGCCATCTTCAAAAATTACATCAATTCCACCAGCCTCCAAAGCATCTTCCATAATTTTATCCTCATCAAAGGCTGATTCTTCATTATCAATTACTACTATTCCCTTTAAGCTAAACATAAAAGAAACACAACCATTTGTTCCTAGATTGCCTCCACTTTTATCAAAATAATGACGAATTTCACCGGCAGTGCGATTCCTGTTATCAGTAAGACATTCTACCATAACAGCAACACCACTCGGACCATATCCTTCATATACACAGGTTTCATAGTGATTCTTATCACCTTCGCCTGCTGCCTTTTTTATAAGCCTGTCAATATTATCCATGGGAACATTATTAGCTCGTGATTTAGCTATTAAATCCCTCAGCTTATTATTAGAAGTAGGGTCGACACCCCCCTCTTTTACAGCGACCATAATTTCCCTGCCTATTTTAGTGAAAATTTTTGCCCGCTGAGCATCAGTTTTTTCCTTTTTATTTTTAATGTTATTCCATTTAGAATGACCAGCCATTTTTTGCACCTCTATTCTTTGAATTCTTTAAATCCCGTACCCAGTACTTCATTTACTGAAGAAACTGTTAAAAAAACATTAGGATCGGTTTGTCTTATTAATTTTTTAAATTTAAAATATTGATTTTTTTGAACAACTGTATAAAGTACGTTTTTATTGTTGCCAGAATATGCACCCTTTCCATCTACAATAGTCGCACCTCTGCCCATTTTCATAATAATTTTTGAAATTTCCTGCGGTTTATCAGTGAATATTGTAAGCAGCTTAGCCTCAAATCCGCCATAGACAAGCTTATCAATCATTCTCCCTTGACAGAAAATAACTATAATAGCATATAACCCTGCATTTATATCACGAAAAACAAGCATAGCTGAAATAATAATAATTGTATCAGTAAAAAAAGTTATCTGCCCTATTTTAAAATAAGGAAAAAACTTCAAAATAATTCTATTCACTATATCAGTACCGCCTGTGGTTGCTTCCTTTGAATAAACAATTCCCAAGCCAATACCTAAAACTATTCCGCCAAAGATAGATGATAAAATTCCATCGCCATTATACTCCGACATAAAAAGAGGATAAATATAATCAAGCATTAGTGTAAACGTTGCTACTGAAATAAGCGACCTTATCATTAATCTTTTACTCAGCATAATAAATCCAACTATAATTAAAGGTATATTAATTATTGCATAAAGAATACCTATACTAATTCCTGATACATGATTAATAATGGTGGATATACCCGCAACCCCTCCGGGGGCAATGCTGGCAGGAGCAGTAAAAGCATATACACCAAAAGCAAATATACTCGTGCCTATCAAAACAATTATATAATCAGCAATAGTTTTTATAATTTTCTTAAAAATATCGCCTTTACTCTTCTTTACACCTGACATGATTCCCCTTTTCTAAAGGGATATATTAAGCAATATTACAAATATGCTCAAACAACTCCCTCATTCTTGCTTCATTATTTATTAAGTACAAATAACCAAACAAAGCCTCAAGTCCAGTGGCTTTACGATATTCAGCAGGATTGCTGCTTTTTGGCACTGAATTTTTAGTAGCATTCCTTCCACGGCGGATAACATCAATTTCTTCCTCAAATAGTAAATTATTATCGCTTAAATAATCAACAGCCTTTGCTTGAAAAGATGCTCTAACCATGGATACAGCCCTTTTATGCAACTCATCAGCATTCATACTGCCGACTAGCACAATATGTTCTCTCACATACACTTCATAAACTCCATCACCTAAAAAAGCCAACGTCAACGGACTATATGAACGTGCCTGTGCAACTGTTACTGGATATTCTTTCTGCGTAAATAACACCTTCTATCTTAAATAATTAAATTCAAAATCGTAAATTGAAACAACATCATTTTCCTGTATTCCCATTTTCTCAAGCTCATCAATAATCCCACTAGTCTTTAAAATCCTTTGAAAATACTGCAAGCTCTCATAATCGTCCATATTTACATTATACAAAATTGGTGCAAGCCATTTTGCTGTGACAACGTAAATTCCATCTACCTTTTCAATAGTAAAACCATGCTCTTTTTCATGAAGCTTCATCTCTTCTTCAATAGAAAGTGGTTCTGCCTCATATACCTTAACAGGCGGAAGGTTTTCTAGCTCCGCAGCTACTTCATCAATAAGATCTTTTGTACCGCTAGTAGTAGCCGCTGAAATGACAAAAAGCTTTAATCCCTTGCTTTCAATGTAGGTTTTAAACTCATTAATCTGTTCTTCGCTTGCCATATCTGACTTATTCGCCGCAACAATCTGAGGCCTTTTTGACAATTCCTCAGAATAATTTGCAAGCTCTAAATTTATCTTTTCAAAATCATCGATAGGATTTCTTCCCTCAATGCCTGATACATCGACTACATGAACAATCAATCTGCATCTCTCAACATGACGTAAAAATTCATGTCCTAGACCAATTCCATCACTCGCACCCTCAACAAGACCGGGTATATCAGCCATTACAAAAGACTTATCATTATGCCTTACAACACCTAAAATAGGCGTAAGCGTAGTAAAATGATAATTAGCAATCTTAGGTTTAGCCGCACTGACAACACTTATCAAAGTAGACTTTCCAACATTAGGAAAACCAACTAAACCAACATCAGCAAGCAGTTTTAGCTCAAGTGTTACATCAAATTCTTCCCCAGGGAAACCTGGTTTTGCAAATCTTGGTATCTGTCGTGAAGGCGTCGCAAAATGCTGATTTCCTTTTCCACCATTTCCGCCACGTGCGATAACCACCTGCTCTTCATCTGAAATATCAGCTATAATTCTACCTGTATTGCTATCCTTAATCAGCGTACCCTTAGGCACACGAATTACAAGAGGAGGTGCAGATTTTCCCGTACACTTATTAGTACCACCATTTTCCCCACATTGAGCAATATATTTCTTTTTATATTTAAAATCAATCAAAGTAGATAGATTAGTATCAGCGACAAATATTATATCGCCGCCTTTACCACCATCTCCACCATCAGGGCCACCACTAGCAACGTATTTTTCTCTGTGAAATGAAACAGCACCATTTCCACCGTCACCTGCTTTTATAAAAATTCTGGCTTTATCAACAAACATATATTCTCCATAAATATTTTAATCCGAAATTATACCAATTATTATACACAAATAAGAGGCGGAATAAACCGCCCCGATATTATGTTCTTATTTTCAAGAGCGAAAATAGTCAACAAAACCAGCGGTAAATGCTGTTTTAGTCAACTATTAATCAGCATAAACACTTACTTTTTTGCGATCCTTACCAAAGCGCTCATACTTAACCTTGCCTGAAACTAAAGCAAACAAAGTATCGTCAGAACCCTTTCCTACACCATTTCCGGCATGAATCTTTGTACCACGCTGTCTTACAAGAATATTACCAGCTAATACAAATTGTCCGTCGCCACGTTTTACACCAAGACGCTTAGCATTGGAATCACGACCATTCTTTGTAGAACCGCCGCCCTTTTTATGTGCGAAAAATTGTAAATTTAATTTAATCATAGTTTTTCCCTTTCATCATCATATTCATACATCTAACTTATATTAAGCCTATTATAATCCTCATTAATCAGCTCTAAATGTTTTTTCAGAGAACTCAGTATAATATTTAAATTTTGAGATTGAAAATCGCTTAAGCGTTTACTGTCTAAAGTGATTTTATTCTCTTCAATATCAACCTTTGCAGGAATTTTAAAAAATTCAGTAATTGTATTTATACTCAGCATAATACTTGATGTAACAGCAGAGCAAACAATATCCTTACCATGTTCATCATATCCTGCATGACCGGTAATATTAAATCCCTTGAGCAAGCCATTTTCCCTGAAAAAATTAATATTAATCATTATGCAATAATAGAGTCAATTCTCACTTGAGAATATGGCTGTCTATGTCCCTGTTTTCTTTTTACATTTTTCTTAGGCTTGTAGGTGAAAACTGTGATTTTTCTAGCTCTTCCTGTTTTTAAAACAGTAGCCTTTACACTGACATTTTCCACATAAGGAGAGCCAACAACAACGCCTTCCTCCTTAGATACTAAAACTACCTTGTCAAAATTTACTTCTCCATCAGCCTCAAGCTTTTCAACAAAAACAATATCACCTTCTTTAACCTGATATTGCTTTCCGCCTGTTTCAATAATTGCGTACATATCATTACCTCTTTCATAAGACTCGCTGAAAATAAGGCACAAAAGTTTTAAGCCTGTCAAAATAGACAAGCAGCCTTTTTCATGCGGCTTAATCATTTTACCATAGATAAAACAGCTTGTCAAGAGTTTTGATAATAATTTATAAATTACAATGCTTAATAAATGAAAAGTTTGCTGCTAAAGTCTTAAAATTCCTTAAAACACACACCAACTCACACACCCACAATAAGTGTGAATTTTGATTTGTGCAGCATCTAGCCATGTTTTATAGGTATGAATTACCGTAAAAGCAAATTTAATTACCTAGTACTTTATTTGCAGAACGGGCATATATTTAGTTAATTTGCATAATAACAACGAGAAAAATAAAATAAATTTATAAAATTTTAAGAAAGTTAAATTTGCTATTGACAAACCACTTTGAATTTGATATAATAAATAACGTCGTCAAAAACAATTAGTTTGTTATTAAAAATTTAAAACAAAATATCTGATCCATTAGCTCAGGCGGTAGAGCACTTGACTTTTAATCAAGGTGTCCGGGGTTCGATTCCCCGATGGATCACCAAAAATCTTGAACATAATGTTCAAGATTTTTTATTATACAATTTCAGACGTGTATACGATTTTAGACCTTTTTTATAAAAAAATTAAAGGGCATTATTAAAATACCCTTTAATCTTTTTTTGGTGGGAGAAGGTGGATTCGAACCACCGAAGCAAGTTGCAACAGATTTACAG
>JAAYSD010000045.1 GCA_012518465.1 Clostridiales bacterium
GAATTATAGATTTTTTGAAAAAATATATGATACTAAGACAAATTTTATTTTTATAAAAACACAGCTTGCTAAGCAAATATCAGATTTTTTAAAGGAAAAGTCAATTTGCATAAGAGCGTTTGATGGCTATATAAGAATTACTTGTGGCAGTGAAGAGGAAAATAAAGCTTTGTTAGCTGCTTTAGATGAATATGAAAGGACGTGGACCGATGAGAAAGGCAGAAATAATTCGTAAGACGAGGGAAACAGATATTAAGGTTTCTCTTAATCTTGATGGTGTAGGAAACTGCAAAATTGATACGGGAATTGGATTTTTTGACCATATGCTTACTGCTTTATTTATTCACAGCGGAATTGACGCAGAAGTTATATGCAAGGGTGATTTGCACGTTGATTCACACCATAGTATTGAGGATACGGGTATATGTATTGGCATGACATTAAAACAGGCATTGAGTGATAAAATGGGTATAGCAAGATATGGCAGTGCTTTTTTACCTATGGATGAATCACTTGCATTCTGTTCATTGGATATAAGCTCTCGTGCATTTTTAGTTTTTAATGCTGATTTTAAGTCGGATTTAATAGGCAGCTATGATACGTCCATGACACAGGAGTTTTTTAGAGCAGTTGCTTTCAATGCGGGATTAACCTTACATTTAAAAATTGAATACGGTTTAAACGACCACCATAAGACAGAAGCGATATATAAGGCATTTGCTCATGCATTAAAGCAAGCAATTACTATAAACAGAGCTGATATTCTATCTACGAAAGGCGTTTTATGAGTATGAAAATAGGCATAATCGATTATGGTGCGGGAAATCTTTTCAGCGTTAAAAATGCTTTAAGCTTTATTGGTGTTGAAAGTGCAATTATATCTGATAAAGTTGACATTGAAAAAGCCGATGCGTTAATTTTGCCGGGGGTAGGTGCTTTTGGAGATTCCGTAAATATGCTTCGGGAAAAAGGTTTGTTTGATTCCGTAAAAGCTAATGCTGTGAAAAAGCCTTTTCTTGGTATATGCCTTGGTATGCAGCTTTTATTCACTAAAAGCTATGAATACGGTGAAACGAAAGGATTAGATTTAATCAGTGGTGATGTAGTAAAAATGGAGTCAAAGTCCCTTAGTATTCCTCATATGGGATGGAATGAGCTTGAAATCAAGCAAGATAGCTCTTTGCTAAAGGGATTAGAAAAAAGCACTTATGTTTATTTTGTTCATTCATATATGGCTAGATGTGATGAAGCTAATATTATTGCCGAATGTGATTATGGTGGGCGTGTTCCTGCTATTGTAAAAAAAGGAAATGTGTTTGGCGTGCAATTTCACCCTGAGAAAAGTGGAGATGCCGGACTAGTTATACTAAAAAATTTTGCAGAGTTGGTGTGAGTATGGTTATTTTTCCTGCTATTGATATTAAAGATGGTAAGTGTGTAAGGCTATTTAAAGGAGATTATAGTACGGCACAGATTGTAGCTGAAAGCTATATGGATACAGCAAATAGCTTTAAGAAAAGTGGCGCTGAGTGGATACATATGGTAGACCTCAATGGTGCAAAATCAGCAAGCCTTGTAAATATGGAGATTTTTATAGACGTGGCTAAAAGCACTGGGCTTAAGGTGCAAGTAGGCGGTGGAATAAGAACGCTTGATTCAGTTGAAAAATATTTGTCAAATGGAGTTTCCAGAGTGATTATTGGCTCAGCTGCTGTAAAAAATCCAAGCCTTGTAAAAATGGCAGTTGTTGAATATGGCGACAGAGTAGCAGTTGGCATTGATGCAAGAAATGGAATGGTTGCTACTGAGGGTTGGCTTGAAAGCAGTAGTGTAAATTATATTTCACTTGCAGAAAAAATGGCTGAACTAGGGGTGAGATATTTCATTTTCACTGATATTGATAAGGATGGTACTCTTTCAAGACCCAATCATTATAAGACTAAGCTTTTGCAAGAAAAAATGAATATTTACGGTGCAAAAGTTATAGCTTCCGGTGGAATAAAGACTATAAATAATCTTAAAACCTTGAAAAAAAACGGGGTGTACGGTGCTATTTGCGGAAAATCAATTTATTCAGGCAGCTTAGATTTAGCTAAGGCAATAAAGCTTTGTAAATAAAGGGGGAAATATGTTAGCTAAAAGAATTATTCCTTGTCTTGATGTGAGAGATGGTAAGGTGGTAAAAGGTGTTAATTTTGAGGGGATAAAAGATGTAGGCGACCCAGTGGAATATGCTAAGAAGTATAACCTTCAAGGGGCTGATGAACTGGTTTTTTATGACATAACTGCTTCTCATGAGGGTAGAAAATATATGATTGACCTTGTAAAGCAAGTAGCTGAAAACATTTTTATACCTTTTTGTGTTGGTGGTGGCATTTCTACTGTCCTTGATTTTAAAAATACTTTAAGGGCAGGTGCTGATAAGGTTTCCATAAATTCATCAGCAGTAAAAAATCCAGAGCTTATTACTCAAGCGGCAAAAATATTTGGTAATCAATGCATTGTTTTGGGAGTTGATGCAAAGCGAAATAAGGAAGGTGGATATAGTGTTTTCGCCAATGGTGGCAGACAGGATATGAGTCTTGATTTGATAGCTTGGGTCAAAGAGGCTGAAAAGCTTGGTGCAGGTGAAATATGCCTTAATTCCATGGATGCCGATGGCACTAAAAATGGCTTTGATATAGATATGATAAATGATGTTTGTAAAAATGTGAGTATTCCTGTTATTGCAAGTGGTGGCTGTGGTAAGCTAGAGGATTTTTATGAGGTATTTGAAAAGACAAATGCAAGTGCGGCACTTGCTGCGTCGGTTTTTCATTTTGGTGAGCTTACTGTTAGACAAGTAAAGGAATATTTGAATAAAAAGGGGATTAATGTTCGTGCTTAATGAAAATGAATTAGATAAATTTTTTAAAAAATCTGAGCTAGTGCCTGCGATTGTTATAGATGAAGATAACAATGTTCTTATGCTAGCATATATGAATAAAATAAGCTTGAAAATGACTTTGGAGAGTGGCTACACTTGGTTTTGGAGCAGATCACGCAAGCAGCTTTGGAATAAAGGAGCAACATCAGGAAATAAGCAAAAGGTAATTGAAATTTTTTCTGATTGTGATGATGATACATTACTTGTAAAGGTAGAACAAAA
>JAAYSD010000046.1 GCA_012518465.1 Clostridiales bacterium
ATATACTGAGTGAAGGCTGCACATTCATTAGAATCATCCTCAACTAAAAGCAACGCTAATTCCCGTTCCACAAAAAAACCTCCTTTTTTTATCATGATAATATTATACAACAAAAACTAACAAAAAACAATACTTTATAACAATTTGTTGTAATATATTTTTACATACTTTTCATAGCATAATAGAGTAGACATATTAATTGTGTTTAGTAGTTATAACTTTTCCTTTTTATTTTATGAAAAAATAATTTTGAGCTTGTTATTTTTTGTTATTTCCACTTGAGCTAAGTGGTAACTCCTTACTTGGTATTTTTACTTTTCAATCATAACTCAGACATAAGGAATATGTATTTAGCAGAAAAAAGGGATGTATGGGCTTTGCCTTACATCCTTTTTTCGTTTCTTTTTTTTATGGCGAAATATAATCTTTCAAAATATATTTATAATAATTTGTTAAATTCTTCTTCTCTCATAGGCTTACCATAAGGATAGCCTTGAATCAAATCGCATCCTATTTTTTCAGCGAAATCAGCCATTTCAGCCGTTTCAACATTATCAGCTACAACAGTTATACCAAATTTCCTTGCCATAGCTACTAAATCCTTAATAATATACTTCTTCTTACTGCTATTAATTGCCTTGCTCAAATAGTCGCCAGAAATTTTTAGCACATTTACATTAAAAGTGTCCATTATATTCATAACAGAATAATTAGACCCATAATTATCCAATGCGAATTGTAAACCCGTTGACCTAAGATTTTTTATTACGTCTATAAGCTTAAGAGGGTTATTTATAAAGGCTTCCTCATTTATTTCAAACTCGATTAACCCCTGAGAAACATTATTATCAGCCATAATTTCTAAAACCTTTTCGGAAAATTCCGTATCTAAAAGTGTATATGAAGATAGATTTACAGATATAGGCAGAACATTTCTTCCAGCAGAAATATCATCACCTATCTTTTTACATACCTGACCGACTATAAAATAATCAAGCTGTTCAATAAATTCATACTTTTCAAATACCGTGAGGAAATCCTTAGGATAGTATATTTCGCCATCCTTACGCCATCTAGCCAAAGCCTCAGCTCCTACTATTTTTCCATCGGCTATACGTATCTTTGGCTGATAATTAGCCTCAAATTCACCATTTTGAAGTGCTATAAGCATATTTTCTTCTAATCTTGATTGATTATCAATGTAATCTTGCAATTCCTTAGTGTAGCATATTATATCATCACTCTTAGTTTCTCTAGCTATTGATCTAGCTTTATTAGCCTTTGCGATAGCAGAATTAATATTTTTATCATTTTTATCAATAACACAGCTACCTGCACGTAAGTATATTTTACTGCCATTATCATATTTTTTACAAATAGATAATATTACTTCTTTCATCTGATTATATCTCGATACAATACCCTTACAGTCTTCAAACCTTAGTAGCAGGACAAATCCACTTCCCTCAGAGCGTGAAAACATCTCCTCGTCACGCAGATTTTTCTCAATCTCATTTTTAATTTCGATTAAAAGCTCTTCATTAGTTATGCTCATCTCATTATTATGGTCATAATCGTAAAACAAGCTTATATATATTATACAAAAATCATTTTGTGAATTGCTTAGTAAAGGCTTGGATTCTATTATAAGACGGCTTACATTCCATGTTTTAGTAAAAGGGTCTAATGTGGCATCCTTGAATGCAACTAAATCGTTTTGTATCTTATTGTAAAACGAACCCACAATCTTAGCAAGAACTACCAAAGTGCTGCATTGTGTGCTAGTCCAATAGACAACCTTCTTCCTACTAGAAATAATAAGCAGACCCGTAGGAACATCCTTATTTATTATAAGTGCCTGCAAGCATGATTTTATGCTGCTTTCCTTAGCTTTTTTATAAATTGCAGGACTTTTTTCTTCTATTACTTCAATATCAGAGCAGTAAAAAAACCCTTGAGAATCAAATAACGATTTATATGACTCAGAAAATTCTAGCTCATTACATTTTAAATTTTTTCTTTCACCGTCAATTAAAGAATAAATTAATTCCATTCTGTCATCATTGTTGATATTAAATAGCAATACATCATTAGCATCATAATACCCCACAAGAATTGACATAGCTACATTTAAATTATCCTCAGGAGCAGAATTTGTATTGTACAAAGCACCGACAAGGTCCGATACAATCGTATTATCAGTGAAATTAAGATCAATTTTATCCGGCACATCATCTCTCTTCAGTGCCGCAGCATTTCTATGATAATCCTGATTCTTATCATAAATGCTAAATCTATTTTTACCATCAAGCTTTGACTTATAAAGTGCTTTATCGGCTTGCTCAAACAGTTCCTCATAATTATTAGCGTCATCAGGATAAATAGAAATACCTATACTGCTGGAAATAGTAGTTGTAAGATCACCTGATTTATATGTTGTTTCAAAAGCTTGACAAATAAGCTGTGCTTTTTTTAAAATAATGCTTGAATTAGGTACTCCCTTCATGAAAACAACAAATTCATCTCCACCGACTCTGCCTAAAATATCATGATTTCTGAATATTTTTTTAAGCTTGCTGCTGACTGATTTTAAAACAGAGTCACCAAACATATGTCCGAAATTATCATTTACTTCTTTAAAATTATCTATATCAATTATAAATAAAGCTGATTTTTCCCCATCATTATCACTTGTTAAATACTGCTCTATCTCAGTCTTAGTAAATTTCTTATTATACAGTCCTGTCAAGGCATCTCTCTGTGCTGAATATAGCAGATTTTGTGTAGAACGCTTCTGCTGGTCTATATTAGTAATTCTGCCGACAATTCTTATAGCATTCCCTTGGGAATCATAAATAGCCTTTCCTTCAACACTTACCCATATATAATCCTGTTCGATATTATTTATCCTTAGCTCGGAATTAAATGTATCCGTGCCATTTTTCAAAGATTCATGAATATAATCGAAAACAGCTAGATCCTTAGGATAAATTCTATTTTTAAAATAGTTAATAGATACATCATCTAACTTTTCAATTGAAGAATAATTTCCACTACCATTTTTAGTTGAATAAAAATTCATTACTCTTTGATTTATCACATCATATTCAAACAGAGCAACAGTTGTAAAAGCCGCCATAAGACGGAAGCGTTCTCGTTCTGCTTCAAGCTCCAATCTTGTTTGCTTTTGCTGTGTAACATCAATGAAAATTGCTTGAAAAGCCGGAAAATCTCCGACATCATCAGTTCTTGAGCCACGTAAAAGCAGCCATACCTCTGCACCGCTTTTATTAACAATAGGAAATTCATATTCAATACTCAAGCGATTATCAACCTGATTTCTAAGCTCGTTTTTCAGCATCTCGACCTGCTCTTGTGTAAGAAAATTAGCTAAACTGTTTTCAAACAATGCCTCAAACAGCTCCCTTGAATAACCAACAAGAGAGAAAAACCCATCATTAATATTATATAAAGTCAGTGCATCATTTAAAATAAAGGTAGCCACACCACCGGGAATACTATCCGTCAACGCTGATAGACTTGTTCTATAACCTATGATTTCCTGATAAACGCTCCTAATTTCCGTAACATCGTTTAATATAACATAGTAATAGGAAATACCATTCTCAACGGACAAGCTGCCTTTAAAATAAAGCAATCTTTCTTCATTTTTATTATTTACTATATGAAATTCTATCTCGCATACTTCATTTTTCTTTATTACTTCTTCAACCACAGCCTGCCTATCACTTTCACAAACGATATTATCAAGCCTGTTGAAATATTTATCATAAAGCTCTTCTTTTTCCAATCCAAACAGCCTATACAATCCGGCACTTAAATCAAGCATAATCAAGGTATCTATATTTAATTTAAACACCCCGCCCGGCACATTGGATATAAATGCCTTAAGCTTTGTATTTGACTTTAAAATGTGGTCTGCTGTGCGTCTTGATACAGCTGCAATATAAATAAATGCAGTTGCCAACAATGCTAAAACTAAAATTAATATTCCAAAGGAAACCTTTATAATTGAATTAAACTTTCCAAAAACCTTTTCACGCTCAACAATGGAAATTACCTGCCAATTATTATAGCTAGTCGGGTATCTTTTCGAAAAGTAGCTGACTCCATCATACTCAATTTCATAGGATTCATCTATATCTGCATTTGAAAAGTCATACATTTCATCAATATCATATTTTTCAGATGAAAAAGCACCTATATCCCTAATATTTTTACCTATATTATCTAATTCAGGATAATAAATTATAGTGCCATCGTCCTCGCAAACAAGCTTTTCACCAATTTCCATATCATCATATCCACCCAAAAACATACCAATCACTTCAATAGGATATGTAACGCCAAGTCCGCCCAAAACCTTGCCGTCCTGTGAAAAAATAGGAACTATAAAAGCTATTGATTCTTGATTTGTTATGCGTGACTGACTCATATTTTTAACTGCTTGATTTCCTGCCATTACTTTTGAAAAATACTCACGTGTGCTGACATCAAAAGAATATGCCTGCTCTGAATATGCCTCGCCTTCTTCATTAAAATAAAAAAGCTTAGTATTTTCATAATCAAATGTAATATTTTCAACCGTTTTATCAAGAACCTCATAATCTAGCTGATTTTTAAAACCAAAAGACTTCTCTACTGATTCAAGAGAAGTGAAAATCTGTTCAATTCTGGAATTGACATTATAAGCACTTTGCGCTGCTGTTTCTCGCAAAAAAACATTCATATTTTCTTGAAGATTGTCTTTTAATATAGTGATAAAAGCACCAAAGCACGCTAAAATAACAATATAAGTAGCTAAAAAAATAGCGATTATCCTTTTAAAAGAAAGAAATCTTGACGCCATATTAAACCCTTCCATTTATGTATTAATATAATTTTACCACATTTTATATTGTAATTGTGAATTTTTTGTGAACTTTTTATATAAATTAAAATTAATCTTTAAAATTAAAAATATAAGAGTTTAAAATAACACTTGCAAAAATAAAGCTTCTAAGTTATAATGTAAAAGGTGATAAAATGAAAAAAGTAATGCTCGCTATGAGTGGCGGTGTTGATAGCTCTGCCGCACTGGTCCTGTTAAAGGAAAAATATGAAGTAATCGGTGCTACTCTAAAATTATTCGACGATGAGGAATACACAAAAGCAACAAAAACTTGCTGTTCACTTGAAGATGTTATTGATGCTAAGGTTGTTGCTAGTAAATTCAATGTACCTCACTATGTTTTTAACTTTAAAAAACGCTTTGAGGACCAAGTAATAGACAATTTTATAAATTCATATATCAATGGTAAAACGCCTAATCCCTGCATCGACTGCAATAGATTTATTAAATTTTCAGCAATGCTGGAAAGGGCTCTTGCATTAGGCTGCGATTATCTTGCTACTGGACATTATGCACGTGTATGCTATGATGAAGATAAAAAACGTTATCTGCTAAAAAAGGCATTAGGAGAAAATGGTGAAGAGAATCCTAAGGACCAGTCATATGTACTTTGCTTTCTTACACAAGAGCAGTTATCCCACCTACTGCTTCCTTTGGGAGAAGTTACTAAAGATAAGGTGAGAGGGCTTGCCGCAGATAATCATCTAATTAACGCAAAAAAGCCTGATAGTCAAGATATTTGCTTTGTACCAAACGGTGATTATTCACAATTTATTCGAAAGCACACCGGCAAAGAATACAGCAGTGGAAATTTTATAGATACAAGAGGTAATATTTTAGGTAAACATAATGGCATAATAAACTATACAATAGGACAAAGAAAAGGCTTGGGAATAGCCTTAGGAAAGCCTGCTTACGTGGTTTCTAAGGATATAGAAGAAAACACTGTAACAATAGGTGATAACTCTGATTTATTTTCAAAAGAGCTTTTTGCAACAGAAATTAATTATGTTTCCATAGAAAAGCTAGAAAGTCCTATGCGTGTAAAAGCCAAAACACGTTATCAGCAAAAGGAAAGTGCTTGTACAATTTATCCTCTTAAGAATGGTGAAATCCATGCTGTATTTGATGAAGAGCAACGTGCTATTACCTCTGGACAAATAGTTGTTTTCTATGATAATGATATAGTAGTAGCAGGTGGAATTATAAAATAAATTAAAAGCTATCAAGCAACAGTCTGAGAGATTGTCTTTATGACAACCTCTCAAACTATTAATGAGCAAAAAACTTAAATTTATCTTTTTAGAAAATAACCTTTAAAAAAATACATGATATATGCTTTTGATATTATTAACACAAAAAGACGTATAAGAAAAATATAAAGGATAAATACTCCTGATTAAGAGGTTGTCGTCTTTATCGACAGCCTCTTATTTTTTATTTAATTAGCCGCTGTTCCTACTGTCCCGTGATAGGCATCAACAGTAGCTACTGTACCCGATTTTAAAATCTCTGTGGCATGTGCAGCACCTACTACAACAGGTATATCTAGAGTCATACCGACAATAGCAGCATGAGAATTTCCGCCCTCAAGCTCAGTAACAATAGCTGAAGCATTTTTAAGAATTGACATAATATTATTTGAGGTTTGAGGAATTACAAGTATATCTCCGTTTTTAAAATTTTTCAGTGCCTCTTCCTCACTATTGCACACACAAAGAGTGCCTGTAACACATTTTGAGGTATATCCCTTTCCCGATACAAGCACATCACCAATTAAATGCACTTTCATTAAATTTGTAGTGCCGGAAACACCAAGAGGAACACCGGCAGTTACTACTACTAAATCACCGTCACTAACTAGCTTTTCTTCTCTTGCTCGTTCAATAGCATGGTCTATTAAAGCATCCGTGTTATCCATCATATCTGCAAGCAATGGAATAACTCCCCACGACATATTCATCTGTCTTTGTACCATTTCATTAGGCGTACATGAAATAATAGGGCAAACCGGTCTGAATTTAGAAATCATTCTTGCAGTAGATCCGGTTTTTGTAACAGTAATTATTGCAGCAGCACCTAAATCATGTGCTGTTGTAACAGTAGCATGGGAAATAGCATTAGTCACATTATTTGTATGGTCATGATCACGCAAATAAAACCTTTTTCTATAATCTATATCGTTTTCCGTACGTTCGGCAATTTGTGCCATAGTGCGAACAGCCTCAACAGGATAAGCACCTGCTGCCGTTTCACCTGAAAGCATAATTGCACTTGTACCATCATATATAGCATTAGCAACATCAGTAGTTTCAGCACGGGTAGGCCTTGGATTTTTCATCATAGAATCTAGCATCTGTGTAGCAGTAATTACTTGAAGCCCTGCATTATATCCTTTTTTAATCAAAGCCTTTTGTATGCTTGGTATATCCTCAAAGTCTATTTCTACACCCATATCCCCTCTGGCTATCATTATTCCATCGGAAACACGCAAAATTTCGTCAATATTCTTCACACCATCTTGATTCTCTATTTTTGCAATTACTCTTATCGTATGGTTATCAAATTCATCAAGAATTTGCCTTACTGCAAGAACATCATCAGCACACCTAACAAAAGAGGCAGCTATAAAATCATAGCCCTCTTCTATCCCGAAAATAATATCCTTTCTATCAGCCTCACTGATATAGGGGAGAGATAAATTAATTCCCGGTACATTTACTCCCTTTCTGTTGGATATATACCCATCATTTAACACAACACAAACAATATCAGTAAATTTAGGCGCATTAATAATTTCCGTAACCTTTAAGCCAACAAGTCCATCGTCAATTAAAATTTTTGTGCCTATCTGCACATCTTCTCCAAGCTTTTTATGTGTAATTGACACTTCATTAACATTTCCGACAATATCTCTTGTAGTCAAAACAAATTTCTGTCCTTTTTTCAAAAGGACTTTTTCATTATTTTCAAGCAGTCCTATCCTTACCTCTGGTCCCTTAGTATCAAGCAGCATTGCTACTGGTTTTCCCAGCTCCTCACGTATTTTCTTTACTTGCTCAAATCTTCTCTTATGGTCGGCATGCACTCCATGAGAAAAGTTCTGTCTAGCGACATCCATTCCATTGATAATTAGTTGTCTTAAAATTTCGTCGTCATCGGTAGCTGGCCCTAATGTACATACAATCTTTGTTTTACGCATAATTACCTCTCAATTGTTATAATTCTTTATATTTTTAATTAAAAATATTTTCTTATAAAAACAACACTATTGAATATATATAATAATTTTATAAAATCAACTAACTTTTCTCCTCAAAATTGAATTTGCAGGTATGTTTAATTCAGATTTTATTAATAGTTTTTGCATAGGATGCCTTGCTACATTGATATTCTGCATATCGGGTGTAAGTAATTCCTCGATTTTTATTTCTAAGGGTGGTTTTTGAGGTTGAATTATTTCCAGTACTTCACCCTTTTCAAAGTAATTTCTCTGTGTAATGTGAATATATTCGCCATCGGAAAAATCAACTGTTCCTATAAAATCATATTTTCTTATATAACCTGAATTTTCATAGTATTGACAAGCATCGGGATGATTAAAATAAAATCCTGTGCAATAATTTCTATGGCTAACAGTAAAAACTTCATCAGATACCCACTGAGAAAGCGGTTTTCCTTCCTTCACACAATCAAGAGCTATCCTATAAGCATTTGTAATAATAGCAGAATAATACGATGATTTTGCTCTACCCTCTATCTTAAAACTATTTACTCCAGCATCTTTTAATTGCTCAAGGTGATTTATCATGCATAAGTCCTTAGCATTAAAGATATATGTTCCTTTATCAGTTTCCTCAAGCTCAAAAGGCTGATTAAGCCGCTTTTCCTCAACAACATAGTATTTCCATCTGCATGGCTGTGCACATTGTCCACGGTTAGCATCTCTGCCCACCATATATTGGGACAATAAGCACCTGCCGGAAAAAGACATACACATTGCCCCATGGACAAAAGCTTCTATCTGCATATCATCAGGAATTTTTTCTCTTATTTTATAAATATCACTTATCGGTACTTCTCTAGCAAGAACAATTCTATTAGCACCCATTTCATAAAAAGCATTTGCAGTAACATGGTTTACAATTCCCGCCTGTGTGGAAATATGTATATCCACATTTGGTGCATATTTTTTCACAAGGGAAAGCACACCTATATCAGCACATATCACAGCATCGACATCACATTCCGCCACATTTCTGATAAATTCAGGAAACATCTCAATCTCATCAGTATAAGGCAATGTATTGGCCGTAAGATATATCTTTTTCCCTATTTCATGAGCAAGCATTACAGCTTTTTTTAAATCATCAAAATCAAAGTTTTTTGCACCTGCCCTCATTCCAAATCCCTTTGAACCCACATAAACAGCATCAGCACCATATTGTAAAACATATTCAAGCGATTCAAAATCACCGGCAGGAGATAATAATTCTAACATATTATTCATATTAAACTAATTTAGCTTTCTTTTTATTTTCCTCGTGTTCTTCATCGGTTATTGCATAGTAGAAATTGTTCATTTCTGAATCCGTTAAGAAAAAATAATACGGTGTGTCCTCAGGATACAATGCTGCCTTGATAGCATCCTCACCGGGGTTGCAAATAGGTCCTACCGGCAAGCCAAAGGTAACATACGTATCATATGCATCAAACATTTCCTGATAATAGGGGTAGCTATCTACAGGATAATGCGGCTTTATCACATTTTTGACATAAAAAGTAGTAACATCGGATTCCAGCTTAGGAAATGTTTCTGACTTGTTCAAGCGATTATGAAAAACTGAAGATACCATTTTCATACTTTCCATTGTAGTCGCTTCTTTTTGTATCATAGATGCCAAAGTTATTACTTCATTCAGCGACATATTCATTTCTTCCATACGTGTATAGTATTTTTTTATAACTTCATTAAATTCGCTTAGCATCTTATTTGCAGCGACTTGTGCTTGCTTTGTAGTATCATATTGATCAGTCTTTTTAAGCTGAGAAACAGTATAAAACTCATAGGTGTTTGGAAATAAAAATCCCTCAAGCTGATAAAACTTGTTCTTATCCGCTGTTAATCTGCTTTCAAAGGAATATTTATTTACAAGGTTTTTATAAACAGCCTTAAAGTCCTCAGCACGGCACACATAGTTTTCCTCTAAAAGCTCACCAATTTCTTCAGCGGTCATACCTTCTATAATAGTGACAGAGACAGTTTCAGCTACCATTTTCTTACCACTAAGCTCAAATAAAATATCACTGACAGACATCTTTGGATTAAGCGTATATACTCCCTCTTTAAATTCTGCTGTGCTATCTGTAAAATTAATATAAGTAGATAATATCCAAGAATTTTTAAGAACGCCGTTTTCCTTTAAAATTTTGCCAACCTTATCAGTATCAGCGTCTTTTGGTATTGTTACATCTATGTCAGTGCTGGTTTTTGCTATTCCAGTAAAATCCTGCATAACTCCAATGATACTATAAGCCAAATATGTAGATACGCCGATTATAAATACAGATAAAAGAATACCCCAAAAAACACGTGCAGAGGTAATAGTCGCATTTCTTATTTTGCGTGCCTGTAATTTCTTTTCGCTTACCTTTTTAGGGGAATAAGCCTTACTTAGTGCAGAATTTTCTGGTGTTAAAGTCGATTTATCAGCATTACTTGACACCCTTCCATTAGAAATATCAATATCAGGCAGAGAGTTTATCATGAGCGTTCTGCCATTATCATCATTATCCGTTTTTTTCAAGCTGCCATTATCAGCCTTATCAAAGACCATCGTAGAGTCCTGTCCTTTTCTAAACAGACTCTCAACATCACTCCTATCAAATTCAGAGGACGGTTCATTCTTCTTCACTTCATCATTAGCTTTATTAATCATAATCCCTCCGCTAATTTGTGATAATTTTATCCACTGCTACATCATGCTTATCAACGGGTATTTCACAAATAAAATCATTATAGCATATTCCTATTTTAAAGCCCTTATAACCCTTTAAAAACCTATCATAATATCCACCGCCATAGCCAAGCCTGTATCCATCATGATTATAAGCTAAAGCCGGCACTATACAAACACTTTTATCAAAATCAGTTATCAAAGTTTCTTCAGTATACTCAGGCTCTAAAATACCAAAGCTGCTTTTTTTAAGAGCATCAAGACGATTTATCGAATGAAAAGTTATAAAATCACTGTGAGTAATAGGCACACCTACTGATTTTCCTATTCTCAAAGCCCAGCCTATAAGTCTTTTTGTATCGGCCTCGATTTTCGTTGAAACATAGGTTATAATAAGTCTTGAACTCAAAATTTCTTCAGTATTTATTAAATTATTATATAAATTGCTATCCCTTTGTATTTTATCTAAAGGATCAAGATCTATTCTTTTTTTTAAAAGTTTTTTTCTGAGCTGTTTTTTATCCATAATTTCCTTGATTATCTGCATTGTAAAGCCTTTTTAAGCTTTTTAGCTTGTTCTTTTCCCCTTAGCAGTTCAACAAGCTTTAAAGAAAAGTCCATAGCAACTCCGGCACCCTTTGCAGTAACTATATTTTCATCAACAACTACATATTCATTAGAAATATTAGCATTTCCCAGCTGAGTTTCAAATCCGGGAAAGGCTATTGCATTTTTATTATCCAAAAGCTTTTTATGCCCTAAAATAGATGGAGCAGCACAAATAGCTGCAATATATTTTCCTTTTTCATAACAATAATCAATTGACCTTTGCACAGAATGACTTTTCTCAAGATTCAATGTTCCGGGCATACCACCAGGTAGCACAATCATCTCAATTTTATCAGACAGCTCAACTTGATTATCAGTAATATCTGCTAAAACGGGGATACCATGAGCACCATTAATCCCCTGCTCGCCAACTCCAACAGTTACTACATCTATTTCTGCACGTCTTAATAAATCTATTGGTGTAATTGCCTCGATCTCTTCAAACCCCTCAGCTAAAAAAACCAGTACCATAAAAAGCCTCCTCAATCAAGTAAAAAATTTGCATAAAAATCTTTATTAATGTCTATAAGACTTGACTTGTTTATCATTGCATAGGGGACTTCCTCCCCCTCTAAATCACTGAAAATATAATTATCAAGCATAGCTATTCCTTTTTTAAAGCCTGATTTGTTGAGCAATGACTGAAGTAACAATTCCAAATTATGTTTTTCAGCTATAACTTCTCTTACTGCTAGACTATCCTTTTCAGCTGAAAATACTGCATAACCATATTCACACTGCACTATATTCTGTGAAAAAAATTCTCCCTCTTGAAGCGAATATTGTGAAAATTCATCATCAAAACATAGCAGTCTATTTTGAAAATAATTCTTTCTCACTTTTGAATAGCTTTGCAAATCCACATTTGAAAATGAAGTATAGATGCTTTTGTTAAGCTTAAAGCTATGCTTTTTCATATAGCAAAAGTCTATAAAATCACGCTTTTTATAATATTGCCTTAGACTATCGCTTTG
The DNA here is from genome assembly GCA_012518465.1 of Clostridiales bacterium. Lineage (GTDB taxonomy): Bacteria > Bacillota > Clostridia > Oscillospirales > Ruminococcaceae > JAAYSD01. The sequence continues at coordinate 12,453 of JAAYSD010000046.1, forward strand.
CGGAACTAAAAAAACATACTCAACACCTTTTTCCTTTGCTAGGCTAAGAGAAAATTCTAAAAATCTACTCATTAAACCATGATTTCTCATTTTTTTATCAACAGCAAGGGAATATAGATAGTATGATGCTTTTCCTTTAAAAAAAGCTGGCAGGATAAAGCCAATTCCACTGAAAACATCATTACTGATTATTACAAAAGCGTTTTTAATATTCAACAGCTTTTCAAAAACAAATGTTAAATAATTGGTGCTGTAATTCTCATTAAAAGCATTAAGCCATATCTTTTTGATAAAAGGTACGTCATCTGATTTAGCCCTTCTAATCAGTAAATTCAACTGTATATTTCTCCTCCATAAAAACCGGCTTGTACGAAAGCTTAGCTTTTCTTAGGTTTTCGGCTCCGGTATCATCTTCTCTATTAATATAGGTAAACTTTTCATCAATAGTTTCTGCAAAGGTTTTGTTTATCATAGGATAAGAGCCTTGATATTTGAGTAAAGCTTTTTCAACATGAATAATAAAGGTATCCGAATTTACAGGCTCACCAAAGGTAAAAGCCTGCACTTCACCATCTACACGCAAGAGTCCACCCTTGAATCCTAAATCCTCAAAATGCTCAAAGGAATATTTTACAACGCAAAATTCCTTGTGCTTGCTAATTTGCTCTTCCTTTTCTTCTTTAGTAACTGCATCCTTTTCACGGCATAAGTTCTCCTTACACCATAGCTCATTCATTTGCAAACATTCCTCAATATTATCAGAAGAAATAGGCTCATACGACCAATTATTCTCCATAAAGCGATTTATATGATTGCGTTTTGAATGGTATTTTTTACCTTTAAGTGTTACCAAATCAGTGCGATTATAAATATAATCAAACACATCACGATCAGCAGATATTTTAACCCTACCTCCATATAATTCTTCAAGCATTTGTGCCGCTGCCTTTGGCACACCTACAAACTTAAGATTAGTACCCTGCCCAGCTGAAAAACTGCTCAAAGCATTAATTAAATCTTTAATATCACCTTCACCCGCAGGGAAAATAAACCTTGTGCTTTTCCCCTCGCCTGCCTTAACAATATAAAAGCCATTATATTTTGCTATTAAAGTATTATAAACACTTGACCAAATGAAATTTGAACCAAAAGAATACTCACTTCCTCTAAAGTCATTTTTGCGTAAACAATCGTTAATCCACTCTTTATCGCCGATACATATCGGCTTAAATTCTAACATAAAATGCCGTCTTTCCTTTGTTTTATTTTTGCTAAAAATTTTATATATCTAAATCAGCAATCATTATTATATTATCACAAAAATTACTTCAAGTCAAATTTTATTTTATGTTTTTGGGAATATAAAATTAATTTAAAAGGTTGTTTTAATAACGATAATGTGCTATAATGTTTTAAAAGTGATTTTATGCAATATATCAATTATAAAAGAGGTGAAAAACAGATGACTGCTGACCCGTATGGGCAATGTACTTATTATAAAATAAACAAATACGGGAGGGCTGTCTGTCTATGTCCTTTCGTATAGAAAGGATGTGCCATGCTACAATTTTTCAAAACAATTAATTCAAAAATCACAGAAATAAATGATATTGAAGATGGCTGCTGGATTAAAGCGACAAACCCCAATGAAGCGGAAATTTCTAAAATTCAAAACCTAATCAATGTTGAGCGTGATTTTATTCGCTCAGCGCTTGATGAAGAGGAAACCTCACGTATCGAGGTCGAGGATGATCAAACACTAATAGTTGTTGATTATCCCGTTGTAGAAACTAATAAAGAAGAAAAGCATAATATTCCATATTACACCATGCCTATGGCAATTATTCTCGCTCCTAAAAATGTTGTTACCGTTTGCCTTGAAGAAAATGAGGTTTTAAATGAGATTGCCACAGGCGTTGTAAAAGGCATAGACACTCATCTAAAAACTAGATTTTTGTTGAAAATTCTTTTAAGAATAGCTACAAGATATTTACAATATTTAAAGCAAATAGATAAAATTTCAGACTTAATTGAAAAAAGGCTTCATAAATCAACCAAAAATAAGGAGCTTATACAGCTGCTTGGACTTGAAAAATCACTGGTGTATTTTTCAACCTCTTTAAAGTCAAATGAGAGTGTTCTTGAAAAAATTCTTAGAGGCAGGGTTATAAAGCTTTTTGATGAGGATCAGGATTTACTTGAAGATGTTTTGATAGAAATAAAACAAGCTATTGAGATGGCTACTATCCATACAAATATTCTTTCAGGCACTATGGACGCTTTCGCAAGTATTATTTCCAATAATTTAAATCTTATAATGTGGCGTTTTACAATTATCACGCTTGTTTTATCAATACCGGAAATAATTTTCAGCTTTTACGGTATGAATGTTGCTAA
>JAAYSD010000047.1 GCA_012518465.1 Clostridiales bacterium
CCTTGTGGGCCTTGTGGGCCGTATGGGCCTTGAGGGCCAGTAGCACCAGTAGGGCCTTGAATACCTTGAGGGCCTTGTGGCCCTGTTGCACCACGGAAACCCCTTGGGCCTCTCTCCCCCTCTGGGCCTTGAATACCCTGAGGCCCTTGAGGCCCTGTTGCACCTCTGCAGCCTCTTGGCCCCATAGGGCCGGTAGGGCCTCTATTGCAGCAGCAACGGTTGTTGTAACAATTACTCATATTATTCCTCCGTTTAATTGATACCAATTAATTAGCTAATGCTTTATGAAAAATTATATTTGCTGTAAGATAATCTTTAAATAATTTAATCAAACTATTAATTATTAAATAAATCAGCAAAAGCTATAATATTTTATGAGAAATAAGGTGTTATTGTTACTGTAGAACGTTGCATTGTGCAGTAAATACAAAAATTATGCCAAATTATTGTTAATAAGCCATAAATATAATTCTTCCGCCATTTCTTGTTGCTCTGTTATCCTAGGATGACCGGGAGTAGCCTTTCCTACTCTTCTGAAATTAAAACGATGAATCCTGTCGCTGTGCATCTCGTCTTTTATTTCATCTAAGGTTTTATCCCAAATTTCTTCATGCATTAAAACAGTTGTCAACAAAATAAAGCTTGCTAGCTGATATTTATTGCTTAAATCGTTTAAAATGCTCTTGTATTTGTTTTTCCAGTTTTCCCTATATTGCTTATTGTAGATAGCTTTTGAATCGGGATTTGCATCGTTCTGTCCAATCGCAAAAATAACTATATCAGGTGTGTATCTTGAAAAATCCCAATCCTTTGTTTGTGTACTAAAGTTGTATAAGCTCTTATTATACGTACTTTCCAAACCTATTAAATCAGGTGCATTAAAATAACCTGTGCCATTTAACAAAGCTATCCCACCTTGAGAATTATTATACAGCGGGGAATTCAGCTTTCTTGCTAAAATAGCAGGATAACCAAAATAGCTGTTATCCCAGCTGCTGTCATTATTTTCAGGGTCGATATGTCCTTCATAATAAATTGCTTCAGCAACCTCACCTTGTGAAACGCTATCACCGTAAACCTCTAACTTTTTTCCTGTTAAATCATTTAGCTTTAATATTTCGGCACCTTCCCCAAGGTCAAAGCCTAAAATACTGAAATAATGAATTGCACCACCCATTCTTTTGAAAATCATCAAATAATGCTCGCCTTCATCGAGATTTTCTGATATAATAATCTCTTGAGGGTTGTCATGATTTTCAATAGGTATTTTGTATTGAATACCATCTAAAATAGCACCTATCCAATTTTTTGCATAAAAATTTTGGTTTATAATTGTTAGTTTTGCACAAGTACCTTTAAATTTTATTTCAACAGAAGTTGTACCATAAGCAAAAATCATTCCCTTTTGCTCATCATATTCTGTTCTGCCTTGATATCTTATTAGCGGGTGGGATGGATTGATTTTACAATTAAATTTCATAGTACCTCCGTTTTATAAAAAAATTCTATCTTATATTGACTTATTTAATTTTATCTGATATTATTAAGTAAAACAATAGTTAATTTAGCTAATTTTTTTAGCTTTGTGTTTGCTAAAATGGATAGTTATTAACAAATAAAAAAGGAGTAAACATGAGAAATAGGAATTTTAAAGCTATTGCTGTTTTATTGACAGCTGCAATTTTTATGGCTACAATGACCGCTTGTTCCGATGGGAATAAATCAAGCTCAATGGCTGAAAGTAATCAAACAAACGCACAATCTACAAAGGAAAATGATGATTCAAATTCGGAGGCTGACGACGTGAGTGACGTAAGTATTGAGTATAATTTAGGAGATGAGCTGCCACAGGAGATAATTGATATTTCAAGGATAAATAAAGGCAATGAAGTAAGGCTTTCCAAATTTTTTAAGAAGCTAGAGAATAACGAGGAAGTTACAGTAGGATTTATTGGTGGCTCTATCACGCAAGGTGATTCTGCGGGAGCAAAGCTTTGTTATGCTAATCAAACTGTTGAGTGGATTAAAGCAAAATATCCGAGTGCAACTGTTAATTATGTTAATGCTGGAATTGGTGCTACTGGTTCTTACATAGGTGTTCATAGAGTTGATGAGGATTTGTTGGCGAGCAAGCCTGACTTAGTATTTGTAGAATTTTCAGTAAATGATTATACGGATTTTACCGAAAGAAACAAGGAATCATATGATGGATTGATGAGAAAAATCTGGCTTAGTGAGTCAGCACCTGCTATTATTGCGCTTGGCTTGACTCAGGATAATGGAACGACTTTCTTATCTCAACATAAGGTTGTTTGCGATGCTTATGAAATTCCTATGATATCATATCGAGATGCAATATTTGAGCTTATTAATAAAGCAGGAATTAATTGGACTGATATAAGCAATGATAATATTCATCCAAATGTAGCTGGGCATGATATACTGACTAAGCTGATTACTGCATATCTTGGTGAAGTAGCTGAAAGGGCAGATACAATTACAGGCGAAGAGCCTGATATTGTTACCACTCCTGCTGTTTCGGGCAGATTTGTAAATGCTAGGATTTTGCGTGCGAACGATTTGCAGCCTACTGAACAAAATGGCTTTAAGCAAATAAAGGATATGGAGATAGGTAAATTTATAGGTGTATGGTCTGCTGCTGCAAAGGATGGAAAATTTGAAGATGCTTCAATAAAATTCGAGGTGGAGGCTAAAAACATTGCTTTATTGCACAGTAAAATTGTAAACAAAGGTGCGAAGGTTATTGTCAAGGTCGATGGCGAAGAGGTGGTTGAGATTGACGGTAATTTTGTAAATGGCTGGGGAGATTATGCATATGCTACCGAGATAAAAGCATTTGATACGCAAGGAAAGCATACTGTTGAGATTATTCCGCAAGTGGCTGAAGATTTCAGCGGAATTCAGGTGTTTTATATTGCAGGACTTTTAGTTAGCTAATCAAGCTTTTCAAAATTTTAATACTTCATTAAGCATTGCTTTAATGAAGTATTTTTTTGCACTTGAATAAATTTTAATATTCTGATATTATATATTAGATGAATAAATTAAATATAAATCCTCTAATAAATTCGTGAAAAGCTTTTAACACAATAGGCTTTATAATGATTTGCAAAAGGATATTAACCACAGTTTAACATTATTTATTCAAAGGAAAGGGATAATATGAAGTATAAAGCAGCGATTTTTGATTTAGACGGTACTTTGATGAATAGCTTGACAGACCTTGCAATTTCAGGCAATTATGCTTTAAAGCAGCTTGGCTTACCGACTCATGAAATTGATGACTATAAGTATTTTGTGGGAAATGGTATAGCAGTTTTATTGGAAAGAATTGTGCCTCAACCTTTTGATAAGCATATTATTGAAAAAATTACTCCTATTTTTATGGAACATTATAACAAGCATAAATCTGACAATACAGCACCATATGAGGGCATTGTCGACTTATTAAAGGGATTGCGGGAAAAGGGAATTCCTACTGCTGTTGCCACAAATAAGGATAATGATATAGCAGTAGCTCTTATTAAAAAGGAGTTTGGCGATTTAATAAACTTTACTAATGGGGTAAATGATAGATTTAAGCCAAAGCCTGATTCATCAATGATTGAAAATTTAATTTTAAAGCTTGGCAAATCAAAGAATGATATTTTATATATAGGGGATACAAATGTAGATATGCAGACTGCAAAAAATGCAGGTTTATCTGCTTGCGGAGTGCTTTGGGGCTTTCGTAAAAGGGAAGAGCTTGAGAGGTTTAATCCATCACATATAGTGTCAAAGCCAAGTGAAATTTTGGAATTGTTTTAAAATAAGTTATATTTGTCCTTTTTTTTAATATAATGTACAGAGATTATGTTTATGTAAAATAAATTGATATTAAAAAGAGGGATTATTATGAAAAGAATATTATATTTTTTAGTTGTGCTATGTATTTTTATTAACCTTACAGCTTGTGAAAAAAACGGGCAGAAAGCACCCGATATAGCTGATAGCTTTTCTACATCAGCAGAGTTTATATATGGAGAAAAGACTGTAACAGGTATTTTATCTCGACAAAATATAGGGTTGTGGGCGTTAGAGATTACTGCACCTGATGAAATAAAAGGTATAAAATATACATATAGCGATGGAAAGATTTCTGTTTCTTTAGGAGAACTGAATGTTCAGGGCGGTGTCGATGAGCAGTGTTTTTTATTGACGATAAAAGCCATTGAGTCTATTGATAATAATGAAGGTACTAGCACAACGAAAAAAGACGGGAAAATTACAGCAACGGGCAGAATAGTAGGTGAAGCAGCTGAAAAGGGCTTTGACCTTGTTTTTAATGAACAATCGCTCCCAGAAAGCGTAGTTGTTCTTTCATCGGATTTAACAGTAAAATTTTCAGGCTTTACTGTTGAACAAAATCAGCAGGCAAATGCTACTATTTCAGATGAAAATATGAAATAAAAATATCCCCTTATCAAATTTGATAGGGGGAGTAAGTTTATTAATAAATATTTATACATTGTGTTTTGTTTTAAGTTGTGTTTTTATTTTTTTAATGAAAAATACAGCAAAATATATTATAGAGAGTGTAAAATAAATTATACTTATCAATTGCGAGAGTGAAAAAGCACCATAAACACCACGGTAATTATCACCACGAAGAAATTCTGTGAAAAAGCGAACAATTGAGTAAAGCAAAAAATAAACCCAGATGAGTCTACCATACAGAATTTTTTTTACAAAAAAAAGATAAACAATAGCAGCGATAATAAGACAAAGACCAGCCTCAAGTAGCTGTACAGGGAAACGTCTTATGCCATTTGCTGAATCGATTGTTGAGGAAGTAAATATAAATCCTACATCACAGCTTATTCCATAACAGCATCCTGCTAAAAAGCAGCCAACCCTACCAAATGCATGAAAAAGCGGAATTGCAGGTGAAATAATATCAAAATATTCTTTTATAGGTTCTTTTATAATTTTAAGATATATATATGAAAATAAAATTGCACCAGTAAGCCCTCCATAAAAAATTGACCCGTTAAATAATATTAAAATAGCTTTAAGTTTACCTCCTACAATTTGCGGATTAGACAAAACGTATGAGATAGTCTTAAAATTGATAATATTATATAATAAGTTACCTCCTATAAGCATCCCTGCTATGAGCAAAATAATCATAATATAAAGAGCTTTGGAATTGATTTTTCTTTTTGATTTGTTAGCTTTAATAAGTAGATAGGCAAATACTCCTCCAATCACTGCAAGTGTAGAGTACGAGGGAAGTATTTTTCCAAATAAATTAATTTGAGGATACATTTTTCACCTAAACTAAAAGGCGAGTAAATATCATCTTTACCCGCCTTGCTCTTTTAGTATGTATTAATAATATTAAAGTAGTGATAATAAAGAGCCAGCACAAGCTGCAACGGCAATTATTGAAATAACTGTAATTGCAACTGAAATAATTCCAAGAACCATTCCAGCTGTTGCTGTACCAGTAGGTTGACTTTGTTCCTGAAGATCTTTTTTTGCTTTAATTCCTAGAATAATTGCGACTATCGAAAGAACGAGTGTGAAATATTGAATTACAGGAATAAAACCTCCGATAAGACCAAGAATTCCACAGACAAGAGCGGCTGTTGCCATAATATTTCCTCCCAAAATATATATTTAGTATGTAATTAATAATAGCATATGTGTAGTAATTTGTCAATATTAATAACTGAATTCATCATATTATACAATATTAGGAGATATTTTTATTAAATCTTACCAAAAAATTTATTTTTCTTAATAAATTATACATATTTGAAATCTCCCCTTATCAAATTTGATAAGGGGAGATTATTTATGTTAAAATTTTTACTCAGATGATAGAATTAATACATTCCACCCATTCCACCAGGCATAGCAGGTGCGGCAGCTGCATTTTCTTCAGGAATATCAGCTACCAGTGATTCGGTAGTAAGAACCATAGATGCAATTGACGCTGCATTCTGCAATGCAGAACGTGTAACCTTAGCAGGGTCAACAATGCCTTCAGAAATAAGGTCTACATACTTTTCGTTATATGCATCAAATCCATAGCCTACCTTATTTGATGCAATGATTTTTTCAAGAATTACTGAACCTTCTAGTCCTGCGTTTTCAGCAATTTGACGAACCGGCTCTTCTAAAGCACGCATAACTATTGCTGCACCGGTCTTTTCGTCGCCCTCAAGCTTTTCAACAAGCTCCTTTACAGCAGGAATTGCATTGATTAAGGCAACTCCACCACCAGCTACAATGCCTTCTTCAACGGCAGCTTTTGTAGCAGCTAAAGCATCTTCAATACGAAGCTTCTTTTCCTTCATTTCAACTTCGGTAGCAGCACCTACTTTTATGACACCTACACCGCCGGAAAGCTTAGCAAGTCTTTCTTGCAGCTTTTCCTTGTCAAATTCTGAGGTTGAATCTTCAATAGCCTTACGAATAGTAGCGACTCTATCAGCAATTTCCTGCTTATTTCCGGCACCGTCAACAATAATTGTATTTTCCTTTGTTACCTTAACCTGCTTAGCATTACCAAGCTGTTCTACCGTAACATCCTTAAGCTCTAGGCCAAGATCACTTGTAATAACCTCACCACCTGTAAGAATAGCAATATCCTTGAGCATTTCCTTGCGTCTGTCACCAAAGCCAGGTGCCTTAACACCAACACAAACAAATACACCTCTTAATTTATTGAGAATAATGTTTGTAAGAGCGTCACCCTCAATATCCTCAGCGATGATTACTAGCTTTTTACCAGACTGAACAATCTGCTCCAGTAAAGGCAATATATCTTGAATAACAGTGATTTTCTTATCAGTAATAAGAATAAGTGCATCGTCAATAACTGCCTCCATCTTTTCACTGTCAGTTACCATATAAGGAGAGATATATCCACGGTCAAACTGCATACCCTCTACAACCTCGCTGTATGTTTCGGCAGTTTTACCTTCTTCAAGAGTGATAACTCCATCTTTTGAAACCTTGGACATTGCATCAGCGATTAGCTTTCCGATTTCATCATCTCCAGCTGAAATTGTAGCTACTCTTGCAATATCATCATTTCCTTGAATTTTGTTTGAATTGTCTGCAATAACCTTTACTGCAGCGTCAACAGCCTTTGCTATACCTTTTCTTACTACCATTGGATTTGCACCAGCAGTAATATTCTTCATACCTTCACGCACGAGTGCTTGTGCTAAAAGAGTAGCTGTTGTAGTACCGTCGCCTGCTGCATCGTTTGTTTTAGTAGCAACTTCCTTAACAAGCTGAGCGCCCATGTTTTCAAATTTGTCTTCAAGCTCAATTTCTTTTGCTATTGTCACACCGTCATTTGTAATTAGAGGTGCACCAAATTTTTTATCCAAAACTACATTCCTACCCTTAGGGCCTAATGTGATTTTTACAGTATTTGCAAGCTGGTCAATACCTTTTTGTAAAGAGGCACGAGCCTCAGCACCGTAAATTATTTCTTTAGCCATATTAAATCCTCCTTAAAATTGTTCTATTATTCTACAATTGCAAGAATATCGCTTTGCTTGAGAATTGTATATTCAATATCATCAAGCTTAACCTCTGTACCTGCGTATTTGCTGATTAATACTCTGTCACCGACTTTTACGTTCATTTTTACTTCTTTACCGTCTACAAGTCCGCCGGGACCAACAGCGACGATTTCAGCTACACTAGGTTTTTCTTTTGCTGATGCAGTAAGGATAATGCCACTTTTTGTGGTTTCCTCTGCTTCTACCATTTTAATTACTACTCTGTCTGCTAATGGTTTAATAGTCATTGCTTATTCCTCCAATTCTAATGATATTGTTATTTTATTATTAATGAAAGCATTATTAATATAAGCTTTCATTATGTAAATAATGGGGTAAATTTGTGAAAAAACATTCACAAAGAATTATTTTTGGCACTCAACATCGAAGAGTGCTAATTTATATTTTAATCATTTTATTAAAAAAATCAAGTGCAAATAACTGAAATCTTAAAATTTTGTTTAAAGGGCAATTAATAATTCTTTTTCTAAGGCTTTTTTTATGAAATATATACAAAAGATGATTTGAAAAATCGTTATTTTACTAGATATTAATCTTTATATTGATTTTTCAAATCAACTGTGTTATAATATTGATAATTGCATATTACATAAAATCATCTTAAAAAGATATTTAGTTTTGAACTAAAAAGGCGGTGCTTAGATGTCTAATAATAAGATTATGGTTGTTGATGATGATAAGAATATTTGTGAGCTTTTACAGATATACTTACAAAAAGAGGAATATTTAGTAACTACAATAGGCAGTGGCGAGGAAGCGATTGAAGTCTTTCCTAAGCTGAGGCCTGACATTATTTTGCTTGATGTTATGCTTCCGGGAATTGATGGCTGGCAAGTTTGCCGTGAAATTAGAAAGCGTTCTATGGCACCTATAATTATGCTTACTGCTAAGGGTGATACCTTTGATAAGGTACTGGGACTGGAGCTTGGTGCAGATGATTATGTTGTTAAGCCTTTCGATGCAAAAGAGGTTATAGCTAGGATAAAGGCTGTTTTACGCAGGACATCTAAAAATATTGTTGAAAACGATTTAAAGGAAATTAAATACGATAATCTTGAGATTAATATGCTCAAGTATGAACTTAAAATATGCGGGAAGGTTCATGTAGCTCCTCCTAAGGAAATTGAGCTATTATTTCACCTTGCCTCAAATCCTAATAGAGTTTTCACGAGAGACCAGCTTTTAGATGAGGTATGGGACTTTGAATATTATGGAGATTCACGTACGATTGACGTACATATAAAAAGATTGCGTAAAAAGCTTGAAAATGCATCTGATAAATGGGATTTGAAAACTGTTTGGGGTGTAGGCTATAAGTTTGAATTAACTGAAGAGTAATTTTGATAAACAAATTTTACGATGAGGGGTTTTCCTTAAGATGACTAAAAAACAAAGAAAATCTGGTAAGAAAAAAACATCTGCTTTTGTGGACAACGGTTTTGAAAAGCAGCCTGCTGTACTTGCACATATAAAAGGGTCTTTAGACGACACAGCCAGTGTTGAACATATAAAGCATGATGAAGAGCAAGAAGACTACTCAGTAAAAAAGAAGAAGAGTCATTTTATTATAGGATTATTTGTGCTTATTATGGCGGTGGTTGGAATAATTTCATCTATTTCAGCTATTTCTAAAGCCATAGGGTCTTTAGCTGATGATGCTTCTTTTAAAAATGAGTTGGCTAAGTATGTTTTCCCGCTTGTAGTAAATGATGCTCCTGCTTTTGATAAGATTGAAGATATGCCCGAAAGTGCAATAATTAGCTGCGCTGTTTGGAACATCTTGCTTAATTCTGATTTATCACAATATGAAACAGAAGGCGATAATGTTATTATACCTAAGGTTGATGTGGAATATAACATAAATAAGCTTTTTGGTTCTTCAGCAAAATATGAGCATCAAACAGTGGGAGATTTATTTTTACAGTTTGAATATATACCTGAAAAAAACTCTTATTCAGCACCTAAAAAGCCTAGATATATGTTGTATTCGCCTTATATAGACAGTGTTGAGGTAGTTGGAGAAACCTATACTGTCACTGTCGGATATATTCCTCCCTCACTGGTTATGCTGCATGAGGAGGTAAATACACAGCCAGAGGCTGAAAAGTACATGGTGTTTACCATATCTATTACAAACGAAAGAAAGACTATAAAAGCATTGACATACTCAGAAAAGAATAAGGAGCTTAGTTTAGATTGATATTTAGCGAAAAAGACTTTGATTATGAAAGATTAGTAGAGCTTATAAATACGAAAAGCCCTTTTACCATTAAAAACGGGATAGAGGCTGTTGAAATAAAAAAAGGTTATTCTCACCTTGAGCTTGATATTAGCGAAAAATTCATGAATTTAAATGATACTGTACATGGGGGACTCTTATTCACTCTTGCTGATATGGCGGCAGGAGCAGCGGCAATGTCATTTGGAAAGCAGGTCACAACCTTAAATGGAAGTATAAACTTTTTTCGCCCTGCTTTAAGTGGTAAGCTAATAGCAAAATGCAATGCCGTTCATGCGGGCAGACGTACAATTGTTTGTGAAACTGAGATATTCAGCAATGAGGGTAAGCTATTGTGTAAAAGCACGATGACGATGTTTGTTTTAAATAATTAAAATAATAGTAAAGGATTTTATTTACATGAGTATAATTTTTGACGAAAAAAAGAAAGTATTTAAACTAGACACGCCAAATACAAGCTATGCTTTTCATATAACTAATTCAAAGCATTTGCTTCATTTATATTATGGAAAGAAAATTCCCGAAACTGATTTGACTTTTTTGCTCAGAATACCTAATGATGAGCCTTTTGTTCCTGCAACTCATGATGCAATGGGTCCGCATAGCTTTGATTGTGCCCCGATTGAATTTCCTACAAGCGGAGTAGCAGATTTTAGAGAGCCGAGTATGCAGCTGATGGACGAAAATGGTATGTCAGCCTGCGAATGTTATTATAAGGACTACAAAATTTACAAGGGAAAAAAGCCGTTAAAGGGTTTGCCGGCTACATATGGTGATGAAGATGATGTCACCAGTCTTGAGGTATATTGTCACGATCCGTTGAATGGGCTTGAAATTATCTTGCAATATAGTGTTTTTGAAAAACTTGATATTATAACACGTTCTGTAAAGGTGCAGAATAAAGGTAAATCCCCTTTAGAGCTAAGGCGACTGCTTTCGCTGAGTGTTGATTTAGATCATAAGGATTTTGACATGATTACGCTTAATGGCACATGGGCAAGAGAGCGTCATGTTGAACGTGCTCCTCTGCGTTTTGGAAAGCAGGTAGTTGACTCTTGCAGAGGTGCTACAAGTCATGCTCATAATAATTTCATTGCCTTATGCGACCATAAGGCAGATGAGGATTATGGTGAGGCTTATGGCTTTGCTTTAGTATATTCAGGCAGCTTTATATCAGGATGTGAAGTGTACCAGTACGAAAAAACAAGGGTTTTTTCGGGGATAAATCCATATGATTTTTCATGGCACTTGAAAATTGATGAGGAGTTTCAAGCACCTGAGGTAATTATGACATTTTCCTATCAAGGCTTGGGACAGATGTCTAGAAATCTTCATGATGTTATAAGGCAGCATTTAATAAGAGGAAAGTGGAAGGATATTCGCAGGCCTGTTCTTATAAATAATTGGGAGGCTACTTATTTTAATTTCGATACAGAAAAGCTGATTCAAATTGCACGTGATGCAGCACAAGCGGGTATTGATATGCTTGTTATGGATGATGGATGGTTTGGCGGTAGAAGTGATGATACCACCAGCTTAGGCGATTGGTATGTTAATGAGGAAAAAATAAAGGGTGGATTAAAATATCTTGTTGATGAGGTAAATAAGCTAGGTCTTAAGTTTGGAATATGGTTTGAGCCTGAGATGATTTCTCCGGACAGTGATTTATATAGAAAGCACCCCGATTGGTGTATTCATATCCCCGGAAGGTATCGTACAACAGCGAGGAGTCAGCTTGTACTTGACTTTTCACGCAAGGATGTTAGGGATTATATTTACTCCAGAATTAAAGAAATATTATCCTCAGCAAATATTGAATATGTAAAATGGGATATGAATAGACAGCTGTCTGAAGTGGGAAATGAGGTTTTACCTGCTATTCGCCAGCGTGAAATATGGCATAGGTATGTTCTTGGAGTTTATGAAATGCAGGAAAGATTGCTTACAGATTTTCCTGATTTATTGCTTGAGAATTGTGCAGGTGGCGGAGCGAGATATGATTGTGGTATGCTGTATTATTCACCACAGATATGGACAAGTGATGATACGGACGCTATTGAAAGGCTGAAAATTCAGCATGGTACGTCTATGTGTTATCCTTGCTCAACTATGGGAGCTCATGTTTCTGCTGTGCCAAATCACTGTGTGGGAAGAACCACACCTTTTCAAACAAGAGGTCATGTAGCTTTAGTCGGCACCTTTGGGTATGAATTAGATATTACAAAGCTTTCTGATGAAGAAAAATCAGCGATAAAAGAACAAATAGCTGAATTTGATAAGTATAATTTTTTAGTAAGAAGCGGTGATTTCTACCGTATTGGAAACCCTTTTAAAAGCACAAGGTTTGATGCATGGGAGTTTGTGGCAAAGGATAAAAGTGAAGCTTTACTGCAATATGTTCAAATTTTAAAGACACCTTCATTATTTTTGCACAGAATTCGTCTAAAGGGGCTAGAGCAGGGTCAATATTATCGACATGAACAGACAGGCAAGGTTTATTCTGCTGAAATATTGATGAACAGCGGGTTTGATATACCTAATTTGTGGGGCGATTTTCATAGCTATTTAGCTTATTTTAAAAAAGTATAAACCTCAGGGGGTATTTTATGGCGAACATGGAAAAACTAAAGCGGGATTATGGAAATGTTGTATGGACGGGGAAAAAGTGCATTTTGGGAATGCCGATTTCACTGACAAGATATATTTTGACGGATACTACACTTTATACAAGGATAGGACTATTAAATATAAAAGAAGATGAAATAGACCTATATAGAATTGTTGATAAAAAAATACATTTACCTTTTTCGCAGAGAATGTTTTTCTGTGGGTCTATAATAATTAGCTCAAAGGATTCGGATACGCCAAATAAGGTGCTTGTTGCTATTAAAAAAGTGCGTGAAGTAAAAAGACTGCTAGATAATTTAGTTCGCTCCGAGCGAGATAAATACCATGTTCGTGGCAGGGATATGATAGGCGCACATGTAGACTATGATGATGATAGTGATATCGATGATGATATTTAGTATTGATAGTTATACTTATTATTAGGACTATTTGGTGAGCATTTCATCAATTAAAAGAAATCAACTTAGTCCGGATAAAACTAAACTTTGGATAGATGATGTGCTTTCCCTTTCAAACGAAAGTAAGAAGGATTTAATAAAATATATTAATTTGCTAAAACTTAGAGATAAAGAAATGCATAGGGAAGGCAGAAAATAAATTTCCGGATAAACAGATTTAATTTTTTGCACTTTGCCTTTAGTCAGTATTATTAATTTGTCTTTAATAGCGAAGTATCTTGACAGAGTGGGAGATAGTTTATATTAGTTATTTAGTAAACTTTCACAAAAAAATATACTCAAAAAGATAATTTTTTTTGACAATGTTTTGACAAAGCACTTGATAAGTTGCATATTTTTATGTATAATAATAATTAAGCGGTTTGGTGACAAACTGTAAATTCAAAATTCTAGGAGGACTAAAAAATGGCAGTAAAAGTAGCTATAAACGGTTTTGGCCGTATTGGACGTCTGGCTTTCAGACAAATGTTCGGTGCTGATGGTTATGAAATTGTTGCAATCAACGATTTAACAAATCCTAAGATGCTCGCTCATCTTCTCAAGTATGATACAGCACAAGGCAGATATGCACTTGCTGATAAGGTTGAGGCTAAAGAGGCTTCTATCGTTGTTGATGGCAAGGAAATTAAAATTTATGCTGAGAGAGATGCAAAAAATCTTCCTTGGGGAGAAATTGGTGTAGATGTTGTTTTGGAATGCACAGGCTTCTATGTTAGCAAGGCTAAGAGCCAAGCTCACATTGATGCTGGCGCTAAAAAGGTAGTTATTTCCGCTCCTGCTGGAAATGATTTGCCTACTATCGTTTACAGCGTAAATGAAGATACTTTGAAAGCAGAGGATACAATTATTTCTGCTGCTTCTTGTACAACAAATTGTCTTGCACCTATGGCAAATACTTTAAATAAATTTGCTGAAATTGAAAAGGGCTTTATGACTACTATTCACGCTTATACAGGTGATCAAATGACACTTGATGGTCCACATCCTAAGGGAGATTTAAGACGTGCTAGAGCAGCAGCTGCTAATATCGTTCCTAATTCCACTGGGGCTGCTAAGGCAATTGGTCTTGTTATCCCTGAGCTTTCTGGTAAGCTTGATGGTTCTGCACAGCGTGTACCTGTTCCTACCGGTTCTTTAACTGAGCTTGTAGCTGTTGTAAACAAGACTGTTACAGCTGATGAAATTAACGCTGCTATGAAGGCCGCTGCTAGCGAATCCTTCGGCTATACTGAAGAGCAGCTTGTTTCTTCTGATATTATCGGTATCACATACGGTTCTTTGTTTGATGCTACTCAGACAAAGGTTAATGACCTTGGAAATGGTAAGACACTTGTAAAGGTTGTTTCTTGGTATGATAATGAAAATTCATACACAAGCCAGATGGTAAGAACAATCAAGTACTTTGCTGAACTTAAGTAATTATTTATAAAACAAAATGCCCTATAACTTTCGTTATAGGGCATTTTGTTTTTTAGGAGTGTTTTTTCTTTAGTATAAATTATTCTTCCTCACTAATTGAATTTGGAAGAATACAACCGAATTCGGGTGAGCAAGCAGCTCCCTCGTTTTCAGTTTGCGTATAGCTTTGTTCTAAATCGATTGTGATTTTTTCTTTTTTATCATTCATATATATCTTCCTTCCGTCTATAATATATTGGTTTAACTTTTATTTTTAAGTGTAATTTAATTATATTGATAATCACTTTTAATTACAGTGATTAAATTACTATTAAAAAATTTTAAAATAATTAATCGCCATATTGACGAAAGTATGAATTTGTTATATAATTAAAAGGTATTTTACTTATAAAAATAGAAAATATATTATTTAATCAGATATGAACTATGTGGACTGTGAATTAAATTTTGAAAGGATTTATGATGGCGGATTTTTTTTCTAAGACTATTGCACAAGTGCAGTCTGAGCTGAAGGTAGATGCAAAGACGGGGCTTTCAAGTGATGAGGCTAAGGTACGAATACAAAAATACGGTGAAAACAAGCTTAATGAAAAACCAAAGAAAACAATGATAGCTCGATTTATAGAGCAGATGAAAGATGTTATGATTATTATTTTGCTGGTTGCGGCACTTATTTCATTTGGTCTATCTATTTATCATACCTCGATTGGTGAATCAGGTGATTGGGTTGAACCTATTGTAATTATTTTAATAGTTATTGTTAATGGAGTTTTAGGTGTAGTTCAAGAAAGCCGTGCAGAAGCAGCGCTTGAGGCACTTAAGAAAATGACTTCACCTGTTTCTAAGGTGAAAAGAGATGGTAATATCATTAGCTTGTCATCATCTGAACTTACTGTTGGTGATGTAGTAATTCTTGAGGCAGGGGATTGGATTCCTGCTGACTGTCGAATTATACAAAGTGCGTCTTTAAAAAGTGATGAGGCTGCTTTGACTGGGGAATCTCTTCCATCTGATAAGGATGCTGATTTTATAGCGAAAGAAGATGCACCCCTTGGTGATAGACACAATATGCTTTACTCTGGCTGTTCTGTTTCCTATGGAAGAGGTGAGGCTATTGTAGTTTCCACAGGCATGAAAACTGAAATGGGAAAAATAGCGGCAATGCTCGAGGGAGAAAAGGAAGGTCCCACACCATTACAACAAAAGCTTGCACAGCTTGGTAAGTATTTGGGATTTTTAGCACTTGGAATATGTGCTGTAATTTTCATTATAGGAATTATAGATAATCTTGGCATTATGGAAATGTTCATGACGGCTGTATCTCTTGCTGTTGCTGCTATTCCTGAGGGCTTGCCGGCAATTGTTACTATTGTGCTTGCTATCGGTGTGCAAAGAATGGTTACTAAAAACGCTATTATAAGACGTTTGCCCGCTGTTGAAACATTGGGAAGCACGTCTGTAATTTGTTCTGACAAAACAGGTACGCTTACTCAAAATAGAATGACTTTATTAAAGGTTTTTGCTGATGGAGATATAATTAACCTTGATGATGAAATTCCTGAATCGGCAAAAAGATTGATAGAGCTAGGCACACTTTGTACAGATGGTAAGGTTAGTATTGAAAGTGGTGAAGAAAAGCATATTGGCGACCCTACTGAAACAGCTATTGTAGCAGCAGCGTTGAGATATGGGATAGAAAAAGATGATATTGAAAACAGGTTTCCTAGAGTGTCGGAAATACCCTTTGATTCGGATAGAAAGCTCATGACAACAATCCATAAGATTGGTGATAAAATTGTTGCTATTGTAAAGGGAGCTCCCGATATATTGCTAAGTCGCTGCATAGAGGGAGATACTCAAAAAGCTGCCGAGGCAAATACTTCACTTGGAAAGGAAGCTTTGCGTGTATTGGCAGTGGGCTATAAGGAGCTTGATTCCATACCTGAAAATCCTAAGCCAGAAGAGATAGAAAGCGACTTGACTTTTATAGGTCTTGTTGGTATGATTGACCCACCACGTCCTGAGGTTAAGGATTCTATTATGGAGTGTTATCAGGCAGGTATTCAAACAATAATGATAACAGGCGACCATATTGCTACTGCAACAGCTATTGCAAAGCAGCTTAATATTCTTGAAAATGAAGAACAGGCTATAAGTGGTGCTGAGCTTGCCGCAATGAGTGATGATGAGCTGTTTAAAAATATTAGAAAATACCGTGTATATGCACGTGTTACTCCAACTGATAAGATAAGAATAGTAAAAACATGGCAGAAGGCCGGTGAAATTGTTGCTATGACGGGAGATGGAGTAAATGATGCTCCTGCATTAAAGGCTGCTGATATTGGCTGTGCAATGGGTATTACAGGTACTGATGTTGCTAAGGGCGCTGCTGATATGACTCTTACCGATGATAATTTTGCTACAATTGTTACAGCAGTAAAAGAGGGAAGAGGCATTTATGACAATATCAAAAAGGCTGTACATTTTTTGCTTTCATGCAATTTAGGCGAAATTGTGACCGTATTTGCTGCTATGCTTTTGTGGAAGGCTACTCCGCTATTGCCTATCCAGCTTTTGTGGATAAATCTTGTAACTGATAGTTTACCCGCGCTTGCTTTAGGTATGGAGCCGGTGGAATTTGACATAATGAAACGAAAGCCAAGAAAAAAGGAAGAAAGTATTTTTGCGCATGGTGTGGGAATAAGTGCTATTTGGCAGGGGTTGATGGTCGGTATAATTACTCTTGTAGCTTTCTTTGTGGGCTGGAAAATGAGCGGCAATGCTGACCCGAATAACAATGCTCTCGCTGAAACTATGGCTTTTTCCGTACTTGCTATATCACAGCTTATACATGCGTTTAATGTACGTTCCGGACATTCATTGTTTAAGGTTGGATTTTTTACCAATAAAAATATGGTAAAGGCTTTCTTTGCATCATTAGCACTTACTTTAGTCGTTTTATTTGTTCCGTTTATGCAAGATATCTTTAAAGTATCTTATATGAATTTGCAGGAATGGTTAGTTGTAATTGGGCTTTCACTTGTA
The DNA here is from genome assembly GCA_012518465.1 of Clostridiales bacterium. Classification (GTDB taxonomy): domain Bacteria; phylum Bacillota; class Clostridia; order Oscillospirales; family Ruminococcaceae; genus JAAYSD01. The sequence continues at coordinate 17,397 of JAAYSD010000047.1, forward strand.
CCTTTGGTGTTAGTTGAGATAAGTAAAATATTTACTGATAGGTCTGTGAAGGATTAATTTTGAAAAATTTGACGTAGTTTTTTACCTTAAATATTTGCTCTGACAATGAGTATAATAATATTGCAATCAAAAAAAGATTGCGAGCTTAAAAATTGCTTTTTGCAAAATTTAATCGGCTTTTTATAGATTATTTGTATTAAAAGCAAAATTAAAAAGCTAGAGGTAAGTTGAATGAATGTTTCAAATTTGCCAATGCAAACCTTCAAGGAAATACCACAGCCTAATAGCGATGCACAGTCCATTGTGGCTTTACAAAAGAAGAGTGGAAGAGTAGTTGGCTATAAGCTGTCTGATGGTCAAATCCTTGAAAAACAGCAAGCCGTAACAATGGCAAGACAGGGAGGCATAAAAGGTGTAGGTATAGCCCAGAGAAGTGGGAATGAATATCTAAAAGCCTTGCCTGATGGGGAAGAATCCAATAATTTGGGTAGCTTGCCCACTGTGAAATAATGCTGAAATTTTAGGTTTTTTAAAACTTTTTATAAGGGGGAATTTTCCCCCTTATAATTTTGCGTTATTTTAAGTGAGTTTTTAATGAAAATGTGATGAAAATACCTTATGGTATTGAAAAATCTCGATACTTATGGTATACTAATAATAATCTGAAATTAAGTTTTTGCAAAAGAATATTGCAGGATTTAAAAAAGCTTTCACAATTTTAAAAATATTAATCTTGATTTAATATTATCATGTATAAATTAAAGTAAAAATAATAAATATTTATTTGGGAGAAAGATGATAAATTGATTAAAATTACCAGAACAATTTCGCACGAAGAATTAAAAACACAGCAAAGATTTTCCGATGCTGTCGCTGATATTTTTTCAAGGCGTGAAGAAAACCCATTAGCATATGTACATAGCTTTGGCTGTCAGCAGAATGTAAGTGATGGCGAAAAGATTAAAGGAATGCTGGCACAAATGGGTTATGGCTTTACTGATGATGTTGATAAGGCTGATTTAGTATTGTTTAATACTTGTGCTGTTCGTGAAAATGCAGAGGATAGAGTCTTTGGAAATGTAGGTGCATTAAAGCATAAAAAACGCAGAAATCCTAATATGATTATTGCTGTTTGCGGCTGTATGGTTCAGCAGGAGCATATTACACAAAGGCTATATCAGTCATTTCCTTTTGTAGATATAATTTTTGGTACTCATGTATTACACACTCTTCCATCTATTATTTATCAAAAGCTAAGCTCAGGAAAACGTCAGGTGCTTATTCCTGAGGAAAATGGTTCAATAGCTGAGGGAGTGCCTGTTCAAAGGGACAGCAAATTTAAGGCATGGGTTCCTATTATGTATGGATGCAATAATTTTTGCACCTTTTGCATTGTTCCCCATGTTAGAGGAAGGGAACGCTCAAGGTTGCCTCGTGATATTATTAAAGAGGTGAGTGACCTTGTCAAAGAAGGATATAAAGATATTACTTTATTAGGACAAAATGTAAACTCATACGGTAAGGAATTGGGTATCTCCTTTGCAGAACTGTTGAAAACCTTAGATGAAATAGAGGGAGAATATAAGCTGGGCTTTATGACTTCACACCCTAAGGACTGTACAAGGGAGCTTATTGATGTAATAGCAAATGGAAAGCATATTAGCAGACATTTACATTTGCCTGTTCAAAGCGGCAGTGACAGAGTGCTTAAGGCTATGAATAGAAGATACACTGTCGAAAAATATATGGATATAATAAATTATGCAAAGGAAAAAATAGACGAGGTTGCACTTACTTCAGATATTATTGTAGGATTTCCCGGGGAAACATACGAGGAATTTTTGCAGACGATAGAGCTTATAAAAAAGGTGGAATATGATTCTCTCTTCACTTTTATTTATAGTCCAAGAAAGGGTACAAAAGCAGCGGATATGCCAGACCCTATTACACGTGAGGAAAAGGGAAAATGGTTTGAGGAGCTGTTACAGGTTCAATCCGAGGCTTCTGCACATTCATATGATAAATTTGTAGGTAGAACTTTGCGAGTCCTTTGTGATGGAGTGGGCAAAAGCAGGGATAATTTATTGACAGGCAGGACTATTCATAATATTATTGTTGAATTTGAGGGGGATAAGAGTCTTGTTGGCAGTTTTGTTGATGTGAAAATCACAAGCGCTCTTAATTGGGCAATGGTAGGCGAAATGGTTTAAGGCTTAAAGAATTTAGAGGTAGATATGCCAAGATTTGAAATGAACGAACAGCAGATTGATGACTTTTTACAAAAACAGCACACAGCCAGCCTTTCTCTAGTTGATGAAGATGGTGTTCCTTATTGCGTTCCTGTGCATTTTGCACAAGCTACGGGCAGCTTTTATATTCATAGTTCATCGAGTGGGAAAAAGCTTGATATTATAGCTAAAAGTAAAGGCATGATAAATTCTTGCCTTACGGTTTTCGATATAGAAGGATATAAGTATAAATCCGATGACAATCCGTGCAGAATAAGTACAAAGTTTAACAGTGTTATAATTATCGGAAAAGCTGAGATAGTAAGTGATTATGATGAAAAGATAAACGCTCTTAAAGCTATTGTCAATAAGCTGACACCTGAATTTTCAGCAGATAAAATGCTAAAGGCTGCTATTGAGGCTGTTACGATAATTAAAATAAATCCAATAAAAGTAACAACAAAGGCTTATATGTAAAAGAAGAAAGGTGATATTATGGAAAACTTAGATGTAATTGCTATGACAAGACAACTGGGAGTAGCTATACAATCAGACCCTAGATATAAAGAATATATTCGCGCTAAGGAAATAAATGACAATGACACCGACCTGCAAAATTTAATTGGCGACTTTAATCTTACAAGGCAGAAAATACAGATTGAGATTAATAAAAGTGCCGATGAAAAGGACAATAAAAAAATCGCTGAATTAAATAAGCAAATGCAGGGACTTTATGGACAGATTATGGCAAATGACAGCATGAATGATTATAACAATGCAAAAGCAGCCTTTGATACGCTTGTACAACAGGTTAATGCAATAATCAGTGGAAGTGTAAATGGCGAGGACCCTCTCACAATGGATACTGATGCCAGCTGTGGCTCAGGCTGTGCTTCATGCTCAGGCTGTGGCTGATAATTTTTTAATATTTTAAAACGGATTGTATCCC
>JAAYSD010000048.1 GCA_012518465.1 Clostridiales bacterium
ATTAACAACCTCTTTAAAGATTTTAAGAAAAATTTTATTTTTCTTTTGAAATTTTGTTTAGGTGCTGTTCTTGGATTTTTAGTTTTTGGAAAAGGCATTGGCTACCTTGTTGAAAATTTTGAAATACCTGTAAAATATTTTTTTGTTGGTGCTGTTTTAGGCGGATTGCCCTTGTTATTTAAAAAATCAACAGTAAGAAAAGATTCCGTACAGGATATTTTTACTGCAATAATCAGCTTTGTTTTAGGTGTTAGCATTGTATTTTCGCTTTCCTTTATTCCCACCGATACATCTGTTAATGTTGATTTCAGTGTGAAGGGGATTATAATGCTTTTGATAACAGGTGTTATCGTAGCTGTGGCTTTAGTTTTACCGGGAATCAGTACTTCGCATATGCTTATTATTATGGGTGTTTATTATCCAATAATTGAACACACAAGGGAAAACTTAGGCTTAATAGCAGCTTTAGGAATAAGCACTGTTATAGGGATTCTTCTTATCACTCGCTTTTTGGAGTTCTTTTTAAATAGATTTCCAAAGGCTACATATTTCAGTATAATCGGCTTTGTTATGGGGTCTATCAAACAGCTTTTGCTTAATGACAATAATCCTCAGAATATATATTACGCCATTCCTAAAGGCTTTGGGTGGGGTGTTGCTGTAATTGCAGTTGTATTAGGATTTACTGTAACATTTTTAATGTCAAAGAAAGAACGTGAAAATTAATGAAAAAAAATATTTTAAGAAATGCATCTATCCTATTTTTATCTGTTTTCGTGACTTCATGCAGTAATAATCAGGAAAGTTATAATTCAAGTATAACAAGCACAAATAGTATGCAATATAATAATACAACTAGTTTTGATGGCACTTCTCAAAATGCAATAACTAATCAAAGCACAAATGATAATACAAGTATTGGTAATGTCAGTGATGAGCTTTCTTCATTTATGGCTTTTTCATTTTTTAAATCAGAAAAGGCTGATGATTATATAGAATATCAGTCTAAAAATCCTGATTTTACAGCCGAAGAAGTAGTGACTTATGTAAATTTAGGACTTAATCATGATTTTTACACCAATATAGAGGAAATAGAAAATCCTGATTCAACACTTGTATTATCAAACAAATATAGAATACTACCGAAGGATTATGAGCCTGCTGATTTAGAGCTTATACCTGAAAAATATTCAAAATCTTGGCGTGATTTGTATCTCAGAAAAGAGGCTTTAGATGCCTTTATAAAAATGTGTGATGCAGCTAAAGCCGATGGCATGAATATATATGCAGCATCAGCCTATCGCAGCTATGACTATCAAGTTACTTTATACAATAATTATGTTGAAAGTGATGGGCAGGAAGAAGCTGACACATATAGCTCAAGGCCCGGACATTCCGAGCATCAGACCGGACTTGTCATCGATATAAGAAATGAAGATAAAGACTATGATGGCTTTGGCTCAACGGCTGAATACCAGTGGATTTTAAAAAATGCTCATAAATATGGCTTTGTTGTACATTATACTGAAGAGGGCGAATGGATAACAGGGTTTATGAAAGAGGAATGGCACATTAGATATATAGGTATAGAACACGCTGAAAAAGTAGTGGAAAATAATTTAGTGTTAGATGCTTATTTAATACAGTTCAATTAATTTACATAAAATATTATTTTTCTTTACATAAAACTGCTTTTATTTTCATGTAATACGGTGTATTATTTTCCTAAAAGGGGTGTTTAAATGGGGAAATATAATGTATATGACAATAGGGAGTTGTCTTGGCTAAAATTTAATGAAAGAGTCATTGAAGAGGCAGAAGATGAGAATGTGCCTTTGTTTGAGCGGCTCAAGTTTGTAGGTATATTTTGCTCTAATCTTGATGAATTTTTTATGATTAGAGTAGGTACATTATATGATCAGACTTTATTGAAGCTAACTAAAAAGGAGAATAAGACTAATCTAACGCCGTTAGAACAGCTAGATTTAATTTCTAAAAAAGTAAAGACTCTTATCCCTAGAAAAGATGCAGTTTACAAAAATATACTTGACAGCTTTAAAGAAGAGGGGATAAGTCATGAACGAATTTCTGATTTATCTAAGGATGATATGGATTATATCCAAAAATATTTTGAAAAGGATATAAAGCCTTTGCTTTTCCCGGGGATGATTGATAAAAAGCATCCTTTCCCTTTTTTTAAGAATAATGAAATATATGTTGGAGCTTTGCTAAAAAAGAAAACCAGTACTAAATCAAGTGAAAGCTATAAAATTGGTGTTCTTTCTGCTGCCGGCGGATTTGATAAGATTATATTTTTAAAGGGCGATAAAATTAGGTTTTTACTTGTTGAAGATGTTATTTTACATTTTTGCGGACAAGTTTTCGATAACTTTGATATAAAAGAAAAATTTATTTTTAGAATAACGAGAAATGCTGATATCGATGTAAATGAAGCTCTCTATGACCAAGATGTCGATTTCCGTGAGGTTATGGAGGAGATTGTAAAAAAACGCAAAAAGCTAAACCCTGTTAGAATTGAGTTTAACGGTAAAATATCAGATGAAACAGTGCATTTGATTAGTAAGGGGCTAGGCTTGCAAAAGGAATATGTTTTCCTTCATAATACACCTCTGGATTTAAAATTTATCTCACAAATTGAGGATAAACTAAATGATAGGAAGGAGCTTTTTTTTGAAAAGCTAGAGCCTCAAAAATCAGCCTATATAAATCCTGATGAATCTATTTTAAAACAAGTATTGAAAAATGATATTTTTATTTCCTACCCTTATGAAAGCTTTTCTCATTTTGAACAGCTTTTAAGAGAGGCAGCTGATGATGAAAATGTAGTTTCTATAAAAATAACTTTATATAGAGTTGCTAGCGATAGTAAAATTATTAGTAATCTTATTCGTGCTGCTGAAAATGGAAAGGATGTACTAGCTTTACTGGAATTACGTGCTAGATTTGATGAAGAAAATAATATAAGCTGGTCAAAGCAGCTTGAGCAGGCGGGCGTAAATGTTATATATGGCTTAGACGAGTTAAAGGTACATTCTAAATTATTGCAGATTACTAGAAAGAGTGGACACTCAATTCAATATATCACTCAAATTGGCACAGGAAATTATAACGAAAAGACCTCAAGGCTTTATACTGATTTCACTCTTATCACTTCTAATTCCGATATAGGCGCAGAGGCATCTGTGGTTTTCAATGCCCTGTCTATGGGTACAACTGTGCAAAGCAGCAATGTTTTACTCATTGCACCTAATTGCATGAAAAATAGAATAATTTCCATGATAGATAATGAGATAGCTTATGGTGAAAATGGCTATATCGGTATAAAGATTAATTCTCTCACTGATAAGGATATTATTGAAAAGCTATTAGAGGCTAATAGAAAAGGCGTAAAAATTGAAATGATTGTAAGAGGAATATGCTGCATGATTTCTGGAGTTCCCCAGAAAAGCGAAAATATAAAAATCATTTCAATTGTAGGCAGATTTTTAGAGCATAGCAGACTTTATATTTTCGGAAAAAGCGAAAGACAGCAGATGTTTATTTCTTCAGCCGATTTCATGACAAGAAATACTGAAAGACGTGTTGAGGTAGCTGTACCAATTCTTGACAGAAAAATTCGTGACAGGCTGCTTGATATGTTTAATACAATGCTTTTAGATAATGTAAAGGCAAGGATACAGCTTAGTGATGGCACTTATCTCAAACGCAAGTCAGATAACGAGCAGCTTGATTCTCAACTTTATTTTTATCAGCAGGCTTATCAAAGAGCAAAGGACATACCCGCAAAGTTTAATCTTTCTTTGCTCAAAAGAGGATTTAAATATTTTAATACGGTTAGAAAGAAATTATTTAAATAAAGACTTATAAATTTTAAAGAGGGGGAAAGACCTCTCTTATAGCATTTATAATAATGCATAGAAAGGGAATAGGAATGAAAATACTAGTTATAGATGGAAATAGCATATTAAACAGAGCTTTTTATGGTATAAAAGCATTAACTAATAAAAAAGGAATACCTACAAATGCTATAACTGGCTTTTTAAATACTTATTTGATGGTAAACAAAAAGTATAACCCTGAATATATAGCTGTCGCATTTGATTTAAAAGCACCTACCTTTCGCCATAAAATGTATGATGAATATAAAGCCAATAGAAAAGGTATGCCAGATGAGCTGGCTGTTCAGCTGCCGTATATTAAAGATATTATTTCAGCTATGGGCATAAAAATATGTGAGCTTGAAGGGTATGAGGCTGATGATATTATTGGTACTTTATCTAGAATAGCTATGAAAAATTCAATAGAATGTGTAGTTCTTACTGGGGATAGAGATAGCCTTCAGCTGATAAATGAGAGTGTTAAGGTACATTTGGCTTCAACTAGAGGAGATATTCTTTTTGATGAAGAGGCAGTATTGGAGAAATACGGTGTTACTCCAAAGCAGTTGATTGAAGTAAAAGCGCTGATGGGGGATTCTAGTGATAATATACCCGGTGTAAAGGGAATAGGCGAAAAAACAGCACTTACTCTAATTAAAAAATATCATGATATTGATAGTATTTATAATAGCCTTTCCGAGGTTAAAGCAACTCCTAGTGTCATCAAAAAGCTTGAGGCAGATAAGCAAATGGCATATATCAGCAGGGATTTAGGTAGAATAAACCTTGAGGTTCCTGTTGATTCTAACATTAATGATTATAAGATTTTAAAAATTGATACAGAAAAGCTGTCTGAAATTTTGACGGATTTAGATATGTTTGATATGATGAAAAAGCTTGATGTTAAGCCATCAGAAAACATTAAAAAGGAAGTATTATCTCAAAATAAAAATATTTTTTCTCTTCCTAAATCCGATGTGGTTTTATTTGAAAATAATGTGCTTAAAGTATTGAGTGAAGATGGTTCTTTAGAGTTAAATGAAAGCGTAAAGATAAGTGAATATTTGCAAAGTGATGTTCCTAAACAAACATTTGATATAAAACAATTATGGAGCTATGCCTTTGAAAATAATTTTGAGGTAAATAACATTGCTTTTGATACGGTTATAGCAGCTTATTTATTAAATGTAAATTCTAACGATTATTCTTTAGAACGTTTGTTTTCTGAATATTCCATACCTAATGAAAGTGAAAATGATAAATTATTAGCCTTAAGGCAGCTTAATTCGAAGTTGTACCAAAGCATTTGTGAAAATAATATGCAGAATATTTTATTTGATATTGAAATCCCATTAGCAGAGGTTTTATCATCGATGGAATATGATGGAATTGCACTTAATGTTGAGGGAGTGCGTCAATTCGGAGATGAGCTGATTCAGGAATTAAGCCAGCTTGAGCATGATATTTATCAATTAGCTGGTAGGGACTTTAATATAAACTCACCAAAGCAATTGGGTATAGTTCTTTTTGATGACTTAGGACTTCCCACAGGTAAAAAGACTAAAACTGGATATTCCACTAATGCAGAGGTGCTAGAATCCCTATATGATAAGCACGAAATTGTGCCTAAAATTCTTCAGTATCGTTCACTTTCCAAGCTTAATTCAACCTATGTAGAAGGACTTTTAAATGTTGTAAAGTCAGATGGCAGATTGCATACTACATTTAAACAAACAGAAACTAGAACCGGAAGGATATCCTCGACCGCACCTAATATTCAAAACATACCGGTTAGAACTCCTTTAGGCAGAAAAATGAGAAGGTTTTTCATAGCTCAGCAAGGAAAGGTGCTAGTAGATGCCGATTATAGTCAGATTGAGCTAAGAGTTTTAGCAGATATAAGTAATGATGAAAATATGATTAGAGCTTTTAAGGAGGGAAGGGACATTCATACCTCTACTGCTGCTAAGGTGCTTGGTGTTCCTGAAGAATGGGTTGACCACGATATGAGAAATAGTGCAAAGGCTGTAAACTTTGGTATAGTTTATGGGATTAGTGCGTTTTCGCTGTCAAAGGATATAAACGTTTCAGTAAAAGAGGCTGATAAGTATATTAAGGAATATTTTTCAAATTACAAAGGTGTAAAGGAATATATGGATAAAACTGTTGAAGACGCTAAGAAAACAGGTTTTGTTACAACGGTTTTGGGAAGGAAAAGATTTATACCTGAAATTTTATCAAAAAATAAAATTCTTCAAGCTTTAGGTAAAAGAATTGCTATGAATACACCTATTCAAGGCAGTGCCGCTGATATAATAAAAATTGCTATGATAAAAATATATAAGAAGCTTAAGACATTGGACATTGATGCAAAGCTTATTTTGCAAGTACATGATGAATTGATAGTAGAAACCTTGCCGGAAAATGCTGAAAGAATTAAAGAAATCATCAAAGCTGAAATGCAAAATGCAGTTAGCTTGAAAGTACCTTTAACTGTTGATGCTCAGATTGGGGAAACATGGTATGACACTCATTGAGGACATATTTAAACTGGAGCAGTTTTGCTTTGAAGATGGCTGGAGCTTTGAAAGCATCAAAGACTTTTATAGTAATGATAATTCAATTTTTTCACACATATATATCAGTGGGGAATTAGTAGGCTATGCCTTTGGAGAGTGTAAAAAATCAATTAATGAGGCTGAGCTTTATCGTATTGCTGTTTCTAGTCAAAATCGCAAAAAGGGATATGGTAAAAAGCTATTAATTGATTTTAAAAATAAATGTCAAAAAGTTAGCTGTAATATTATTTTTTTAGAAGTAAGACAAAAAAATTTTGATGCTATAAAATTATACTTGAATAATGGCTTTGAAACTATTGGTTTAAGAAAAGGATACTATAAAAATCCCGATGATAATGCTGTTTTAATGCAATACAAATTTTGAGTGTAATATTTTTTATTAAAGTGTTAAAACTAATTTTGTGAGTAATTCACAAAATATTAAAGCATTTTTGAAAGGATAAAAAATATGTTTGAACAAAAGCCAAATAAATCGATAGGCTGCACAGTTAAAAATTGTATGTATCACTGTCAGACGGAAAATCATTGTTCTTTAGAAAAAATTCATGTAGGAAGCTGTGAGCCACATCCTCACAAAGAAAGCTGCACAGATTGTAGATCGTTTGAAGCTAGATAATAGTCAAACAGCCTGTTTTTTCAGGCTGTTTTTTTGATTTAATTATGCAAATTGACGAAAACTTAGCTGGAAATATTTTTGATATTGACAAAGAAGCTTGAACATGTTATAATTATTAAGCAAAATATCTGGGTGTGGCTCAGCTTGGTAGAGCGCTACCTTGGGGTGGTAGAGGTCGCAAGTTCAAATCTTGTCACTCAGACCAAATATTTATGATAACAGAGCCTTTTATGGGTTCTGTTATTTTTTTGTTTACCATTACTTTTTTGCCACTACGACAAAACTACGACACTTGTATTCAAAAAAATATAGTTATTTAATATCTAATAACTTTTTAGATCCTCCGTATTAGAGTGCCTGTACCGTTTTGTAATCATTTCTAAATCTGAGTGTCTAGTGTATTTTGTATAAGTCCACATCACTTGTTTGTGGACAATAGATAATTGGAATGGTATATTTTTGTACATAATCCTTGTTGATAAATATTAATATTTTATCTATAATATAGAAGTAATCAATAGTTATGCGATATCCCAAGTGTAAATATCGATATAAGACGGAGTACAGTAAATACTGCATGACACACAAACGAATATGATGCATGACAAAAGAATGTATTTACGCACAATTAATTAAAAATAGGAATATTTCTAATTAATTCTTAAATATGCTATTGATTCGATTTGCTAAATCTGGATCATATTTATAATCAAGTTTAAAAAGGAGTTTTATGAAAACCAAAATAATGATAACTTTGATTTTTCTGGATTAATATATGCCCCCAATGGTAAGGTTTCTATTGAAGGTATTAACATCAACATTACTGGAATTATCATAGCTGATAGCATAAGTATATCTGCAGAGAATTTTAATATAAACAAAAACAAGTTTTTTGGGAAGTATTTAACCAATGACTCGGATACATATGTAGAATACTATGATATATATCGAGTGAAATATGATGTATTCGGCAATATAACTGAGATAGCAATAAACGGTTCCGCAGTAGTTAACTATGAGTATACAAATAGTTTTGATTCACAATTGGTAAAAGAAATTTATGCGAATTCATCAATTAAAT
>JAAYSD010000001.1 GCA_012518465.1 Clostridiales bacterium
TTATGGCTAAAAATGAAAAGAAAAAGGGAATTATCGCCGAGTTTAAGGAGTTTATTTCACGTGGAAGTGTAGTAGATATGGCAGTTGGTATTATTATTGGTTCTGCATTTACTGCTATTGTTAGCTCGTTGGTTGCGGACTTATTTATGCCGCTTTTGGGGCTGCTTACAAATGGTATTAGTTTTTCAGATTTGAAAATAATTTTGTCACCGGCTGAAATTGATGCTGCAACAAAGGAAATTATTAAACCAGAGGCTGCTATTAATTACGGTTTGTTTATTGAGAAGATCATAAACTTTTTGCTAGTGTCTGTTGCTGTTTTTGCTATGATTAAGGTAATTAATACGGTAAAATCAAAGGCAGAGGCTCTTAAAAAGAAGGAAGAGGAAGAAGCGGCTGTTGAAGAACCGGCTGTTGACCCTCAAATTGCCTTGCTTACTGAAATAAGAGATTTACTTAATAAGGACAACTCTTAGTACATAGATATTGTTGTAAAAACACAGTTTGTTTATAGACTGTGTTTTTTTATATGTTGAGTTGAGAAATTTTGTTTGACATATTAAAATTTATATAATATAATTATACTATTATATATACTTATTTTAAGAAAAGGTGATGATGATGAATACTTTGTACTTTAGATATGCTATTGAGGTGGAACGTTCTCGCTCAATAACGCAGGCAGCAGAACATTTATATATGGCACAGCCAAACTTGAGTAAGGCAATAAAGGAGCTTGAGGAAATGCTTGGTATTGAAATTTTTCAGAGGACTTCCAAGGGGGTTATTCCTACTAAAAAAGGCTCACAGTTTTTAGCATATGCTAGAAATGTCTTAGCTCAGATTGATAAAATGCAGGCACTTTCGCAGTCTGATAGCTCTACAAAACAAAGCTTTAACCTGTCTTTTCCCAGAGGCAGCTATATATCTCAGGCTTTTACTCTGTTTGTTGCTGAGCTTGACCATGATAAGGAGATCGAGCTTAATATACAGGAAACAAATTCAATGCAGACTATTAATAACGTGGCAAAAGGCAGCTTTTCAATGGGGATTATAAGGTATCAAAATATTTATGAAAATTATTTTAAGGATTATCTAGTTGAAAACGAGCTGGAAAGTCAACCAATTTGGGAATATGATGTGCTTGCTTTAATGTCTGAAAATTGTCCTTATGCTAATGCTAATGAATTTAAGCTTGAAATGACAAGTAGGCTGACACAGATTATTCATGGTGATAATACAATTCCATATATAGACCCTAATATAGGTAGAAAAAGTACAAAGAGTGAATCTTTATATAATATCACAAAAAGAATTTATGTATATGAAAGATGCACACAGTTTGACTTGCTTTCGGCTATTCCTTCTACTTTTATGTGGGTATCTCCTATACCACAAATAGTTTTGGATAGATATAAGCTTGTTCAGCGTAAATGTGAGGTGCCAAACAGTCGGTATAAAGACGTGCTTATCTATCAAAAAGGATATGAATTTAGCGGAATAGATAAATTGTTTATAGATAAATTATTTGAAGCGAAGAATGAAGTGGCTTTTAAAGAATATAATTAAATAAAATAACGCTTTTTAGCAAGGCATTTGTTAATAAAGCGTTAAATTTTATTAAGTACTTGAAATCGTTTTCAAATTATGATATAATTCTATTATAAATCATTATCAAATACTAATTATGGGAAGGTATGCAAAATGTCTGAAGCAAATAAAAACAATAAATTTTTCTCCATTCATTTAGGACCTGCAAAGATTGCTGTTGATTTGGGTGATGGCAGTGAAAGAGGAGAATATGTAAACCAAGATGTAATTTTAAATAAATTAGGCAGACCTCATAGGGGTATTAGTCTGATGTATTGTTATTATCCTTTTGATAAGGAGTTTCCTGCTAGAATAAGCGAGGTGTGGAAGGATAAAGAAGTATCTTTTGCATGGGATTATCCCTATGATGATTATTTTACATATAAAGGTGGACTTGAAGGAAATACTCAGGGTGAACCTTTTACATATATGCGTGATGTACGTAGGCATGGACAGGAGGTTATTTTAACCTTGACGGTTGACCCAAAGGTAAGTGACGAGCAGCTTATAAAAATTGCCGAGGATTTGCGTCCCTTTGGTAGAATGATGCTTAGAATAAATCATGAAGCTACTGGCAATTGGTTTTCATTTAATAAAAGAGCAACTTATCAGGAGGTTGCTGATTTCTATGTGCGTTTCCATGAGATTATTAAAGAGCATGCACCTAATGTTTCCACTATTCTTTGCATTGGAGGCATTGAGGATTTAAATAAAGAGGAAATGGAAAAGGAAAAAGAATTTGCTGAAGCTGTTCGTAAGACGGATATATGGTCAGTTGATAAATATATGGCATTGCACTGGGGCTGGCCATATGATGTAGCAGAGGTTGGCGGAAATTCATTTAAGCGTGATAAGGTTGAGGATAACTACCTTATGACAAAGCGCAGCTATGAGAGGTTTAAATACCTTAATAATGGTGTGGCAAAGCCTATGCTTATGAGTGAGTTTAATGCTGATGGAGATGTAACCGGACCTTATGACCAAGCAAAAATGGTTAAGCAATTCGTTGATTTGCTTAAAGCTGATAAGGATGAATGGTTTTCCGGTTTTACTTTCTATCAGTTCCGTGACAGAGGGCGACTGGGATTGCAGGTAGAAGACCCCAATAATCCTGAAAATGGATTTGACCAACCTGTTTTGGATACTTACAAGGAAATTATTTTTGATGAAATGTTCTATCCTCAAATTACAAAGACAGGTGAGGGTGAACTTCCTGTCACGCTGAGATGGGGAAGCTTTGAGGATTCGACTGGTTTGGAAATACCTGTTAAACTAGAGGATAAGCCAGTGTTCTTTGAGCTTTATTTTGAGGAAGAATTGAATCTAATGATTGAGGTAAATGGCAAATGGTTCTATAAATCACCTAAAACTAAGGTAGTAGATTTAATGCCTGCCTTTTTTGAAAAGCCTATTGATGGTGCTAAGGATATGAGCTTAAAGATTTTTGCACCTCCAGCGACAGGTGAAAATGACCCTTCACAAGGTGAAGATTGGGCAATTAATTATTACACTACTATTAATAAATTACCGAAAATTAGAATCCGCTATAAACCAATAATTGAGTAATAATATAAAAAGCTTGACAAGTCGGCAAGCTTCATAGTGGGAGTTTACTCCCTCTATGCTACTCCCGTCCAGAGATATTTTAGAAGAAATAACCCCCGAAAAAAACTTAGTTTCACAGTAACTTGTCATTGCTTAACCCGTTCATTTGTTAAAAATGAACGGGTTATTTTATTTCGAATATATTGAATTTATTATTACTGAGATGTGATAATTTTATTTGAGGCAGAGGCGTGTTTTAGAAAAATCATTGTTCTAACTTTGTTAAAAATCCCTTATCCATCTCGCAAACTGTATCGCAAAGTACAGAAATATCCTCAGCGGAATGAGATGCAATGAGGATTGTTTTTCCATGCTCACGAAGGGATTTAAGATATTCACGCATATCACAAACACCATCTTTATCCAGTCCATTCATTGGTTCGTCAAGGATCAATATATCAGGGTTTTCCATTATTGCCTGCGCCAGTCCCAAACGTTGACGCATACCAAGGGAGTATTTACGCACATGGCGTTTTAAATCTGGGTCAAGTCCTACTTGTTTCATGCTGTTCTTGATGGTAGTAGAGTCAATTTTTTTATTTAAATCGGCAAGCAGCTTTAAATTCTTATATCCGCTGTAATATGGTATAAATCCCGGAGTCTCAATGATTATGCCCACTGATTTAGGAAAATCGCATTCCTTACCTATAAGCTTTTTGTCTACAATAATTTCACCTTCAGTGGGTTTTACAAATCCGCAAATGCATTTCATAAGCATGGTTTTACCACTTCCGTTTCTGCCAATTAGTCCATGAATTTTACCCTTTTCAAAAGATATATTAATATTTTTTAGAATAGTAAATTTTTTAATTTGAATCATCAACATTCACCTCCAGATAGAATTGCTTGTGTTTAATATTTATCTGCCCTATTATGTATAAAATAATATTGATAATAATTAAATAAATTAATGAGCCTAATAATGGGAAAAGGTTTCTGAATATGGAAGGTCTGGTATCCTAGGCTCATTCTTATCGTAAAAAATATAATTATTTTCATCCTTGGTATCATACATTCCCTTGAAAAGTATATCTATCATTGCCCTATATACTTTTCCACCCTCGTTTTTTAAGTCTTTTGAATATATTTTAATGTTTGTTGTCGGCATTTCTGTTGCTTTGCTAACACGAGCCTTATCTATGGAAATTCTTGTGTGATTATTTTCTAAATCATATTCTAATTGTGCTCTTATTTCATCAAGTGTTCCACGTTCTTTAATATCATAATTTACTTTTTGCTCTGATTCTGTATTAGCATGGTTTTTACTATTTAAAATTTCCTCATTATTCCGTACATTTGCAGGAACCTCTGCACAGCCGCATAATAAAAGTATAAATGCCATGCATATTAAAAACAATCTTTTCATACGGACTATTCCTCCTGTGGTTTTATAAAAATAAAATATGAAATTAAATCATATTTCTATTAAGACATTGATATTATTTCCTTATATATATTAACATATAATCTTTGAAAATATAGTGAAAAAGTTAACGAATAAGTGTTTCGAAATTTAGATATATTATACAAAATTATCTAATAACATAGTTTTTTAATTATAAAAAATAAACGCTTACTTGTTTTGCGAATTAACATATGCTTGTCATAATATCGGACAGACTCGCATATAATTAAATGTTAATAAAGGTTTATAAGCCTCATATTTATAAAAAAATGAAGGGTGTGAGAATTTTGTCTGCTACTAAAAGTATTAAAGACAATTTAAAAGAAAATAATCCGCATAATTTAATAATGGAGAATAGAGGTGTGCTTAATATTTCCGGTGTAAAGGATATAGATAGCTATGATGAAAAACAAATTATTATTTACACTGAGCAAGGCGAATTAGTGATAAAGGGGAAAAATTTATCCGTTGAAAGCTTTGATAATGAAACAGGAAATTTTAAAGCTAAGGGAAAGGTAAATTCACTAATCTACTCGCAAAACAGAAAGAATGTGGGAGTTTTTACTAAAATCTTTCGATAAGTGACTAAAGAGGATATTATGAATGAAATTGTTGAAGCATCTCTGCAAGCTATGCTTATGGGAATTTTTTTAGCTATAATATATGATTGCATACGGTTTGTAAGATTTTTACTTAAAAAACCTGCTAAATGGTTTGTTAATTTCCTTGATGTAATTTGGTTCTTGCTATATAGCTTGTTTATGTTTTTGTTTTTTATGACTATTGGAAATGGTGTAATAAGATTGTATTATATTGTTTTTTCTTTTTTGGGAACAATATGTTACTTCTTGTCCGTTGGAAGAATTACAGTTGTTTTGTTTAAATATATTGCAAAGGCACTTCATTTTATATTAAATACTTTATTAAGACCCGTGCTAAAATTAATACTATTTATTAAACAAAAAATTGCTCATGTTTTTGTGCAATTGTACAGAAAATTTAGCAAAATCATAGAAAAGGTGAAAATATACTTGATAAAGAGAGTTAAAATATTATATAATCACTTTATAACAAAAAAATCAAAGAAATACGCTAAAAACTTACAAAATACGAAAGGAAGTGTGACTTATAATGATATTTTCTCAAGAGGAAAGGAAAGAAAACCTATTAAAGCAACAGTCACACGTAAAATCTGATTTTTTCTTTCGATTTGTTATAAAGTCGGTTGTTTTTGTAGCTTTAATTGTTTTGGCATATTCATTGGTATCAGATCAGATTAAAATAAATTCACTTAGCACTAAGAGTGAAGAATTAAATTTAAAGCTTAAAGAAATTCAAGAGGAAAATGAAGTTTTGGATTATTATACAAAGCCTGAAAATCAGAATGAATATATAGAGCAAATTGCTCGTGATAGGCTTGATTATGCACATCCCGATGAGAGAGTGTATTATATAGTACCTAATGAATAGTTTCATAGTTTTTCTTGACAGTATAATAAAACTATGCTACTATATTAAAGTAAACTGCAATAAAAATTTAATAGTATAATAGTGGAGATTGTCAGTTTATTCTCCACTTTATTTATGTCAAATTACTATTTTTGAAAATTATGCTATTGTTTTTTTAGTTGTGTCATTTTATATAAGGGAGGGAGAACGATGGGAATCATGGAAAGCATTTTAACAGCACTGTTTACATGGATTGTAGTGTTTGCGGTGCTAATAGTTTTGTATTTTCTTATAAAAATTTTTAGTGCTGTCTTAATGAAATTTACTAATAATCATGAGAGAAAATAAAATCTATTAAATTGCAACTGATTATTAATAATCATGGGTTTATGGGAGGGAATATGAAAATGTGTAGCTTTTTCATTAAGCCATTCAATTATTTGAATGAGAAAAGTATAAAAAATATGATTTTTTATAAAAAATTAGGAGGGAAATGTGATGATTGACGCACTTTTAAAGCTTTTGGAGGAATCAGGTTTTGCCTCTTTTACACTCCAATCAGGCATTATGCTTGTTGTAGGCTTTGTTTTAATATATCTTGCAATAGGTAAAAAGTTTGAGCCGTTGCTTTTATTGCCAATTGCATTTGGCGTAATTTTAGCTAATCTGCCCTTGGCAGGACTAATGGCAGAACCTACTGATGGTGCAGCCGGTGGGATTTTATACTATCTTTATCAAGGTGTAAAGCTTGGTATATATCCATCTCTTATATTCTTAGGTGTAGGTGCTATGACGGACTTTGGACCGCTTTTATCCAACCCTAGCAGCTTGTTTATGGGGGCAGGAGCACAGTTTGGAATAAGCGTTGTATTTATTGTTGGTACTGCTCTAGGATTTACTCCTAAGGAGGCAGCATCAAGCGCTATAATTGCTGGTGCTGATGGCCCTACGGCAATATTCCTTACTACAAAATTAGCTCCGCTTTTATTAGCACCGATTGCAATAGCAGCATATTCATACATGGCTTTGATACCATTGATTCAGCCGCCTATTATGCGACTTATGACAACTAAAAAGGAAAGAGAAATTAAAATGGAACAGACTAGACAGGTGTCTAAGCTAGAAAAAATCTGCTTTCCAATTTTAGTTACTGTATTCTGCGTATTGCTCTTGCCATCTGTTGCACCGTTAATAGGTATGCTTATGCTTGGAAATCTATTCAGAGAATCTGGTGTAGTGGGAAGACTCTCAGATACTGCACAAAATACATTAATCAATATCGTAACGATATTTTTAGGTGTTACTGTTGGTGCAACTGCAGTAGGAGAACAGTTCTTAAAGGCTGAAACCTTAAAAATAATAGCACTTGGCTTATTCGGCTTTGCATTTAGCACCTTTGGCGGTCTGCTAATAGGTAAAATCATGTGCGTTGTTACTAAGGGGAAAATCAATCCGTTGATAGGTTCTGCCGGTGTTTCGGCTGTACCTATGGCTGCACGTGTCGCTCAGGTTGAGGGGCAGAAAGCAAGACCTGGAAATTACTTGCTAATGCATGCGATGGGACCTAATGTAGCCGGCGTTATCGGTTCTGCTGTGGCTGCTGGAATATTATTGTCAATGTTCGGCTAATATTTATTAATTTAAGAGCTGCTGTGATGAAGGCTTCTTCAAAACAGCAGCTTTTTATTTATTCTATGGTGTAGAGGTTACTGCAGGAGCAGTGGTTTGGGCAGGCGATGTTGTTTCAATAGGAATACCCTCGCCTTTCGAAGGCATTGAGGTTGTAGTCATCTCTGTCGTTGATACTGGCATTGTAGTTTGAGCAGTTGAGGCTGAGGTTTCAACAGGCTCGCCCTTAATTAGCGGGGAAGAGGTTTCGCTAGGGGCAGAGGTGCTAGTGTTTTCGGTTGTTTGAGTACTTTCATTTACCAAAGCTAAAACTTTATTTTTATCCTCATCACTCATTTTAGACAAAAGGCTGCTTATTACTTCGGGTGTTATTCCGTCTTTTAGTGCAGCAACTTCATCGGCACTCATATATTTTAGCACAATCTCCTTGATTTCATCAGCTTTATCAGAGTTTAATACTTCCTTTGCTCTAGCAGAATCTATGAAAGTAAGTAATGCTGGGTCTTGATAAATTTGCTTTCCTGTATGGTCTATTATATAATTTTCTTGGTAAATTAGCTCGCTTACCGGTACAAATTCAAAGCCTTTTTCCTTTAGCTGCTTGATTACTTCTGGCAAAGCTTCAGTTGTATTTTCTAAATCATTATGGAACAGTAGTATAGAGCCTGATTGTGTATTTTTTACAACTTTTTTTATTATATAATCTGCTGATTTTTCTTTCCAATCAAGACTGTCTATGTCCCATTGAATAACCTTCATACCCATGCCTTCGATTGTTGTTAGCATTGAATCGTCATATTCACCGTAGGGGGCACGATATAAAGTGGGAGTCGTATTTGTAATCATTTCAATTTTTTTAGATGCTTCTCTTGTGTCTTCAATTAAATCATTTACATTAGCATTTTCAACATGAGGGTGCTGGTCAGAGTGATTTTGAATTTCATGTCCGGCTTTGAAGAATTTCATCACGTCTTCAGGATAACGGTCGCACCAATCACCTGTTACGAAAAAAGTTGCTTTTACATTTTCAGCTGAAAGAATATCCAGCAATGCTTGAGTATTTGAGTTTTCCCATGCTACATCAAAGGTTATTGAAATTTTTTTATCATTCCTTTCAACACTGTAAATAGGAAGCTTTTTTTCACTTGCATTTGCATTTACTGAGCTTAAAATAGCATAAATAAGAACGCAAACCCCTATCAAAACAGCCAGTGTAATAATAATTAAACGTGTGATTTTCTTTTTTGTCATTGTAATAACGAACATAGAATCATTCCTTTCATCAGCTTTTATTTTTAAAAAGCAATAGGTTAATATAATGTATGCTTGTTTTAAGACAATCATGACAGGTTATTTAATTTAAAATTAGTGCTTGGATGTCTTTGTAGTAATGTGTGAGTATTTCACTGGCTGTTTTTCCATCTAAAGCCATTTTGTTTCCGCCGTAAAGACTTAATCCTACGTTATGACCAAATCCCTTTGTCTTAAATAAAAACATACCGTCCTCTATAACTACTTCAAAAGCAGGTGAACGCAGACCAAGCTTGTTTTGCAGCTCTCTGCCGGTAAAGGTTTTGTCGCCACAGTCGGCTGATAGTACCGACCCTGACGGAGATAGCTTTATATTTTTAAACCATGTATTTATATCATAATCAAGCATTATATCGATGTCTATTCGCATTAAAGCACCCATTACTTCGCTTGACTCCATTTTTTTACTTCCATAATAATTTGGACTAAGGATATCATTTTGGCTTTCTGCACTTGAAAGATATGGTAGCTCCTCACCGAAAATGTCCTTTGAATTGTCAGTTTTTCCTGTTGAGATGCTGTGAAAAGCAGGCATTATTAGTTCGCCATTATAAACAAGGGCGTACTTTATTCCAAATTCAACAGCTGCATCAATGTTTTGCAAAATATTTTCAAAATCATCGCCATAGATTTCCTGTCCTTTATCATCGGAATAGTATTTTAAATACTTGTCTGCATTATCAGAAAAATCAGCACCATTGAGGCTTTCATCTTCAAAGGTATCACGATTTTTATATAGCATAAGCCCATAGGTATTAATTACTGTCGCCATAGCTTTTAGCATTTCAGGCTCATAATCAGCTGGGATATTTGCAAGCATACATCCTTTCAAATATTCCCTAGGAGTAAGCTGTAATATTTCACCACTTTCCTCAATCAGCAATTTGTATGTATTAGGTAATTCAATTATGTAATTGTCCTTATTTGTATTATTATTTGATGAATTATTATCGTTTTTTTCATCAATGCTATTAATAATCAGTGAAATTGAAGGCAGAATTAATATAAGTAATGTGAAAATTCCTACTTTAAGAAATAATTTTTTCATGTTTCCTCCTTTTTAAATGAAACTTTTGTTTTTGAAAATTGCAAATTTTTTTTAAAATATCTTGACGTTCTTTTATTTTTGTTGTATAATAATTTTATCTATTTTCATTAACTGCTAAAATGTGCTTAATATTTTGCATTTTGTGTTTTTATTATTAAAAACACAAAATATATTTGTAGGACACCTTTTGTATTCTACTAATAAGTTTTTGAAATAAAAATATAAAAGGAGGAATAGTGTTGAAAAATAATCCGTTTTTAACTGAGTTGTGTGATGAATACAAAAAGTACAGTGCCATCGATAGCGAATTATTTGAGAGGTATGATGTCAAACGAGGTTTGAGAAATGCTGACGGTAGCGGAGTTATGGCTGGAATTACTAAGGTGTGCTGTGTGCATGGTTATGTAATGAGCGAGGGAGAAAAACAGCCTATTGAGGGTGAGCTGATTTATAGAGGATATAATATTAATGATATTGTGGCAGGCGTTTTAAATGACAAGAGATATGGCTTTGAGGAGGTTGCTTATCTTTTATTATTTGGAAATCTTCCTAATGCAAAGCAGCTTGAAGTTATGAAAAATTTGATTAGCGAGTATAGAAAACTGCCTGAATACTTTATAGAAGATATTATTATGAAAAATCCTTCACCTAATCTTATGAATAAAATGGCACAATCAGTACTAGCTTTATATTCTTATGATGATGAACCCGAAAATATGAGTATTGAAAGTGAAATGATGAAGGCAATTTCATTAATAGCTAAGCTTCCAGCAATCATGGTTGCAGCTTTTCAGGTATATCGTCGTGCTTTTCATAATGAAAGTATGATTATGCATACATTAAATGAAGATGAGAGCCTAGCAGAAACGATTCTTTCCACTTTACGAGATGATCGTTCTTATACACAGGATGAAGCAAAGCTGCTTGATTTATGCCTTATGGTTCATGCGGAGCATGGCGGAGGAAACAATTCCACCTTTGCTTGCAGGACACTTACATCTTCAGGAACTGACGCATATTCAGCATACGCCGGTGCAATAAGCTCTTTAAAAGGTCCACGCCATGGAGGAGCAAATGCAAAGGTCATGCAGATGCTGGAGTTTTTTAAAGAAAATGTACATAATTGGGATAGCGAATCGGAGGTTCGTGATTACTTAATTAAAATTATTAAAAGAGAAGCAGGTGACCGCAGCGGGCTTGTATATGGCATGGGTCACGCTGTCTACACTCTTTCAGACCCTAGAACTTTAATTATTAAAAAGAATGCTATGGATATTGCAAAAGGTACTGAATTTGAGGCTGAATTTAGGCTGCTTGATACAATTGAAAGGCTTACGCCTGAGGTATTTGCTGAAGAAAGAGGAGATATTAAGAAAATTTGTGCTAATGTCGATATGTATTCCGGCTTGGTTTATAAAATGCTTAATATTCCTACTGAAATGTTCACACCTTTGTTTGCTTGTGCAAGAATGCCAGGATGGTGTGCTCATAGAATTGAAGAGATTACTACTTGTAAAAGAATTATAAGGCCGGCTTATAAAGCTGTTTCCAAAGACAGAAAATATTTAGAGCTAAGTAACAGATAAAATTTTCAGCATTTATAATATAGGATTTTAAGCTATATTATAAATGCTAATTTTTCATAAGGATATAGAGGTTTTTCAATGATTATAGTTGTAGAAGCGGATAATACTAATATAGAAATTGGTGTATTTGATGATAGAAGATTAATTTATTGTGGGAAAATATCTGCATCTTTACAAAAGACTGCCGATGAATTTGGCACGATTATTTTAGAACTATTTAATATGAAAGATATTTCGATAAAAAATATAAGTGGCGGAATTATTTCTAGCGTTGTGCCTAATATGAGTACACAGCTAAAACGTGCTGTTGATAATCTTTTTTCGGTAAATTCAATTTTGGTTTCTCCAGGTGTGAAAACAGGGCTTAATATAAGGCTTGATGATCCTGCAGATTTGGGCAGTGATATGGTTTGTGCCTGCGTTAGCGCAAAAAAGGAGTATAAGCTGCCTTTAATTATAATCGATTTATCCACGGCTACAAAGATTTATGCAGTAGATAAAAAGGGTGCGATGATTGGGGGGATTATTTCCTCGGGGGTGAAGATTTCGTCGGATGCTCTTTCATCGAAAACGGCAGCTTTACCACATATCAGCACGGATAGAGCTATAAATGTGATAGGGAAAAATACTGTTGAGGCTATGCGTTCGGGTGTGCTGTATGGAACAGCAGGAATGATAGAGGGGATTGTGCAGAGGTTTGAGGAAGAATTAAATATGAAATGCACAAAGCTGATTACCGGTGATTATGCTGATTTAATAATTCCTTATTGTAATGTAAAGATGATTAAGGATAAGTATCTCAAGCTAAAGGGCTTAAACTATATTTATAATTTAAATAAGAGGTAAGATGAAAGAAGTAATAATCAGTAATAATGATGCTGGTCAGAGGTTGGATAGGTTTTTAGCTAAAAAATATCCATTAATGACTCAGGGCTTAATAAATAAGCTTTTAAGAAAGAAAAGAATTAAGCTGAATAAATGCAAGGCAGAGCATAATAATATACTTAAAAATGGTGATAAAATTCAGTTGTATTTAAGTGATGAGCTGATGGAAAGCAATAAAAAAGATCTAGGATTTCTTGATGTAAATGCCGATATAAATATAGTTTATGAAGATGAAAATATTATTTTAATAGATAAACCTGCCGGTCTTGAGGTTCATGGTGAAGATGTGGCTAAGGGCGATACGCTTATTAACCGTGTGAAAAAGTATTTGTATGAAAAGGGTGAATATTTGCCTGAGGAGGAGAATACTTTTGCACCGGCATTATGCAACAGACTTGATAGGAATACAAGTGGAATTGTTGCCGCAGCTAAAAATGCAGAAAGCCTTAGGGAAATGAACTATAAAATAAAGCACAGGCTTGTTAAAAAGACATATATTTGTATTGTGTATGGTGAAATGCCAAAAAAAACAAATGTAGAAACAGCATATTTGAAAAAAGACAGCACAAATAATACTGTTAGCATTTCGAAAATAAAAAAGGACGGATATTTACAAATAAAAACAGGATATAAGGTTCTTATGCAAAAAGGTGAGCTTTCTTTTTTAGAAATTGACTTAATTACAGGAAGAACACATCAAATTCGGGCGCATATGGCTTTTTTGGGACATCCCTTAGTTGGCGATAGTAAATATGGACGAAATGAATTAAATAAGAAATATAAATTGAAAAATCAAGCATTACGTGCTGTGAAATTTGAATTTTTAAAAACTGAGAAGAAAAATATTCTTACCTATATTGAGGGTAAGGAATTTATAGTGGATTTTTTAGATTTTGCACAAAAATTTGATAAAATTGAGTAGTAATTTAGATATTTTTTCAAAAATAAAAAAATTATCGAAAAGGTATTGACATTTTCACAGAAATATTGTAGAATATTATACGTCGCTTATAGCGATATGGGAGCATAGCTCAGCTGGGAGAGCACCTGCCTTACAAGCAGGGGGTCACAGGTTCGAGCCCTGTTGTTCCCACCATAGTGGAGAGAGGTTTTCTCCACTTTGGCCCGGTAGTTCAGCTGGTTAGAA
>JAAYSD010000049.1 GCA_012518465.1 Clostridiales bacterium
CTTTTGGGAGCTTTTGGTGTATATTTGTGAGTCTAACTTTGCTGGCTGAATAAACGTGATTTTTTAAAGCTTATTACCTTGGCGAAAATCAGGATATCCATAAATTAAACCTCTTGAGCCGGAGGCTATATAGAATCGTCCAAACTCTCTAGGGTCACCTGCAATAGCAGAAATCCGCCCGAACATTTGATTGTCATTATTAATTCTTATCCATGATTGTCCATAATCATCTGAGCGATAAAAGCCATATTCATCATTGACAATTCCTGTGATGAAGATAGTTTTATGTGGTGAATTTTGCTTGCCTTTTCCGATGCCAACACAGAAAATTGTATCATTTAATATTTGCTGAAATTTAATATTAGAATCACATGAATTTATATGCCACAATCCATTTTTTCCAGCTGAAAACCACAAGATACCTTCATTCTGCGGCTCAACTGTTACTTGAGAGGTTCCTCTGAAAAAAATCTCATCGTTATTTATAAGAGAATCTGGAACAATGATTTCATCAAATGTTTTACCATTATCTCTACTGATGAAAAACCTATTTTCACCAGTGAAGGCATAGAACAAAGTCGGATTTACTCTATCCGAATAGATTTTTACATGAAGCAGTGATAGCTTAGTTTCATCAATTGTATTGAAGGTTGAAAAGCTCCACGTTTTTCCATTATCTTCAGTTCTTATAACTTGATTAGCAGGGAATTTCATTTTCTTTGCAACTGCCCATATAATTGTTTTACCATCGCAAGAAATAGCAGTCCAGCCACTATCGATATTTGGCTTTTCAATTTCATTAAATGTATTTGAAAGCTCCTCGCTTAAATAATGTGGCTTGGGGAGCAAGTTCCATGTTTCACATTGGTCATTAGATAGTATTATTCCTCCCTTTGTTAGCCCACGCCAATTTCCTCTTGGGGTAGCGACGACTATATTAGGGTCATTTTCGGCAAAATCAGCATTTAAGCAGGTGATATAACGGTTTCCCTCGCTGTCGGCAAAGGAATTTTCACATGGCTTATCAAGCTCTTTAAAAGCAAAGCCTCCTAAGTCGCCAACAATATCTATAACTTTTACCTCCCCACTTGGCGGGCTGTATACATTTAAATGCACAGTTTCTTCAATGCCCCATGTTTGAGAATACCATATTACTTCCTTATCATGTTCACAATCGAAAAGATTATATGTCATAAATGCACCCGTACCCGTGGTAAGCACTGCATGATTTTTATTAAAAGGGTTTATTTTCAGGTCTGTTATCCAGTGAATAACTGTGGAGTTTCCGTTGTATTCAGGCTTCATATAAGGAACATCAACCTCTACCTTGCCTATATCATTGCCTTGTAATAAAATTTTGTACGAATTTCCCTTGTCAAAGCTTGCGTAAATTGTGTCAGCAAAAGCCCCCGAAAGAGAAGTGATGAATAGAACGTTATCCTTTACATCGATAGCGTGAATTCCATTACCAAAGGAGCGATTAGGATTTTTATCATAAAAATCAGATTTTGGAGTAATATCATCTGCCTCACATATGCTTTCGCTAAGCTTATATCTAAATATTCTACCATCAAAGCAAGGGTCTGTATCCACAGCATAAAAATCGAGCCTTTTATTTCTGTTAAGCGAAAGATTGAAACAAACATACATATATTCATCATCAAAAGCACAGCGCATTGGAACAAAACCGTAAAACGGTATTCTTTTATCTCCATACCACTTTGGAACAGACAAAGACTTAAAGGACTTTCCACCGTCATTTGATATAAAAAGAGTGTTTTTTCTAACATTGCCTTGAATGTTGGTTGAGCCGTCAGTACCGACAATTATTCT
Organism: Clostridiales bacterium; assembly: GCA_012518465.1. GTDB lineage: Bacteria > Bacillota > Clostridia > Oscillospirales > Ruminococcaceae > JAAYSD01. Next base: position 1,834 of record JAAYSD010000049.1, read on the forward strand.
ATCACCCTTAACATGGATAAAGGTAATGTTCTTTTCAGTTTTTTCATTAGATAGCTTAACGTTGATTTTTTCCCATGTATAGGTTTGTCTGTCTGCTCTCAATAATCCTTCGCTTTGCGAACCGAAAAAAATATAATTATCAGTAATAGCAAGGCGTTCTCCTGTGCTTCTGCCGGGGGAATTTCCATTTACCTTTGCAGGAATAGGATAAAGCTGAAAGCTTTTTCCGAAGTTGTCAGACACGGCAAGAACATTTTCACGAGTGTTTCCACAAGCAGCAAAAAGCATATTGGGGTTATTTTCATCAACTGCAAGAGATAAGGGTAAAACCTCAGCTGAATTAATAGCCTTTACATGGTCGGAAAGAGAAAGCCACACTTTCTTTTGGAAATCAAATTTATAAATACCTCCTATATCCGTTCTTGCATATAGGATATTTTCTTTTTTGGGATGGAATGTATAGCCTGTAACATATCCTCCGCCTGGAATAGGACAGTGCTTGTAAATGTATTCAATTTTTTTCATCGTTTCACCTATGAATGTTGTGTAATCGTTTTAATTATTTTTTAGTTTAACATTGAAGTGCTATAATGTCAAGTAAAAAAATTAGTAAATAAAAAATCGACTAAGCTTTACATAGTCGATTTTTATATTTAATTATCCTCAGTAGCGAAGCTATTTTCTTTTAATTGTGCGATTGGTGCCTCAAACCAGAATAAGCTTCCTTTTCCTACTGCACTTTTTACTCCGTATCTAAAATGATGCAGCTCAAGCACGTTTTTAACTATTGATAGACCTAAGCCTGTGCCAACCTTGCCCATTTTATGAGTGTCTCCATTTTTTTGAACCTTATAATAACGCTCCCATATAAAAGGCAAATCTTCTTTTGGTATTCCTTCTCCTGTATCTTGAGCCTCAAATCGTGCATAACCACTTTCACTGTATAATCTGACGAAAATCTTTTTGTCCTGTCCTGTGTAGGTGATAGAATTATTAATAAGGTTGTATATAACTTGCCCTATTTTAACCTTATCTGCATAGATAAACAGATTTTCTTCGATTTCTATTTCAAAATCATAATTATTTGTCAGAATTTCAAAACGCTTTAAAATTTCTGCAAGCTCTTTTGAAAAATCAATTATTGTGGGATCGAAATGTTCAGAACCTGATTCCAGTCTTGATAAATCGAGAATATCATTAACAAGGGAGGAAAGTCGATTTGTTTCATCTATAATCACAGCTAAATGCTTTTCACGTTTTTCAGGATTATTACCCGATAAATCTCTTATCATTTCAGCGTATGCTTTTATCATTGTTAAAGGTGTGCGTAAGTCGTGAGAAATATTTGATAAAAGCTCTTTTCGTATTATATCAGATTTTTCTATTTCCTTTGCCGCTGATTCAAGAGTTTTAGCAAGCTCAGATATTTCCAGATATTCACCCTTAGGGATTTTTACATTAAATTTGCCTTGCGGAAGCTGTTTTGCAGCTTTGTTTATGCCGATAATGGGTTTTGAAATATGCATGGATATAAAGACTGAAATGGCAATGGATAAAAGAATAATAAAGCTTGTTACTACGAAAAACTGTGATTCTAAAATCTTAGTGGTAGTACCCATAGGCTGGATATAATTATATATAAATATAAAAGCCTCGTCATCTGTCCCTTTTGCTATTACCGTACCATATAAAAGTGCCTTTTGATTAATTTCTTTTGACTCAAGGGCTCGCATAATATATCCTTCTTGAGAGGTGAGTATATCACCCTTTAATTGAAGAATTGCTTTGCTGAGTGTGTCTGTGCTTACCTTTCCTATTTCGTTTGTTGTGAAGGAGAGGCTTGGTAATGCAGTGAATACAATTTGCACATAAAACTTTTTTTCTTTTGCAAGGTCAGATACGACTTCTTTTATATTATCTTGGTACCAATTTTCTTCAATAGTATCAACAGCTTTTCTTATTTCCGCAGTTTTCATATATTCATAATAAGCAGGAAAGCTCATTATCTGCAAGATATACATAAGAGCGATAATAAATACAAGGAGTGAAGCTATTGAAAGCCATATTTTAAACTTTATGCTTTTAAACATTATTTAACCAACCTATTCTACTTCAAATTTATAGCCCATACCCCTTAAAGTAACTACAAATTTTCGATATTTTCCAAGATTATTTCTAAGCATTTTAATATGTGTATCAATTGTCCTATCATCACCAAAGAAGTCATATCCCCATACTTCTTCAAGCAGGCGATTTCGTGTAAGTGCTATATTTTTATTTTTGACAAGGAAGAAAAGCAGGTCGTATTCCTTAGGTGTGAGGTTTACTTTCTTTCCGTCTATTTTTACATCTCGTGAACTAAAGTTTATCTCCAATCCTTCAAATTTAACTGTTTCAGGCTGAACGCCGGCAGAATGTCCTCTTTTTATAATAGCATTTATTCTAGCCATAACCTCTTTTGGAGAAAAGGGCTTGACTACATAATCATCTGCACCTATTTCAAATCCGAAAAGCTTATCATATTCTTCTCCTCTAGCTGAAAGCATAAGCACAGGAGTATCCTTAGTTTTTCTTATTTCCTTACAAGCAGAAAAGCCATCAAGCCTAGGCATCATTATATCAAGTATAATTATGTCAAAATCTTCTTTCCTAGCTTTATCAACTGCCTCCATACCATCAGCAGCTTCCACAACAGTATGTCCTTCATACTCAGCATATTCCTTTATTACTTCACGAATCATTTGCTCGTCATCTGCTACTAATATTTTATACATAGTACTCCTCCTAGGGTGCTTTGTTTTAAATTTTTTTAAAATAAAAGCGTCCTTTAAGCAAATGCTGTAAAGAACGCACAAATTAAATGAAATCAGTGGATTTATCCTAAGATAAACCTATGAGTGTTGGGAGAGGAAATAATCATCATTTTGCCGTTCAAGCTAATACTTTTAAGCAAAATCAAAGAGTGTTGCTCCTCGATTTATATAATAACCGTTTAGTATGATGAATATGTGAAAACCTTGTAAAAGAATACTGATTTTAAATAGTTTATTGTATGAATTCGCTTAGATATAATTTTATAGGTGAATATTCATCATTAATATAGTCTTTTGAAGTGGAATTAAGATATGAAGGTGTTTCATAATCATCAATAATTTTAAAAGTAAGTTTTAAAGCAGCACCGCCTTCCTCTCGTGGGATAATCGAAAAAGTGCCCTTTTGACTTAAAACATAATTTCTTATGATAGCAAGGCCAAATCCTGTCCTGCCAAAGCTGTGACTTGATGGACTCGTCCCTGCATTTTCAAAGAAATCTTTAGGCAGCTTTACTCCATCGTTTATAATTTCAATTTCTGCATAATCATTATTTTTTCTTAAGCTAAGTTTAATTTCAGGAGAATTATTTGAGTATAAAAGGGCATTTTGGATACCATTCATAAGTGATATGAGTAGCTTTCTTTGTCCCGCTCTTACATACATTTTTTCTTTTGGCAAGGAATAATCTATAAATCTATTACATTTAACAAGAATCACATTGGAATTAGTAACAACGTTTTCTAAAAGCTCTGTTAAATTAATTATATAATTTGATTCGTGATTAAAAAAATTAGAAAAATATTCTGAAATATTAGTCATCATAAGAATTAAACTTTTACAATTATCTTTTTGTCGTAATACCAAATTAGATTCATCAAAAAAGAATTGTTTTGTCAATTTTTCTTCAAGCAAGTCATTCATAGAAAGTAAGTTATTAATTTTTTCGCTTAAAAGGGTAAAAATGTTTTGTAAATCGTGATAATAATCTATTTTCCCTAAAAGCTCAATTAAATTCTTACTTTCAATAAATTCTGTAATATAACCACATACATCGATACCATTATAAATAGGTTTAACTAATACAGGATACAAAACACCTTTTAACTCGGCGCTGGTATAAATCTGTTTTCTAATAGGAAAATCAATTATATTTTTAAGATAAGTGAGTAAGTTTTCGCCCTTTTCTATTGGAAGAGTTCCAAAAATATATTCAGCTTTAAAACTCAAATTGGTAATCACGGCGTTTGTGCCATATTTTTCGTATAGTTCAGCGGCTGTTTTTATCTTTTCACAATCCATATTCCACCTATAATAAAATATTTACATTTATTATACTACATATCTTTTAATTTGTAAACCTCTTTTAATAATTATAGCTATTATAAATTTTCTATTAAAAACGCTTGATTTTTTGTTTTGAGTGTGCTATAATAATTACTGCATTTATTTAATATTTGTTATGTTTTTAAGCCCTCATAGTTAAATGGATATAACAGCCCCCTCCTAAGAGTTTGTTATAACAATCACTTTTGGGGGCAAGGCAAACGACAATGTGTTATTTGACAATTAAATAATCATAGATTTTTTAGAAATGCCGCTTTAGTTAAATGGATATAACAAGCCCCTCCTAAGAATATGTTATAACGACCGCCTTTTGAGGAAAAGTGATTGACAATGAGTTAATCTAAGCCTAAAATTGAATAGATTTCAAAGATGTTTCCGTAGCTCAGCTGGATAGAGCGACCGCCTCCTAAGCGGTAGGTCGGGTGTTCGAATCACCTCGGGAACGCCAAAAACTCCGCC
>JAAYSD010000006.1 GCA_012518465.1 Clostridiales bacterium
CTGCTTAAAAGCCTTGATTTAGGTCTTGAGGATAGAATGAAGGTAAAGGTAGGACAGCTTTCAGGAGGTCAAAGACAGGCTGTTTCTCTGCTGATGTCTACTATCTCATCACCAAAATTACTTCTACTAGACGAGCATACAGCTGCACTTGACCCAAAAACTGCTGAAAAAGTTTTACAAATCACAAATAAGCTGGTAGATGAAAAGAATATTACTACAATGATGATTACTCACAATATCAATTCTGCTTTAAAAATGGGAAATCGCATTCTTGTAATGGACGAGGGAAAAATTGTACTTGATATTAGTGGTGAAGAAAAGTCAAAGATGACGCAAGATGAGTTGCTTAATCTTTATTCTCAAAAAAGCAGAAAGCAATTTTCTAATGATAGAACGCTTTTCTCTGCTAATGACGAAAATATTTAAACTTTTATGAATTTCAAAACACCTAACAATAGCACAAGCGATATTGTTGAACAGGAAAACTTTTAAGGATTAAATAACCGTTATTAGTTTAAGTAAAATCGGCGTAGTTTTGTCACAAAAGACAAAATAGTTTTGATAAAGAAAACAACAGAGCCTTATAAAAGGCTCTGTTATCATATTACATTGGTGAAGATGAATGGACTTGAACCATCGACCCCCTGCATGTCAAGCAGGTACTCTGACCAGCTGAGCTACACCTTCTTATTAAATGATATAATAATTGTCGACGATTATTATATCATAGAAAACGCAGCTTGTCAATTGTTAAAAAAATAATTTTATAGCAACAGCCGTCGCAATAACTCCGACAAAATCACCAATCAAAGCGGAAGCAAGTGCATGACGGGTTTTTTTCACCTTGACTGAGGCAAAATATACTGCAAATACATAAAAAGTCGTTTCCGATGAAGCTACCAAAATACTAGCAGTTTTTCCAGCTAGACTATCAGGACCATAATTTATCAAAACATCTTCTAGCAGCGCTATTGAGCCGCTGCCTGAAACAGGCCGTAAAATTGCAAGAGGAATACATTCAGCCGGAAAGCCTAAAGCTTCAGCAAAAGACCTTAATGATTGTGAAATAAAATCAATTGCACCGGATGATCTTATCATACCAACACTAACTAAAAGTATTATTAAAGCAGGGCATATTTCATAGGCGTTTTTTAATCCTTTCTTCGCCCCATCAATAAAAGATGTGAATATATCAACTTTTTTCAACAATCCATATACTATAATAAAAACAATTATTACCGGTAAAATAAAATCTGTAAATTTCATTTCACTTCACCTCAATTTTTTTACGTTTATTTAAAATTTTAGTCGCAAAAACAGCACTAAAGCATGCTACAATTGAAACTATCCATATTACAGGCATAACCTCAGCTGCATTGGCAGCACCATGTCTTGCTCTTAAGGCTATTATCGTTGTAGGAATAATTTGTATACTAGCAGAATTTAATACGACAAGCATTATCATGCTGTTAGTTGCATTTTTACCATCTCCTACTTCTCTATCTATTTGCTGCATTGCTGAAATTCCAATCGGTGTGGAAGCATTTGCTAAGCCTAAAATATTTGCCGTAATATTCATTGATATTAAAGGCAGTGCCTTACTCCCCTTTGGTAAATCGTTAAACAGAAAAGATATCACTGGCATTAGTAATCTATTTATCTTTTTAACAAGTCCACTCTTTTCAGCGATATTCATGAGTCCACTCCACAATGCCATTATCCCTGCTAACGAAAAGCATAACTCTAAAGCATTATTAGTGCTGGAAATAATACTTTCACTAACATTGTTAATCTTTCCATTAATAGTTGAGAATATTAGGGATAAAAATACTAGCAAGGAAATAACATACTTCATTTTCCTTTTCCTTTCTAAGAAATTTCCATGTAATAAAATGTAAAATTAAATTTGTTCATAAAAATTTAATATTTACACTTTAAACTGTTCCGGAGTAAAATACTTACAAATGCCTTTAACATCAAATGTAAGTATTAAGAAAAAACATTATATAACTATTGTTAATAAAAAATATATATTTTGTTTACAATTTAGACAACATTATATCATTTCATAAATTGACAATTAAGCGTTTTCATGTTATTATTTAGTCGCTGAATACATATTTCGACAAATACTCGTTATTATCACCAAATTTTAATTATGTAAGGAGTAATAAGTTATGAAATCAACTGGAATAGTTAGAAAAGTAGATGAACTAGGACGTATTGTTATCCCCATTGAATTGAGAAGAACTCTCGATATTGGTATCAAGGACTCTCTTGAAATATATGTAGAGGATGATAAGGTTATTCTTAAAAAGTATCTCCCTGCTTGTATTTTCTGCAACAGCGCTGACGATATTACTGTTATCAAGGGCAAAAATATCTGTGCAGAATGCCTAAAGGAAATCAAAAATTAATATACATAATTCTCCATAAGGAGATTTTTATGAGTTGCTTAAATTATAATGATGAAATTCTTGTAGATTATGACGATGCCATGATGCGCCTTATGAATGATGAATCACTTTATCATAAATGGCTAAATGATTTTTTTAATTCTAAAATAATAAATGAAATCGTATTCATAACAAAATGTGGTGACTTTGATGAAATACATAAGTCGTTACACCATCTAAAAGGTGTTAGTGCAAACCTATCTTTAAATAGGCTTGCTGCTTACGCTAGATATTTAGATGAATTCGCTAAAAGCAAAAGTGAATTAAATAAAATTATTGAAGGCGTCGATACTTTAAAGAATATTTTCATCAAAACACATGAATTTTGTATTAAAAAAAATTACTGCGAGTGAAGTCGAAAAGTATAACATCAGTATTTGTTATGCGATATTAAATTTGTCAAAAGAGGAGCTTTAGCTTCTCTTTTTATTTTTGAAATAAAAAAGGAGGAACATTCCTCCTTATAATTAAAAATATGTACCAGTGATATTAATCACGATTAAAAATCCTCTAAAAAATGAGTAAAAGCTTAGATTTATGTTTTTTGTAATGATTATCACAAGGATTATAATCAATGATTAATTAATAATCTCTCTTTTTTATGCCAAAAATAAGCCTCAAAAAACCTGAAATAAACCAAGGACTCTTTACAACTACAATCTTCATTCTACCCTCCTAAAAAGCATCAGCAAGCTACTAAAAGCCATAATCCCAGTGCAATAAGCAATATTGCGAGTATGACAAGTAAAAGTTCAACAGAAAAAAATGTAATGCACAATAATGCTCCTCCAAAGCATAAAATCGTCATTACGAGCCCACCATTTGAGCTGTTTTTGCATCGCCTTCTGCCATGTCTTCGCCTCATTATTGCACCTCCTATTGAATATACTTCATATTATTCAAAAAGGAGAGTTTTTGTTACTATTCAATCACTTCAAAAACCAAGATACAACCATTGTGAGATATTATTTTTACATTATTATCTAAAAATTCATTGCTAATGCCTAAGGGAAAGAAATTATTAATTATTTTATATGAAAGAGGGTATTTAGCACCTAAAATAGATACTTCGCACTCATTGTCTAAAGCAAGAACTGAAAAATAATTATATTTTTTATCATTTATTAAAACTAATTCTTCATTTTCAATAAGTCTAATTCGGCAATTATTTGAGTAAATCACACCACTAGCACCATTTCTCTTTATCAGCTTTAATAGCTGAATATTACCAAGTGAATGGTCTATCCTATCCCCTATTCCCGAAAAAATTTCAATATCCTTATACCCTTTATTAAGTGCAGTCTTAACGGCTATTGCAGTATCTGTATCATCCTTTTCAGCAGGAAAAATTAACGCTTCCGTCTTTTTATTTTTCCGTGAAACGCTATCCATATCACCCAAAATAATATCCGGTGAAATATTATTCTCAACAGCATAGTCATAGCCTTTATCAGCACAAATTATATAATAATCATTTCGATTTATATTAATTTTCATAGGTGTTCCACCAGAAATAACAGCACATTTCATACATTACTCCCAGCTATTATAGCTCAAAGCTTCTTTATACATAATCTCATAGCTTTTATATCTGCTTTGTGAAATCAATCCATTTTCACAAGCTTTTTTTACTTCACAATCTTGCTCATTAATATGAGAACAATCGGAAAATCTGCATTTATCCTTAAACGGCTGAAACTCTAAAAAGCAGTTTTGCAGCTCTCCTGCTGAAATTCTACCATAACGCTCAATATCAACTGTTGAAAAACCAGGTGTATCTGCAATACACATTCCACCTTCGCTGTATATTTCTACATGACGTGTGGTATGTTTTCCTCTGCCAAGCTTTTTGCTTATTTCCTGTGTTTGTAAGTTTAAATGAGGCATAAGCATATTTAAAAAAGTTGTTTTACCAACACCAGAATTACCAATTAAAGCTATAAGCTTTCCATTAAAATATTGTTTTATTTCATCAAAGCCAATATATTTATGACTATTAACGCAAAAAACCTTATATCCAATTTCACTATATATCTTAGAAAATTCAGCGGAATTTTTTATATCATTTTTAGTAAATATAAGTATTGATTCTACATCCTTACTTTCAGCAATAGCTATCAGCTTATCAATAATTATTGTACTAGGTCTTGGCTTACATGAAGATATTACAAAAGCAATAGCATCTAAATTGGCTAAAGGAGGCCTGACTAAATAATTTTTCCTATCTTCTATATCAAAAACAATATATTCATCACTTTGACTGTCTTTTTGTAAAATAACATTATCACCAACCACAGGTGAAATGTCCTTAAGCCTGAATATTCCTCTAGGTTTTGCAGTAAAGACCCCGTCGGAGGTCTGTATAGTACAGATTCCTCCGACGCTTTTTATTATTTTACCTTTAATTTGCTTTTTAAAATTATTAGCCATTAATTACTCCA
>JAAYSD010000050.1 GCA_012518465.1 Clostridiales bacterium
ATAACTACTATAAATATCCTTAATTGGTTTAGAGGTTTATTAGATGAAAGATAAAATCAGTTCTTTTCTGGCTAGTTTAAAAGAAAAATGGACATCACTGACAAAAGGAAAGAAAATTACAGTCGTTGTTACACCGATTATTCTTATAGTTGGTGCAATTGTTATTACTGCTGTTTTAAATAGGCCTAGTTATAGTGTGCTTTTTTCAGGCGTTAGTAGTGATGAGGCTGCAGAAATTGTTACGGCTATAAATAATTTGAATGTAACAGATGTAAGCGTAAGCTCCAACGGTGATATTAAAGTACCAAAGGAGCAGGAGGACAGCTTGCGTTTTCAGCTTAATGCTATGGGCTATCCCTCAACTGGATTAAACTATGATATTTGGGATAATGGTGTTGATATGTTTTCCTCTGATTATGAAAAGAGAGAAAAGCAGCGTCAACAGCTTGAAACAAGGATTTCAGCTACTTTAAAAAGCTTTAGCAAGATAAAATCGGCAATTGTCACTCTTTCTATTCCTGAAAAAGCAAACTATGTTATAAATCAAGAGGACACTGAGCCCTCAGCCTCTGTAACGCTTACTATGAATACTGGGCAAAGTCTTTCTCAAGATGAGATTAATGCAGTTTATATAAATGTGCAAAAAAGCTCATCTCAATTGAAAATTGAAAATATTTCAGTTGTTGATACTGATGGCGGTGTGCTAAAATATTCTGGTGATGATAGCGATGATGCAGGCACATCAATTGAAGTTGCTTATAAAAGATTAGAATTTCAGCAGAATCTTGACAAGATTTTAACTGCGAATCTTCACAATCTTTTTAAACCTTTATATGGTGAAAACGGTTACACGATTTCTATTAATACAAAGCTTAATTATGATAAAAAGCTCACTGAGGAAACTGCATATACTCCCTCTGTCGGGGAAGATGGCATGGTAGAAAATGAGATTACTGAGTATGCTATTGAGGGCGACCCAGTTGATGGCGGTGTGGTTGGCACTACTCCAAATGCTGATGGCTCACCTGATTATCCCACTTTAGAAATTGATTCTGATAGTGATGTTTATATGCAGTATAAAAAAGAGGTTAATTATCTAGTTAATACCTTAAAAACTCAAATGCAAAAGGATGGGTATTATATCGAAGATGTCACTGCCTCTCTTATAGTAAATCAAGAGCAGCTTTCAGATGAGGAAAAGGCTGAATTAGCTATGATTGTTGCTGATGCGATAGGTACAAAAAGTGAGAATGTAACTGTTTCGGGTAAGAAGTTTCTTGATAGCATTGATGGCACTGATTCTCAAATAATTACACCAAGAGAAAAACAGCTTGAAGATTATTTGTTCTATATAGCTATATCTCTAGCTGCACTTTTGTTAATATTGTTGATATTATATATAGTGCTTAGTTCTTCAAGGAAAAAATACAAGAAGAAAAAGTCAGCAGAGCCTGTGATTATTTCCAACAAGGCCCCGTCGGCTGAAAGCAGTGAAGATGTTAAGGTGGACAGCACACCCGCAGAGCCTGAGGAATTTCAGGTTGCTAGCCTTACTGATGCTAATATAGGCACATCTAAAGAGGCTATTTTAAAGAGGGAAATTGGTGAATTTTCAAAGACCAATCCTGAAATAGTAGCGTCTTTAGTCAGAAACATACTGCATAATGACGATAATTAGTTTTAGCTTTTAGTAAAATTCACTTGCAGTTAGGAGAGCGAAAGCTTATGGCACATATAGGAGAATTGACAAAATCCCAAAAGGTTGCAATCATTATTGCTGCTATGGGTGCTGAAAATGCATCTGAGATTTATAAATATCTTTCGGATGAGGAAATAGAAGAAATTACGCTTGAAATTGCTAGGCTTGATTATTACCCTCTTGATATTGTTGAGGCAGTGCTTAATGAATTTTATGAGCTTTGCTTAACTCAAAAGGTGGTAGCTGAGGGTGGCGTTGAGTATGCTAAAAAGGTTTTGGAAAGAGCTTTTGGTGAATCGGTTGCAAATGACCTTTTAGAGAGAATTACAAAGCAGTTGAAAACAAAATCCTTTGATTTTGTACGGAAGGCAGATTATAAGAACCTTTTAGCAATTGTACAAAATGAGCATCCACAGACGATAGCGTTAATACTTTCTTATGCAAAGAGTGAGCAGGCATCTGCTATTTTATCTGAACTGCCTAAGGAAAAGCGTATTGATGTTGTAGAGCGTATTGCAAAAATGGATATGGCTTCGCCTGAGATTATTAAATCGATTGAAGCAACTTTAGAACAAAAGTTTGCTAACCTTGTTACCATTGATTCAATGGAGGTTGGCGGAATCAATTATATAGCTGATGTTTTAAACAATGTTGATCGCTCGACAGAAAAGCATATATTTGATGAGCTTGGTGCGAGAGATCCTAAGTTAGCTGAGCAAATCAGACAAAAGATGTTTGTATTTGAGGATATTGTTAATCTTGATTCTATGTCTATACAGGCGTTTATCAAGGAAACAGATCCAAAGGATCTTGCTGTTGCTATTAAGGGTTCTACTCAAGATGTTGCAAATATTATATTTGATAATATGTCAGCTAGAGGAAGAGAAACTCTTCAATCAGAAATCGAATACCTTCACAATGTGCGTATGCGTGATGTTGAGGAGGCTCAGCAGAGGATTGTGGCTATAATACGTCGCCTTGAAGAAGAGGGAGTTGTCGTTATTTCACGTGGCGGCAGAGATGATGATATTATTGCATAGGAGGGTTACGAATGGCAGTGGTAAAAAGCGGTTCGTTCATTGTATCTGGTGCGGTAGGCATTAAAAATGAAATTGATTGTGTGAAAAAAGTCAGTGAAGATAGTGATAATGTAGTAAATTCTCAAGAGCAAGACACGCTTAATCATATTACTGAAAATATGATAAGAGATGCTAATATTCAGGCTGAGGATATTTTAAAAAAAGCTAGAGAAGATGCTGATTTAATCATTAAAAACGCTGAGGCAGCAGCTGTTAAAATTCAAGAAAAAGCACAAGCAGATGGGTTTAATTCAGGATATGAGCGTGGAATCGCTGATGGCAAGGAAATTATGGATAAGGCGATGCACGAAAAGCTTGATACTGTGCAAATGTTAATTGATGAGATTAATAACAATAAGGCATTGCTTATTGAAAAATATGAAAATGATATAGTAGAAACTGTTTTTGATATTGCACAAAAGATTTTGCTTGACAGTCTTAATGAAAATGATA
>JAAYSD010000051.1 GCA_012518465.1 Clostridiales bacterium
GCTAGAATGATTTTTTCAGGAATTGAGCATACTGGGAAGCTGCCATTTAAAGACGTATTTATTCATGGGCTTATGCGTGATGAACAAGGCAGAAAAATGAGTAAATCATTAGGAAATGGAATTGACCCGTTGGAAATTATAGAAAAATACGGTACTGATGCCTTAAGACTAACAATCGTCAGCGGAAACTCCCCCGGCAATGACATTAATTGGTCTGAAACAAAACTGACTGCTTCCAGAAACTTTGCAAACAAGCTATGGAATGCCTCACGCTATATTCTTATGAATTTGCCCGAAGGCTTTAAGGCTGGAGCTTTACCAAAGGAATTAACTATTGAAGACAAGTGGCTTTTAACACGATTCAACAATTTGGCAAAGGAAGTTACCGATAATATTGATAGCTATGAACTTGGTGTTGCCGTTCAAAAAATACGTGATTTTATATGGGAAATTTACTGCGACTGGTATATTGAGCTTACGAAGCCTAGAATTTCAGAGGGTGGAGAAAAAGCTTTAAACGCACAAAAAGTACTAGTTTATGTCATGCAAGGTATGCTAAAATTATTGCACCCCTTTATGCCGTTTATCACCGAAGAAATATGGCAAAGCATAGATAGCAATGCTAAAAGCATTATGATAAGCGAATGGGTAAAGTATGATGAAAGCTTAAACTTTGTTAAGCAGGAGCAGGAATTTTCTAAGGTTGTCGAGCTTATACGTGCTATTCGTGTACAAAGAAATGAGCTTAATGTTCCTGTATCTAAAAAAGTAAGCTTATTTATAGAAACCGATGATAAGGATATTTACAATCAATGTGCAATTTTCTTTGAAAAGCTTGCAGGCATTTCATCAATAAGCTTTGTTGATGGCAGCATTGAGGATGCTGAAAAAATGGCTGCTGTCGTTGCTACTGGTGCAAGAGCATTTATTCCTTTAGGAGAGCTTGTGGATAAGGAAAAAGAGCTTGCTAGACTTGAAAAAGAGCTTGAAAAAGCAAAAAAGGACGTTGAATTTTCAAGGTCAAAGCTGAATAACCCTAATTTCATATCTAAAGCACCAAAAGCTCAGGTAGAAAAGGAACAAAAAAAGCTTGAAATAGCCTTAGAAAGATTAAAAAACATTAAAAAATCACAGGAAAATTATAAATAATTACTATTTAGCTATTGCATTTGATAATATCCTATGATATAATATTTTCCGTATCATTATATAAGATAATATTTCTATCATTAAAAATAGAAAAGTATTTTTCATGTAAAGTAACGATCTTTAATTCGTATAAAAAGTGCCTTTAAGGGCAAAATAAGGAGGAACAAATGGACGCATTAGAAATTATAGGTTCTATATTACTGTTGATTTCTTGTATTTTCATTATTGCTGTTGTACTTATGCAAGATACACAGCAGGGTATGTCCCAGCAGATTACAGGTAGCTCGGGTGATAATTATTATCAGAAAAATTCTGGCAGAACAAAGGAAGCTCGCATAAAAAGAGCAACAACAACTGCCGCTGTTATTTTCTTTGTTGTAACTGTTGCTGTAAATATTATTAATGCAAATTTCAAATCATCATCAAACAACAGCTCAGATACTGAAAGCACATCACAAACTTCCGTATCTGATACAACAAGTGCAGATTCAACAACTGCACCCGAAAATACAACTGTACAAACAACTGCCGAATAATTACAGGGGTTATCTTAAGGAAATGAAACAGTATTCCCCTTATTTGCAAATTTAAGGCTTTAGCTTGCGTAAATTATTTTTATGAAGATTTGCAAAGATTGTTAGCGAAAATTTAAGCGAGGGGTTTTTCCCCTCTTTTTATTTTGTAAAATTGAGAAAGTAAATTATGAAAACAAATTATATTAACAGCTTGAAATCAAAAATCATGTCCACGCTCTATTTAAACGGTGAAAAAGGCATATCTGCTAAAGATATTACAGCAGCTTTAAGGCTTTCTAAAAAAGACAAAAAAAGCCTTTCATCAACATTAGCTGAGCTTGTTGACTCAGGATTTTTATCTAAAAGTCAAAATAAAAAGTATTTTTTAAAAAATAGAAATAACTTTTTTATCGGTGAAATTTCAGGAATAAGCTCAAAATTCGGTTTTGTTAAGCCAAAAAATCAAGACAAGGATTTATTTGTTCCCGGTCATGATTTGCAAGGGGCAATTGTCGGGGATAAAGTGCTTGGCGTTTTGATGGAGGAAAAGGGTGAAAATCGTTCAGCAGTAGGAAAAATTCTTTCTATCCTAGAGGAAAATGAAAGCTTGCTTTCCGGCACTATTATAAGAAACGGTATGCGGCTTATGGTTATGCCCGATAGCTTTAGCCAAATTCCTTTGACTATATTAAAGGCAGGAAAAAAGTTATTTTCCGTCAATGATAAGGTTTTATTTAAAATCTTTAAGCGAGGTTCATCTCACTCTGAGCATTGCGTTCAAATCATTGATGTTTTAGGAAATTCAGATAGTGCTAAGGTATGTGTAAATGCTTATTTAGCATCTAATAGCATTGCTGTTGATTTCTCTGAGCTAGCACTTTTACAAGCTGAAGAAATAAATCAAAAAGGAATAGATAAAAAAGAATTGAAGTCAAGACTCGACTTAAGAGAGCTTGATATTTTTACTATTGACGGTGCCGATACAAAGGATATAGATGATGCTGTTTCCATTGAAAAATGTGATAGCTTTTATCGTCTTGGCGTCCATATTGCTGATGTATCACATTATGTAAAACGAAATAGTGATATTGAAAAAGAGGCATTTAAAAGAGGAACAAGCATATACTTTGCCAACGCAGTTATACCAATGCTGCCTCCTGCTTTATCTAATGGAATTTGCTCGCTTAACCCACGGACAAACAGGCTTGCTTTTTCATGCTTTATGCAAATAAATTTTGATGGCAAATTATTAAATTATAGCTTTCATAAAAGCCTTATACGCTCAAGGGTTAAGGGCGTTTACGAGGAGATAAACCGTATTTTTGAAGGCAATCCTACTAAAGCTATACTTAAAAAATATGAAAAGGTTATGCCATATCTCAAGGATATGAGGGAGCTTTCGGATATTTTAAAGCAAGCAGAAAAAAAGCGTGGCGCACCTGAAATTTCTTCAGATGAAACCAAGCTAACTCTTGATGAGAATGGCAAGTGTGTCGATGTGGGACTTCGCCAAAGTGGTATTTCACAGGGTATGATAGAGCAATTTATGCTTATGGCAAACAGGTCGGCTGCCAGTCTAGCTATACAAAACAAGCTGCCATTTGTCTATCGTGTCCATGAAAAGCCTCCAGCCGATAAAATAGCAGAACTAAAAAGAGTGCTTGATACTTTAAATATAAATACAGCAGGACTTAATGCAAATGCTGAACCTAAGGTTCTTGCTGATATTTTAAATACAAACAAAGATCATGAGAGATTTCGTGTCATTAACAGACTTGTGCTAAGGTCAATGTCAAAAGCTAAATATAGTGAAGAGCCTATTGGCCACTACGGACTTGTGCTTAATGATTATGCTCATTTTACTTCACCTATAAGAAGATATTCTGACCTTGCAGTGCATAGAATTTTAGCCGACTTCATCAGTAATAACACGCAACAAAGCATAGTGAAAAAATACACTGATTATGCAAGGGATAGTGCAAGAAAAGCAACAATAACAGAGCTAAATGCTATAAAATGCGAAAGAGAATGCACTGATTTTTACACAGCTGAATATATGTCACTTCACATAGGAAGCAGCTTTAAGGGTATAGTTTCAGGGGTTAATAATCAAGGAATTTTCGTTCAACTAGAAAACTCAATTGAGGGCTTCGTCCCTCTACAAAGCCTGCCAGATGGAATTTATGAATCTATTAATGGCATTTCACTATTAAATCAGCTTTCAGGAAAGAACTTTACAATTGGCGATAAAATAGTAGTTAGATGTGTAAATACAAATGTCAGTATGGGTGAGATTGAATTTGATTTGCCTGAATATGAAGACGATATAAATCGTAATATAAAAAACACAACCGCAAAACAAAGCACAGGAAAAAGACCGTCAAGAGAAAACAAGTCCGATTTTGCTCAAAGTCTTGAAAAATCTACTCGTGCTTCTCGGAATAATCCTTATCCAAAATTGAAAAAAGGTCGTTCTCACAGCAAACAAAACAAGCGCCGTCGTCCTCCAAAACAATAATTACCTTTTCTCCAGCCTTAAACTTTCTTTTAAGTCCACTTTCTGCTGAATTTGCTGAAAGTGCCTTATATTCATATGCCTTCCCCTCAAACAAGAACTTTATTTTGCCAAAATCGCCTTCTTCGCCGCTTATTTCTTGAGTAATAATCGCATTTAAGCCGCTTAAATCATCTTTTTGAGGAAGCTTCTTTTTTCGCTTAAGAAAATACGACTTGATAAATTGTTCTAATACTGCATTAAAGGCTATTGCAAATATAATCGAGGATAGCATTGATACTTTTTTAAAGCCGATGGCTTCTGCTATCAATCCTGATACAGAAAAAACCAAAAGAAATACACCTAAGCTCAAAAAAGAATTAGGCAAAAACAAGCTAACGCTCAGCACTTTTCCTTTATCATTATAAAAAGGCTTTTCTAAAGCATTTAAGCTGCCGCCAAAAGCCTTTAATAATGCAGGCAAGCACAGTACAACGATTGATAATAGCAAAGTAAAGCAATATAAAATTATAATAATATCACAACCTTTGGAGGAATTATGCAAGAAACTCAGAAAAAAATCAATAAAGAATGGTTTATAGATGTTTTTAAAAGAATCTGGCATATTAAAGAATGGAAGTCGCTTTATACCGAAAACAGACAAGTGGCTAATTACATAATATTTGGTGTTGTCACCACTGTTGTTAGCTTTATATCCTATTGGCTGGCTAGAAAATTCATGTTTATAAGAGAAGGAGGCAGTGGCGGTGAAATCGACATTGCTTTATCTACTACCTTTTCATGGATCACTTCCGTAACCACTGCATTTATCACAAATAGGCTTTGGGTCTTTGATGGAAAGGTCAAAGGTGCTAAAAACCTGCTTATACAAACCTTTAACTTTTATAGCTCCAGATTTCTCACATATATCTTTGAAGTAGGCTTTATGTGGGTGATTACAAGCTTTTTATTCCCCGATAATAAAACGCTTGAGCTTGTAGCAAAAATTATAGCAAACTTTTTTGTTCTTATTTTAAACTTTATTTTAAGTAAGCTATTCGTATTTAAAAAGAAAAAATAACATTTAGTAATATTAGAAAACTTGCCGTAAAAACGACAAGTTTTTTATTATATCTAAATAATTGCTTTAAAACTCAGGTATATCCTCATAATTTCTTATTTCTCTCGACTGTAAAAAGAAAATAGAGATAAGATATGCTAATACACAAAGCACAAGTGTGATAATGATTGTAATGACTATCTCATATATAGACACACTTTGATTATCCATTAAATATGATGAAATTAGATTAGGAAATGCCATAGGGTAGTAGGAATAAAGACCCATTTTCACAAAAACATTATTAAGCAAATATGCACCTAAAATCGTGCTGATAGCACCTATTCCGGCTTTTCCACTGGATAAGCCTATACAAAATGAAGTACAAACCAAAAACAACGGAAGTAAAGATATTGTAGCTGCGTATAATAATATTTGTCCCATGTCTATATTAAATGCTATAACAGCACCTTCAGGCGCTTTGTCAAATAAATTCATTGACATTATACCGATGATTAAAGTCATAAGAAAATTAACAATATATACAAATATGGGATAAATAAAAAATTTTGCACTTACATAATTTACGGATTTTAAGCCTGCTGAATTGGGGATAATATGAGCCTTTTCCTTTTGCTCCTTACCTGACGCACCCATAAGCAAAAAAACAGATAAAACAATAGTAAGAATAGTACCTAATATAGATAATGTGGTGAACATAGAGCCCTGTGAAAAAGTTTCTTTAATTAAATCAAAATCCTCATATTCGCCAAATTCCTCTGTTGATATCCCCATTTTCTCAGGATTTATTGTCATGCCAGTTACACCGACAATATCATCGGCATATGAATAAAACATTGTTAATAAAATCATGGTTAAAATAGGAACTAAAAGAATCACATATAGCTTTCCCGACCTTGAAAAATATAACAACTCTTTTTTAAAGCTTGCTTTTAACTGCATATTCTCCCCCTATGCCTTTCTATTTTGATTAGTATATTTAAAGTAAATATCTTCAAGCGAAGTACCCTCAACATTTATATTCTGTGGGATAATCGCCCTTAGTGCAAGAGATTTAGTGATTTTCTCAATATCCGCTTCTTTATCGGTTATAGTAAAGGAAAGCTCCTTTTTATTCACACTTAACTTAACGCTGTCATAGCCTTCTTCCTTTAAAGCCAAAACGTCCTCATCACTAATAGGCTTTAACAGCCTTACATGAAGAATAGATTGAGCATCACTTTCCCCATATACCTGATTAATAATATCCTTTATACTTCCCTCAAGCACCATTTTTCCATTGTTCATAATACCTATTTTATCAGCAACACGCTCAACATCAGATAAAATATGTGTGGAAAGAATAATTGTATTTCCCATATCCTTTAATTTTTGAATAAGTGACATTACTTCCGCTCTTCCCTGAGGGTCAAGCGCACTAGTAGGCTCATCTAATAGTAAAAGGTCTGGTTCGTTAAATATAGAAGCCGCTATGCCCATTTTCTGCGTCATTCCACGTGAAAAACCTCGTATCCTGCGACGCTTAGCAAAAGAAAGATTTACCATATCAATCAATTCATTAACACGCTTATCAATATCTCCTTTGTAATTACAACAAGCCGCGATGAATTGAAGATATTCGACAGGATTCATATACCCGTATAAAGAAGGTGATTCCGGCAAATATCCGATTTTTATATCATTTACCTTGTTATCAGTACCAATTTTTATTGTGCCGACGTCTTTTTTTATTATACTGCAAATGATATTCATCGTCGTTGTCTTGCCGCAGCCATTCCTGCCCAATAGGCCGTATATCGAGCCCTTTTCGACAGACATATTCAGCCCATTTAAAACTTTAAGACCTCCATACGCCTTTTCTAATCCAATTATTTCAAGCATAATATTCCCTTTCTGAAAATACTTTAATATAATTATATAATAAATTATAAAAATTAGCAATAGGTGTTTTAATTGAAATTATAAAAAATATATAAATTTACTTTCTATATTATTTAGTTTTCAACATTATATAATCAACGTGTTATTTGGGGATATAGCTAATAAAAATGACATAGAAAGAAAAACAAATGCAAAAAATGTTGAAAACCATGTTGAAAATGTTGAAAATCGGACAACTTTTCCTCGTTTTTAACACAGATTTCTTAAAAACCGTATTATAAGCATTAAAAATTAAGATTTCAATGTTGAAAACCCTGTGGAATATGTTGAAACTATTAATGTAACCCAAATTTTATTTAAAAAATATTGCCCTTTTATTATAAATATGATACAATAACTAAGTAAATATAATTGGTAATAAAATAAAGGAGTTTATAGATGATAAATAATTCTAATTTGTATTCTCAGTATGAAAGTCCATTTAGCGCAAGATATGCAAGCAAGGAAATGCAAGGCGTTTTTTCAGCTCAAAAGAAATTCAGCACTTTTCGCAGGCTTTGGGTTGCACTTGCACGTGCTGAGATGAAGCTGGGGCTTAATATCACACAAGACCAAGTAGATGAACTAGAGGCTAATGTCGATAATATCGATTTTGAAGCTGCTCAAGAATTTGAAAAAAAGCTACGTCATGACGTAATGGCTCATGTCCATGCATATGGACTTGTTTGCCCAAAGGCAAAGGGAATTATTCATCTAGGTGCTACCTCATGCTATGTTGATGATAATACAGATATTATTGTTATGCGTGACGGACTGAATATAATCAAAAGAAAGCTTATTAATATTTTATCTAATCTAGCTGAATTTGCTGATAAATACAAGGCGATGCCCTGTCTTGCATACACGCATTTACAGCCTGCACAGCTTACCACTGTGGGAAAGCGTGCAACTCTATGGATGAATGAGCTTTTAATAGATTTAGAAGAGCTTGAATTTCGTATAAAAAATTTAAAGCTTTTGGGACAAAAGGGTACAACCGGTACTCAAGCAAGCTTTGTAGAGCTATTTAATGGCGATGATGAAAAAATTGATAAGCTTGAGCAAATGATAGCTGAAGAAATGGGATTTGACGCTGTTTTCCCTGTTTCAGGACAAACCTATTCAAGAAAAGTAGATTCTCAAGTGCTTTCCACCTTAGGACAAATTGCTCAATCATGCAGTAAATTCAGCAATGATTTAAGAATTTTAGCAAGCTTCAAAGAAATGGAAGAACCTTTTGAAAAAAATCAAATCGGCTCAAGTGCCATGCCTTATAAACGTAATCCCATGAGAAGCGAGAGGATTACTTCACTTTCCAGATATGTTATTGTAAACACTCTTAACCCAGCCTTTACAAGTGCTACACAATGGTTTGAACGTACTCTGGATGACAGTGCAAATAAAAGAATATCGATAGCTGAGGCATTTTTAGGAGTTGATTCTATACTTAATATTATGCTTAATGTTACTAATGGAATAGTCATCTATCCTAAGGTTATTAATAAAAGAGTGATGGCAGAGCTTCCCTTTATGGCTACTGAAAATATCATGATGCAAGCAGTAAAAAAAGGTGGCGACCGTCAAGAGCTGCACGAAAAATTAAGACAGCATAGCATTGCAGCTGCCGCTGTGGTAAAGCAGGAAGGCGGAAAGAATAACTTGCTGGAAAGAATAGCAAGTGACAAGGCTTTTGGGCTTTCAATCAATGAGCTTGAGGCAGTTATGCAGCCCGAACGCTTTACAGGTAGAGCAGAAAAGCAAGTAACAAGGTTTTTAAACGATTTTATTAAACCTCTTCTAGAAAAAAATAAAGAGCTTCTAGGTGAAACAGCAGAGCTATCTGTGTAATAAATACAGTTGTTTTACATAATATTGAAGTTTTTTTATCATTTTTAACAAAAGTATTGACTATTCTCTCAAATTATATTATAATATTACAAGCTGTTATTTATATTGAGTACAATTCAAATAAATTTTAGAGGGCAAAGCTCCTATTTTGCCTTTCAAAGGAGTGAACTTTTATTGAAACGCATTAAAAAGCCTGTGTTTTTTATTGTTTTCATAATAATTGCTGTTTTCACAGTAACAACCTTCACGGGTGTATATACAAGGTATGGTGATACTGTTACTTCCTGGATAAAGGGAGTTAGTGATATACGCTGGGGTATTGATGTTAGAGGTGGTGTTGATGTTACCTTCACTGCTGAAGAAGGATATGATGCTACTGACGAGCAGCTTGATTCTGCACGTTCTATTATCGAACAGCGTATGATTGCAAATAATATCACAGATTATGAAGTTTATGTAGACAATTCAAGTGATAGAATTATCGTGCGTTTCCCATGGCAAAGCGGCGATGAGGACTTTGACCCTGAAAGTGCTGTCAAAGAGCTTGGTGAAAGAGCAAGACTCACCTTCAGAGAAGGGGTTGAGGTAGATGAAAACAACTTGCCTACCGGTGTAACAGAAACTGTCTTGGTTGAAGGTAGCGAGGTAGACAAAGCATATACTACTTATGATAGTCAAAATCAAGAATATGTTGTAGCTATTGAATTTAAAGATGAAGGCGCTCAGAAATTTGCAGAAGCTACTAAAAGGCTTATCGGCGAGCAGATATCCATATGGATGGATGATACAATGATTTCCGCACCTAATGTTCAAGTGGAAATACCCGATGGAAAAGCTACAATCACAGGTGGTTCCAGTGGCTTTACCTTTGAATCGGCAAAAAGCCTTTCCGATAAAATAAATGGTGGTGCTATGCCGTTTAAACTGGTGACCGATACTTTTAGGACTATATCTCCATCACAGGGAGAGGGTGCTAAGGACGCTATGATTTTAGCAGGAATTATTGCTTTTTCATTAATTTCTGTATTTATGATTGCATATTATCGCCTACCGGGCCTTGTAGCAGTTATTTCCCTTATCGGACAAATTGCAGGAATGATAGCTGCTATTACTGGATACTTCGGATTTAATAATTCATTTACTCTAACGCTCCCTGGTATAGCCGGCATGGTTCTTTCTGTTGGTATGGGTGTTGATGCTAATATTATTTCGGCTGAAAGAATTAAAGAGGAAATTCGTTCTGGTAAATCTGTAAATGGTGCTTTATCTAATGGATTTGAACGTGGATTTTCCGCTATATTCGATGGAAATATCACCGTAATTATAGTTGCTATTATCCTAATGGGCGCATTTGGTACTCCTGATAGCGTGTTTAATAAAATGCTAAGCTTCTTATTCAGCTGGTTTGGACCATCTGCTGCGGGTGAAATTTATTCATTTGGATATACTTTGCTGGTTGGTGTAATTTATAACTTTATCATGGGCGTTACTGCCACTAGGTTAATGTCGATTTCACTGTCCAAATTTAAGGCTTTCAGAAATCCTAAGCTTTATGGAGGTAAATAAAATGGACAGAAAAGTATATGATATAGTAGGAAAAAGGAAAATCTATTTTACAATCTCTTTTGTATTTTTAATAGTCACTATTCTTTACTGCCTTATTTTCGGTGTTGAAGTTGATGTTGACTTTAAGGGTGGCGCAATGGTTTCCTATTCTATTGATAAAGAGGTAAACCTAGAAGAGGTTGAACAGAAAATAGGAGAAGTTGTCGGCACAAATGTTACTGCGACAGTTGGCGAAACAATTGGCGGCTCTGGTCAGACGCTAGTAATAACATTCGCCGATGAAGCGGATCAGGATATGGTTGTTAAGATTGAGGATTCGCTTAAAAATGATTTAGGCATTGAAAATGCTAATTTGCTTGACAACAACTCAGTTAGTGCCACGGCAGGCATGAAGTTTTTCTTAAAATCGCTTGTTGCTGTTGCTTTTGCCTTTATTGTATTGGTTTTATACATTGCTTGGAGATTTAAGAAAATTAGTGGATGGTCTGCTGGAATAGTTGCTATTGTTGCACTATTACATGATGTGCTTGTAGTATTTGCTGCATTTGCTTTTTTCAGATTGCCCCTTGACGATAATTTTATTGCTGTTGTTCTTACAATACTGGGCTATTCTATTAATAACACAATTATTATTTATGATAGAATCCGTGAAAACCGTGATCTTTACGGCAAGAAAAAGTCCAATGTTGAGCTAGTTAATTTAAGTATTTCACAAACTCTCGGACGCTCATTTAACACAAGTCTTTGCACTTTAATTGCAATGATTGTTGTTGTAATAGTTGCACTTGCTATGAATGTTAGCTCAATCATTAGCTTTGCATTCCCTCTTGCTGTGGGTATTGCTGTGGGATTTTATACTTCAGTTTGCTTTGCTGGTTCACTATGGATTTGGTGGCAGGAAAAGAAATCTATCAAGACTACAAAAAGAGAATAAAAATAAAACATTAAAATTCCCTGCTAAAAAACAGGGAATTTTTTAATATTTTTTTAAAAACCCTTGCACTTTAGCTATAAATATGTTATACTATTTTTTAGCTGTGATTTTAGTATGCAGCAAAATATTTAACAATACACACCTTGAAGTAGGAAATCCATGGTGCAATTCATGTATAGCTTTGCGGACGACTGTTTTTCAAGGGTGGAAAAACCAAAATCAGGAGGAAATTTAAAATGGCAGTAGTTTCTATGAAACAGCTTCTTGAAGCGGGTGTGCATTTCGGACACCAAACAAGAAGGTGGAACCCTAAAATGGCACCTTACATTTTCACAGAAAGAAACGGAATCTATATTATAGATTTGCAGAAAACTGTGAGAAAATTGGATGATGCGTACAACTTCATTCACAAAATAACTGAAGAGGGTAAAAGCGTTCTTTTTGTAGGTACAAAAAAGCAGGCTGCCGATTCTATCAAGGAAGAAGCGGAGCGTGCCGGAGCGCATTTTGTTAATGCAAGATGGCTTGGTGGTATGATGACAAACTTTAAGACCATTCAACGTAGAATAAAAAGACTTGAACAGCTACGTAAGATGGAGGAAGATGGTACTTTCGATTTGCTTCCTAAAAAAGAAGTTATCAAGCTAAATCTTGAAATTGAAAGACTTGAAAAGTTCCTTGGTGGTATCAAAACAATGACGGACCTTCCCGGTGCTTTGTTTATCGTTGACCCTAAAAAGGAAAGAATTGCAGTAGCAGAGGCTAAAAAGCTTGGTATACCCATTGTTGCTATTGTTGATACTAACTGTGATCCAGATGAAATCGACTATGTTATCCCTGGAAATGATGATGCTATTCGTGCCGTAAAGCTTATTTCAGGTGCTATGGCTGATGCTATTATAGCAGCAAGACAAGGTGAAGCTGAGGCAGAAGAGCAAGCAGCTGAAGAAGTGAAGGCTGAAGAAACAGCAGAAGCTTCTACTAAAGAATAATTTATATTAAAATATTAAAATTTTTTAACCATTAAACCATAAAATGATAGAGGAAGGTGCTAAAATGGCTAATATTACAGCAGCTGATGTAAAGCAGCTAAGAGATATGACAAGTGCAGGAATGATGGACTGCAAACGTGCGTTAGTTGAGGCTGAAGGAGACTTTGACAAGGCTGTTAAAATTCTTCGTGAAAAAGGTCTTGCTAAGGCTGCTAAAAAAGCTGGTAGAATCGCCGCTGAAGGTGCAGTAAATGCAAAGATTGTCAACGATACTGGCGTAATTGTTGAAATAAACTGCGAAACAGACTTCTGTGCTAAGAGTGATAGATTTAAGGAATTTGTAGATATTATTACAGATACAATCCTTGAAAACAAGCCTGCTGATATTGATGCTTTAATGAAATCAAATGTTAAAGGCACTCAAACTAAGGTTGAAGATCTTTTGACAGATAAAATCGCTACAATAGGCGAAAATATGAAAATTCGCCGCTTTAGTCTGTTAGATGGAACTTTAATTTCCTATATCCATGACAATGGAAGAATAGGAACTATTTTAAAGATTATCACTGACAAGCCAGATGATGCGGCTGTGCTTGAAGCTGCTAAAAATGTAGCTTTGCAGATTACAGCACTTAATGCTCAGTATATTTCTAAAGAAAATGTTCCACAAAGTGCAATTGATAATGAGCGTGAGGTTCAGCTTGCCCTTGTTATGAAGGAAGGAAAGCCTGAAAATATTGCTCAAAAGATTGTAGAAGGAAGAATGAGAAAATTCTATGAGGAAATCACTCTCCTAGGTCAAACCTATGTTAAGGACGACAAGCTTTCTGTTGAACAATATGTACAGAGCGTAGCAAAGGAAAACGGTGCTAGTATAAAGATTGATTCATTTGTACGCTTTGAAAGAGGCGAGGGCATCGAAAGAAAAGAAGATAACTTTGCTGATGAAGTAGCAGAAATGATGAAAAAGTAAAATAATATTATAAAATTCCCCACTCTTAAAGAGTGGGGAAATTTTGCGTTATTTCGACTTTTTATTTTCCAACCTTAATTTATTATGCTTCCAATTTTCTTTAATTCTAGTGCTTGCACGTTCAACAGCAAGTGAATTGGGTGGTACGTCCTTTGTAATTGTAGAGCCTGCCGCAGTAGTTGCATTATCGCCGATTTTAACAGGGGCAACAAGGTTTGTATTACAGCCTATGAAGGCATTGTCGCCAATTATTGTTTGATGCTTGTTTATACCATCATAATTGGCAGTGACTGTTCCACAGCCAAAGTTTACACATTTCCCAACAATACTATCGCCGACATATGAAAGATGTGCAATAGCTGTATTATCGCCTATCTCAGCATTTTTAACCTCAACAAAATCACCGATTTTAACACCATTTTTAAGAGTTGAATTGGGTCTGATATGTACAAAAGGCCCTGCCTTTACATTGTCCTCAACGATACTATCATATGCTTGAACATTATTAAGCTTTACATTATCACCTATTTTACAATTTTCAATTAAAGAATTAGGACCGATAGTGCAGCCCTCTCCAACGATTGTTTTTCCTCTTAAAATTGTATTAGGAAAAATGACAGTATCAGCACCTATAATAACATCCTTTTCTATTATAATCCCGTCTGTCAAAGGAAAATCAACACCTTTTTCCATATGAATATCCAAAATTTTATCACGGGCAATACGATTAAGTCTTGATAAATCTGCACGTGTATTTGCCCCTAAAACAATATCACTGCTTTCACATAAAAAAGCATTTACCTTGCCATTTTCGCCAAGAGAAAGCCTTATAATATCTGTTAAATAATATTCGCCCTTAATATTGTTGTTGCTTATTTTAGGCAACATCCTCTTCAAAGTACTTGACTTAAACCAATATACACCACTGTTTATTTCTTTTACTTCCATTTGATTTTCTGTGCAATCCTTTTCCTCAACAATGCTGTCAAGGCTATCACCTTTTCGTATTATCCTGCCATAACCAAAAGGGTTATCAAGTATTGATGAGATTACGGTAATATCATTGTTGTTTTCAGTGTGAAAAACAAATGAGCTTTTTAAAACATCTTCACTAACAAAAGGAGCATCACCGCAAAGAACAAGAGTATGCTCATACTCATCACTGAAAAGCTCTTCTCCTTGCATTACTGCATGAGCTGTACCTTTTCTTTCAGACTGGATATAAAATTTATACTCACCCTGAGAAATTGCATATTCCTTTACGCTATCGGCATTATTACCGATAATTATGCCTGTTTGATTTAATTCTAGCTTCCTTACGCTGTCAAGCACCCACCCTAACATAGGCTTGCCTAAGACAGTACAAAGTACCTTTGGTTTTTTCGACTTCATTCTAGTGCCATCACCAGCAGCGAGAACAAGGCATGATTTTTTCATAATTTCATCTCCGTTATCAATAAATTTCCTTTTAATTTTATCATAAATTTATTAAAAAATCAATAAAATTTTTGCACTAATATTTATTTTATATAATTAAAGGGAATGGACTTTTTATACAAGCCTCATTCCCAAATTTAAAATAAAAAGTGTAATCAATTCTTAAAATCAATATAACTTCTATATTTAAATAGATACTCTATACCAGAATATATAGTAATAGCACAAGCAATATACATAAGAATATTTCCTATTAGTATTGAAGGAAAGCCTTCACCAATTATAAAGCTAAATGCATTAAAGAGTAAAATCAAACTTATTGCCACCATTTGCACCGTTGTCTTTACCTTTCCAGAAAAGCCAGCCGCTATAACAGAGCTGTCCTTTCCATTAGCAAGCAATCGTAAAGAAGTCACTAATAGCTCACGCATGATAATGATTATTACCACCCAGCTTTGTGTAAAGCCTAGCTCAACAAAGCAAATCAGTGCAGAAATAACAAGTGCTTTATCCGCAAGCGGATCTAAGAACTTCCCGAAATTTGTTATCAAATTATGTTTTCTCGCTATTTTTCCGTCTATTAAATCAGTAAGACTAGCAAAAACGAAAAGTACTAAGGCAATAAGTCCATTATATCCTATAAAATCAGCTAATAAAAAGAATACAAAAAAAGGTACAATGACCATTCTTAAAACAGTCAGCTTATTGGGCAGGTTCATAACAATCCTCATTCTAATTAAAAAATTTTATTCATTGGTGCAAATATATTTTCCTATTAAATCATAGTCCATCACATCTTCTACCTTTATCCTTGCAAAGGTGCCGATTTCAGGCTTATTCTCCTTATCAAAGGTAATAAAAACCTTTCCGTCTATATCAGGTGCATCTGCATAGCTTCTGCCAAAATAGCACTCAGCATACTTATCAAAGCCCTCTACCAGCACTTCTATTTCAGTGCCTATTTTACTTTCACTGTCCTGTGCCATTCTTATAGCTTGCTGCTCTGTAATAATTTCCGCACGATCAAGCCTTATCTGCTTCTCTATTTGATTTTTCATCTTTGCAGCCGGTGTTCCTTCTTCTTCTGAATAAGCAAAAGCACCAAGTCTGTCAAATCTGACTTCATCTAAAAATTCAGCAAGTGAATTAAAATCATCTTCACTCTCATCAGGAAAACCTGTAATTACAGTTGTCCTCAATACAACATTAGGTATTTTGTCCTTCAGCTTTTTAAATAAATTTCTTAAATCAGCATTTGTTTCACGCCTATTCATTTTTTTAAGAATATTATCGCAGCTATGCTGTATTGGTATATCAATGTACTTAACGATTTTTTCCCTATTTGCAATAACATCGATTAATTCATCCGTCATTCTTTCGGGATAACAGTAAAGTATTCTAATCCATTTCAGCCCATCTATTTCACAAAGCTTTTTTAAAAGCTCAGGCAGCATCAGCCTTCCATATAAATCCATACCGTAATTTGTCGTGTCCTGTGCCACAAGTATGATTTCTTTTACACCATTAGCAGCTAAAAGTTCTGCCTCTTTGATAAGGCTATCAATACTTTTACTTCTAAAATGCCCTCTAATATCGGGTATAGCACAGAATGAACATCTGACATCGCACCCATCAGCAATACGTAAATACGCAAAATATGGAAGAGTCGTTAAAACTCTTTCTCCCTCCATATCATGGTCATTAACATCATCAAAGCTAACTACCTTTTGATCTAAAATTACGCTATTAATCGCCTCTACTATATCGTTATTCTTAGCTATTCCCAGCACTGCATCTATTTCAGGAAACTCCTTTGCAAGCTGATCACGATACCTTTCAGCAAGGCAACCGGTAACAATAATTTTCTTTATTCTTTTTTCTTCCTTCAGCTTTGCCATTTCTAAAATTTCTTCAATAGCTTCAGCCTTGGCACTTTCAATAAATCCACAGGTATTTATGATAACAACATCTGACAAGCCCGGCTCTTGAACGATTTTAAAGCCCTTGTTTTTTACCTTTGCCAGCATTAATTCAGCGTCAACCTGATTTTTTGGACACCCCAGTGAAATCATACCTACTTTTAAAATATTATCTCCCATCAAAATACTCCTACAAAATTAATATTCATCATCAAATTCTACTTCAAAATCACTTTCATTTTCTTCGATAAAGGATTTTATACACCTTTTTACATCAGAATAGTTAAAGCCTCTCCTTAAAAAATAGCCGAATGCTCTTTGCACTTCCTTAGGTGTATCAAGTTTTCCATAAAACCTACTCTGCAAAATGCTGAAAATCTGCTCCTCATAATCCTCGCTGTCATATTGAGAAAGCACTTTATCAATAACAGCTTTATCAAATCCTTTTTTCTGCATTTCAAAACGCACTTTATATATTCCCCATCTTTTTATGTAAATTGCGTCATGAACATAGTCCTGTGCAAAGCTTTCATCATCAATATAACCAAGCTCACACATATATTCGCAAACCTCATTGGCTATATCAATACCATAAAGCTCTTTTAATTTATTATTTAGCTCTTTATATGTATATGATTTTCTGCCTAGTGAGTACAAGGCGTGTTTTTTAGCCTTTGAAAGAATATGCTTTTGCTTAATTTCCTCAAAAAAATCTTCATTATAATCTTTTTTTGTACTAAGAGAATAATCAAAAACTAAATCCTCACTGACATAAAGCCTTTCTCCATTTTCTAGAGAAAGGCAATAGGTTTTACCTTTATACTGCTTTATATCAATAATCTTCACTATAAATCCTCAGGCGAAAATTCCTCAAAATCATCATCTGCTTCAATAATCACGCTTTTTTTGCCTTTTGTACTTTTCTTCTTTTTATCCTCGGCTACTACCTTTTCAATAATGGATTCTTTTTCTTCTATCGTGGTTTTATCTTTACCCTCATCATCCGTGGAGTCAAGCATATGCGGGTCGTAATTTTCCCTTATTTTCTGCTCTAATTCATTTTTAATATCGGGATTTTCATCTAGATAAGCTTTTGACTTTTCTCTGCCTTGCCCCAATTTATTGTCATTATAGCTAAACCACGCACCACTCTTCTTAGCAATTTTTAAATCAACTGCTAAATCAAGTATTTCACCTGTTTTTGAAATGCCTTGTCCAAATATTATATCAAATTCACATTCCTTAAAAGGAGGAGCAACCTTGTTTTTTACAACCTTACATTTTGGGCGTCGTCCAACATCGCCATCATCGCCCTTTATAGCCTCTCCTCTAGAAACAGATATTCTCACTGAGGAATAAAATTTTAATGCACGTCCACCGGGCGTAACTTCTGGATTTCCAAAAGATATACCAATCTTTTCACGCACCTGATTTATAAAAATAGCTACCGTGTTCGTTTTGCCTATGCTTGAAGTTAGCTTTCTCATAGCACCCGACATAAGCCTCGCTTGTGCGCCCATAACAGCGTCACCCATGTTCCCCTCAATTTCTGCCCTTGTTACCATTGCAGCGACACTATCAAGTACTATCATATCAATAGCTCCCGAACGTACAAGTGCTTCAATTATCTCCAATGCCTGCTCGCCAGTATCCGGCTGAGAAACTATCAAGTTATCTATATCTACTCCCAAAGCCTTTGCATAAATAGGGTCAAGTGCATGTTCCACATCGACAAAAGCAGCTGTTCCTCCAGATTTTTGCGTTTCTGCAACCGCATGAAGTGCAATTGTAGTTTTACCTGAGCTTTCAGCACCATATAGTTCAATAATCCTTCCCCTAGGCAAGCCTCCAACACCTAAGGCTAAATCAAGCGTCAGTGACCCTGTGGAGATTGTTTCTATATCCATATGCTTGTTTTGTCCTAAAAGCATGACAGAGCCTTCTCCAAAGCTTTTTTCTATATGCTCCATAGCTGTTGCCAGAGCCTTTTTACGCTCCTCAGGATCTGTTAGTCTTGTTACAGGTGCACGTACACCTTTTTTCTTGTCCTTTTTTTCCATAGCCATATCTTATACCTCCATCATCGCTTTACAGCGTAAACAATCCGTTCTATCCCTGCAAAATCTTTTAATACCTTTGGGGAAAAATTATTATTCACAAATATTTCACAAACCTGCTCATGTTGATTTATACCTATTTCAAATGCTATCATTCCATTTGGCTTAAGCTTGTTTCTCCACCTTTTAAGGGTTTGATTATAAAAGTACAAGCCATTTTCATTAGCAAATAAAGCCTCATCAGGTTCGAAAAGCACTTCTCTTTGCAAAAACACCTTATCCTTTTTCGGAATATAAGGGGGATTAGCTAAAATAAGCTCAAAGCTTTCATCGTTAAAGCTATTGATTAGTTCAAAATCAAGCACATCTGCACAAATACCCTTAACCTTTTCCTGTACACTATGGGATTTTATATTCATATTTAAGTACTTAAATGCTTTTTCCGAGTATTCAATGCTACTGCATCTGATTGACGAATTTTTAGCTAAAGCTATACCCACACAGCCACTCCCACTAAACAAGTCAGCACAAAGACCACTTTTTGTATGGGAAAGAGCAAGCTCTACAAGCTTTTCAGTTTCAGGACGTGGTATCAAAACTCCCTCACCAACTATAAAGGTAAGTCCGAAAAAATCCCATTCTCCAATTATATATTGCAAAGGATAGCCGTCAGCACGTTTTTTTAGCATTAAATCAAGGGTATTGGTTTTATTTTCATCAATAGCAGGGAAGTTTCCCATAAAAAAATCATTATCACTTATTTTAAAAATGTATTTAATAAGCTCTTTAGCTTCAAATCTGAAGTTTTCTACGCCATTGTCCTTTAAAAATGCTTCTGTGTGCCTTTTTAAATTTAAAAAATCATTACCACGTATCGTCTTCGCCCTCCTTAGGAAGAACAGGAGTGATAGCAGCAATTGCCGCTTCTATTTGGCTTGCATCAGGCTCCTTGGTTGTAAGTCTTTGCATCCACAAGCCCGGAGCTGAAATAATTTTTGTAAAAATATTATCATATCTCCCTGCAAGTCGTATTAACTCATAGGAAATACCCACTATAACAGGCAAGAAAAGCAATCTCACTACAATCCAAGCTAAATCTGCCAAAAGGCTAGGCAGCCCCAGTGCTATAAAAAAGTCCTTTCCAAATGGTAAAAGAGAATAAAAGATTATACTTACAATGAAAATTATAAATATAAAGCTTGTTCCGCAGCGTGGATGAAAACGAATTTGTTTTTTAATATTGTCAACCGTCAGCTCAAGGCGATTTTCATAGCAAGTAATTGTCTTATGCTCAGCCCCATGATACTGAAAAGTCCTGTGTATATCATCAAGTCTTGACATTAAAGCTATATATATTATAAAAATACCTATTTTTATAATAGTTTCTACAAGTGGTCTGAAATTAAAATCCGTATGAATTAATAGCTGAATACCCGATACAATTATTGTTGGTAAAAAGAAGAATAATAAAATAGCAAGTGCAAAGCCTAAAAAAACAGCAATATCCATTATAATCTTAGTGCCATTTTCCCCAAGCTTCTCTGTAAGCCATTTTTCAAATTTGGTCAGCTCTTCTTTCTCGTCATGAAGAGTTGATTTTTCGGCAGATTTTGTCATGCACTGCATTCCTTCCTTCATGGAAGAAATAAAATTAAAAATCCCTCTTACAAAAGGTGTCTTATTATACCATTTAGGTGCTTTATTTTCCCATGTTTCCACATCAAGAGAACCATCTGGCATCCTCACTGCCATAGCAGTTTTGGATACTCCCTTCATCATAATGCCTTCTATTAAAGCTTGTCCACCTATTTTTGTTTTAAATGTTGGGCAGCTTTTCGCATTTTGATCAGAATTTTGTTTATTGTTCAATATCGTTCATCCTTTCATGCTCAGATGCTTTGGCAAGAGGAAGCAGGATAGTAACTGTTGTACCCTTACCTACCTCACTATCAATATTTAAACTGCCTTTATGCAATTGAATAATTTCATCAGCAACAGCAAGTCCAATGCCAGAACCTCTGCGATTCATATTTGCTTTATAAAATTTAGTTTTTACACGTGGCAAGTCTGATTCAGAAATGCCTATACCAGAATCAGATACAATTATCTTTATATCTTTTTCAGTAAAAACAACATCAATCTCCACCTTGCCACCGGAATCGGTATATTTTAACGCATTGTCAATTATATTAATAAATACTTGACGTATACGATTTTTGTCACCAAAAATTATAGCAGGCTCTTCTATCTCTTCATAAATGAAACGAACCCCATCCTTTCTTGCCTTTTCACTGTAAATAAGCACAGCCTCACCTAGCTCTGCAAGTACGTCCATATTCGTCATTTCTAAAGTAAATCTGCCGCTCTGTATACGTGAAAAATCTAAAAGCTCCTCCACCATGGAAGATAATCTATGTGCCTCGCCCGCTATTACACGCATACCTTTCTTCGCTGTTTCGGGGTCGTTTTCCTCCACAAGCGTTTCGCTCCAGCCTTTAATCGCTGTAAGAGGAGTCCTTAGCTCATGCGAAACCGATGATATAAAATCATTTTTTATAGTTTCTGAGTTTTCAAGCTCATCTGCCATATGATTAAAAACAGTGCATAAATCGCCTATTTCATCATCTGTTTCTGATTTAATTCTTACCGTAAAATCACCTTGTGCCAATTTTCCTGCAGTAGCACCAATCTGTCTAAGTGGTATAATAATCGATTTTATAAAATACATACCAGATAAAAATACAATAAGAATAATTGCGGCACTGACAGATACAAACATCGTAATTACTGTATTGATATGGGAATTAACCTTGTCCAATGATGAAACAAGACGTATAGCAGAATAAGCATTATTTTGTGATTGAACTAAAACAGTATATGCCATAATTTTTTCACGTCCGTAAGAGCCGGTGTAAGAACCCGTTCCATCATCGGATTTTATAGCCTCTTCAAAATCGGGCATATCAATCTTTTGAGAAAGCGAAAATCCACTTGAAGTTAAAGCTACATCACCATCTAAATTAATCGCCATAAGCTCAAGAGTTTCTTTTTTATCAAAGTTTTCAACAAGCTGACGCATAAGCTGCGAAGTGTTTGAACCTGTATCCTCATATCCCCTGTTAAGAATACTTGTTAATATATTAGCTTGAGCCTGCATATAGGAATAAACAGAGCTATAATAATTAGAGCGTACCAGATAAAAAGCCACAATATTTACAAGTATCAAGGCAATAATCATTACACTAAATGTATTGATAAACCACCTGTTGGCAATGCTCCTTTTCACTGTTATTCCTCCTAAAAAGGCATATAGCTTTTAAACAATGTATTAATGGCAGGATTAATATGCTTCCCACTTATAGCCATATCCCCATATCGTAATAATGTATTTAGGGTTTGAGGGATCATCCTCAATCTTCATTCTCAAGCGTCTTATATTTACATCGACTATTTTATCATCACCATAGTAATTTTCGCCCCATATTTGCTGAAGAATACTCTTTCGATCAAGTGCAGAGCCTTGATTTTTCATAAAATACTCCATAATGTGGTATTCAACCTGTGTAAGCTCAATAGCTTTATCGTTTTTGAAAATAGTCCTGCTTTTTTCATTTATTCTAAATGGTCCGCATACTATATCAGATTTTGTCGGCTTTAATTCAGAATTTAATGTAACTCGTCTGTAAATCGCATCTACTCTAGCCACAAGCTCGGACGGAGAAAAAGGCTTAGTGATATAATCATCAGCACCAATCATCAGTGCATTCACCTTATCCATTTCCTGAGTCTTGGCAGAAAGGACAATAATTCCTATTGTTGTACTGCGGCTTCTCAACCATTTACACAATTGAAAGCCGTCCATTCCGGGCATCATCAAGTCAAGCAAGGCGACCTCAAAATCACCTTCATACTTATCGTATATTTCTATTGCATCCTCACCACTCGGCACATCAACAACCTCATATCCGGCTCTTTTTAAATTTATTACTACAAAATCACGGATAGCATCTTCATCCTCGCAAACCAAAATTCTTTTCATATTAACCTCCCTTTATTCAGCATCTAATACAATAAAGCTTGAAATAAAATCATCCTTTGTTATTTTCATATTGTCCTCTTGATTTCCAAGCAATATATAATAATTTTTATTCTGATTATTTGATATAAATATATATCCCTCTTCAAACAATTCTGTTTCCGTATAATAAAAATCATCGCCTAAAGCTGTTTTATCAAGCGTTTTTATAACTAGCAATGGGTCCTTTATCCGTTTTCCATCATATTTAAAATTAGCCTGAAACTCGCTTGCCTCGAAAAAGGTGATCTCATTTAATTCCTGATTTATTTCCGCTGTAACAACATCACGCCATCTCTCAGGAAAAATGAAAATATATTTATTTTTCATGCTGTAATAGGTATAATATTTTCTCGTTAGCTTATCATTTTTTAAGTTGTACCAAATTGTGGCATTGAGCTGGTCTTGCTTTGATAACGTGGTATACCCTGGGAAAGGCACACTAGCTGGAATTTCTATTATTCCATCATCATCTATATCCATGGAAACAGTAACACCATTGTAATTATTAGATAACCGATTCGTGTTTAAGGTTTGATTTGTTTCTTTAATAGGATTAATAAGCCTGTTTCCCATATAGTAAATAAAATCCGTGCCATATTGATTAGCTGATTTTGAATAATCTATAAAAAGTCCAAATTGTCCTTTTTCAGCAAAGCCTGAAGATATATTAATATATTCAGAAACATTTTCCATAGCATCTGTTTCAGTTACCTTATAAAACACTCCGCTGCTATTTGTTTTAAACAATGTAGCTTTGGCTGTCTGCGTTGCGTTATCTTGATTTAATAAAATCAGCTCTTCACTTCCATCAAGGTTTAAATCCAGCACTTCCATATATGAATAAGGTGTATCACTAACTATTTCTGTCAAACGCTTGTTTCTATAAGTTAAAACACACATTGACTTCTGCGTCTGATTGAGAGCTGAATAACCTATAATAATCTTTGTATCACCAATAGTGCCTAAATTGCTGAATACAACCTCATCAACATCTGAGCCAAAACCTGCAAAATCAAATGCGGAAAACCAATTTTCATCCTCATCTTGATCAAGTAAGTTGACTCTGAGCAAACTGGAGCTTCCATCTGAGGACTCAAGCTCATAAAATACCAATGCCTCATCTCCCGGCTCATCATCAATATTTGCAAGCACAAATGCCGAGCGATACTTTCCTGTGCGTGGATACTTTAGCTTTATATTCTTTCCCACAAAATTTTGTAAAGCCTTATAAATAGCATCCTGCTGCTGTGTAAGTTTGGGAGGTGATAAAAGCTCATCAACTTTAACATTAATTGAGCAGGCAGAAAAAAGGATAATAACACAAATAAGAGAAATTATTTTTATCTTCTTCATATTAAAAATTCCACCTCTCTCATCAAAGTTAAATTTAATTATATCATATTTTTAGCATTATTTAAAGAGGGTTTATGAAAATACTAAAAGAAAAAATTTATAATAAATAAACTGAAAATTAAGGATTTATATAAATAAATGCCGACATAGTCGACATTTATTAGCAATATCATGAAAATGTGATATTGCTTTTATTTTCAAACTTCATTATCTATTTTATCATCTATATCGGGCAAGCCCTCTGTAAGATCATCTTCGGTATTCTGTATGGTTGCTTTAACACCGGATGTAGTTTCTACTATTTTTAACAGAGGAGAACAATAAAGCATTATAACAGCAAAAAGCTCAAAAACACCCATAAATAAATTTTCAGCATTAGGACTAGCTATTAAATCAGCTTGTGATAAATCAGTGAAGAATATAGCCGCAAACGCTCCCAGCTCCGTTGTGAATATTAGCAGCGAGCTAAACAAACCGCTTATAACCGTCAAAGCACGTGTAAATTTCCTCTCAGCATTAAGAATAATTCTGCCAAAGGAAAACAAGAAATACACAATTGAAACACGTGAAAGTATTTCTAATACATATTGAGATACGGACGAAACAACCATCAGGCTTAAAAATAACATTCCCGCTCTTAAAGCAACATAAATTGCCACTCCGGAAAGCAAAAGTGCGAAATACCTGTCAAATCGTTTCTTAGCTAACGCATAAATTCCCGTTGCGGCAAGTATAATTGTGCCGAAAAGCATTGCAGCAAATAAAGGATACATTTTCCTTCCTCCGCTTATCGCCTCAGGAAGTTTAATCCCTATTGTTGCTGCCGATATTAATAGTAAAAACCCAAAAACCTTGATATATGTGGGTGAAAACTGGTCAGTCTTTCTTACAAAAGCTTTGCTATTTTTAATTTTATCTAAAATAGTAAGGCTAACTATAATAACAAAGCCTAATGCCAGAACTAGGAGGGTTGAGTACCTTAAAAACCCTGCATCATCTTTAAAAAAACCTGTTTGTAAATCAACTGCATAAGCATATTGAACTGCACGAACAAAAAAGCAAAGTATAGTGACTGGTATAAAAGCAAATAAAGCTAATTTGGATTTATTTTTCATATCACACTTCCAAGATATTTATTTTCTACTATTTAATTTAACACAACAAGCCTTAAAAGTCAATACATTATAGTGTATGGCTTAATCAAGATATTCTAATGAAGTATAAAACAAGTGATTTTTTGCATATTAATAAAAATTATTATTAAATTTTAAGTGAATTTTTCGCAGCTATATAGCTTTTCACCTTGATAACTAATTTTAACACGTTCATTTTCTTTAAGCATCTCATAAAATCCATTTTTAACCTTTAGCTCTATTTTGCCTCCATCAGCTAGTTGAAAAACAACGTGCTTTCCATCCTTATCTTTTAAAGAAACCGTAGCTACCACGCTGTTTGTTTTGCTTGATATATTGAAAGAGCCTTTTGTGCCTCTACCCACAGCTACTGCAATGATTATAACAACTAAAACAATCAAAAACAATATGCCAATTCCTGCAAAATTAATTATGCTCGTCATTTAAAGCCTCCTTCTATCAGCTTAATGCTGTAATATTTCTAATAATTATAGCATTAATTGATACTTTTGTCCATAGCTTTTTTCTATTATATAAGATATAATAGTAGCTGATATATTGTTTTGATTATTATTTAAATTTATTAAAAACACAAAAAGATACCAAGCTTTTTTGTGAATAATCAACATTGCAATTTTTTCATAATGGGAATAGAATAAATTTAAAGCTAAAATTTTTACATGGAGGAAATTCATGAACGAAATTGTAAGAAAAATTATTGAAATCGATAATGAAGCAAATCAAATAGTACAAGAAGCAAACTTAAAGGCTGATGATATAGTAAAAGAAATCAGCGATGAAGAGCAGCAGCTTAAAAACACTTTTACATCAAAGGCTGATAAAAATATAAATAAATTAAAAGAGCATTATAACACCCTTATAGAACAGGAAAGCCATGATATTGAAAACCAAACTCAAGGTGATTTGAAAAAAATAGACAAAGCCTTTGATGACAGTTCAGAACAGTGGATTGATACGATATTTAATAAAATAACAAGGATTTAAGCTTTACTGTTTTTTGTAAATATATTTTATTAGAAAGGGTCTTTATGCTATATAATTTTAAGTCACAGGCAATAGTAGCAAAAGCCAGAGCGATATATGGCAGACGTCTTACAGAAGATGATTATAAGCAACTTGTCATGAAAACAAGCGTATCAGAAGTATGTGCGTACCTTAAAAACACTGATAGATACTCAAAGATACTTTCATCAGTTAATGAAAGGACCGTTCATAGAGGACAAGTTGAAAATCTGATTAGGCGAAATAATTTTCGTATATATGAAAAGCTATATGTCTATGACAATAAAAGTAATGATGATTTTTACACATATTATTTGCAAAAGGTGCAAATTAAAGAAATCCTTAATGCTATAATGTTTATAAATGCTGGGAAAGATGATGACTACATCACTTCATTTCCTGCTTTTTTAATGGCTCATAGCGAAATCGATTTAATAAAGCTTGCAAAAGCAAATACCTTTGACGAGTTGTTAGGAGTAATTAAAAATACTAGATATTACAAGGTGCTTAAGCCCTTTGCGAAAAATGGCAGCACAAAGGTTGACTTTTTAGCCTGTGAAAAAGCACTTTATACAGATTATTATAAAAATCTGCTTGAAGTAATTCAAAAATCATATGGAAAGAAAACAGCAGCAGAGCTAAGACAAGCTATTTTGATGAAGGTTGACTTGTATAATATTATGGCAGCTTTTAGAATGCGTGTAATGTTTAACATTGAGCCTGAAAAAATAATTTCTGCTATGATTCCTATTAAAAATAAAGTTTCCAAAAAGCAAATGGACGAGTTGCTAGAGCTGAAAACAGCTAAAGAAATGGCAGAGCAAATGCCCGCTCTTGCATACTTTAAGGATATTCCGCAAATTCATTCGGGAAGTATCGAAGCGTCTGTTAGAATTACAAGAGGAAAAGCCTTTGGCCATCTGCTGAGAAAGTCGGCTTCTGCACCTGTTATTGTCTATGCTTTATTAGAACTGTTAGAAACAGAAACTCAAAATGTAACAACAATTATAGAGGGTGTGCGTTATTCTATTACACCCGATGAAATAGAACAAATGATTGTTACCTTTTAAAAATTAGACTAGCACCAGAAAGGAGAGAGAAATTGTCTATCGAGAAAATGTCATTTGTGACGATTGCAGGCCCTACAAAAGACTTGGACAAAGCCCTTTGTATCAGCTATGATACCCAAGCCTTTAACCTTATATTGGATAAGGAAGGGATGATTAATAAAAATCCCGTCAGAAATGACAACAACCCATACGGAAAGCTGATTTCTGAAGCCTTAAGAATTTCAGAGGGATTAAACCTTAAAATTGAGAGAAAATATAAAAATCCTAAAATCTCAGACATCGGCAGCACTGAAGAATATATCAATAATCTGGGTAAAACCTATGATTCTGTGACGGAAAAAATAGCTCAAAACAAAGACTTCATTACTGAGCATGAAAATATCTACAAGCTTATTAAGCACCTTGCAGGACTTGAGGTTGATTTTGAAGATATATTCAAATGTAAAATGATTTCCATCAGATTTGGAAGAATGCCCGTTGACAGCGTACCAAAGCTTGAGTATTACAGCAAAAAGGATTTTGTCTATATTAGCTTTGATGAAGATGAAGATTGGTCATGGGGAGTGTATTTTACCTCAAAAGCTAAAAAGCAGGTGACTGATTCAGTATTTGATTCTCTCTATTTTGAAAGAACTCATATACCTGAATTTCTTAAAGGAAATGCCTCGGACTCTATTAATCTTTTACAAAAAATGCTTGCAGAGGAGCGTGAAAAGCTTGCTTCTGCACAAAATAAGCTTAAAGAGCTTACAATACAGAACAAGACAAAGCTGGCTGATGCATATGCACTTTTACGTAAAATGGCTATAACTCACGAAATAAGTGACGCCGCTGAAATTATCGGAAAAAGCTATTATTTATCAGGATATGTGCCTACAAGAAAGCTAAACTGGTTTATAAATAAATTCGATAAGCTTGAAGAAACAGTTGTAACTATGCAAGCCCAAAACAATGAAAATGAACCATCACCTGAAGCAGAAGAAAATTCCCCCCCTGTATTATTGAAAAACAATCGTGTTATAAAACCGTTTGAAATGTTTGTAAATATGTATGGTCTGCCAAGCTATGACGGTATCGATCCTACCGGATATTTTGCGATAAGCTATATTTTGTTATACGGAATAATGTTTGGAGATTTAGGGCAGGGTCTTGTAATAGCTTTGCTGGGGTTCATTTTAAAGGATAAATTTCCGCTTGCTCCCATTATGAGCAGGATAGGCTTTTCAAGTGCCTTTTTCGGTATAATTTATGGCTCGGTATTTGGATTTGAAACAATTATAACACCTTTTTTCCATCATGAAGTTATTTATAAATTTTTAGGGTATGATTCACCTCCTGAAAATCTTTTTCAAATAGCAAATGTGCTGATAATATTCGCACTGTTTATTGGTGTATTCCTTATACTTACTACAATGGCTGTTAATATAGGCGTTTCTATAAAACGCAAAAGCTGGGGAAATGCTTTTTTCGGTGCAAATGGTTTAGCTGGATTTATCCTCTATGCTTCTATAATTGCACTTGCCGGCCTGCAGCTAGGCTTAGGCATAAAGGTAGCATCACCCTTATATATTATTCTTTTAATTATACTCCCACTTGTGGTTATTTTCATGAGAGAACCTTTAACAAAACTTGTCACTAAGGAGAAAAACTTTGACGAAGAAAAACAAAGTGTAGGCTCTTTTATAGGAATGGGCTTTATAGAGATGTTTGAGGTAGGTCTTACCTATCTTTCAAATACAATGTCCTTCCTGCGTGTTGGAGGATTTATCCTCAGTCATGCGGGTATGATGTTAGTCGTTGCACAGTTTGGAGGAATGAATGCTCCTGACCCTAAAATAGGAGTTGGTACAATTATCGCTTATGTTTTAGGTAATGCAATAGTTATTTTCATAGAAGGCTTCCTAGTTGGAATACAGGTACTAAGGCTTGAATTCTATGAAATTTTCAGTCGTTTTTACGTTGCCGGCGGAAAACAATTTATCCCACTTGGCAATGATTTTGAAATTTAAATTCGGAGGTTATTATGAACATTTATCAAATTTTACTTTTACCATTAATAGCAATAGCAATAATTGCCGCACCTTTATTTTTGGCATATAGACGCCACAAGGCAGGCAAAACCGTTAATATAAAATCAACGCTTACAGCTAATTTAGTTACACTTTTCGGTATGCTGGCTGTATTTACAATACTGCCCCTTGGCGGCTTTGTAAGTGCTGATACAGCAACTGAAGCTGTTGCGGCATCAGCTGAGGGCATGCGTTATCTTGCTGCCGCTCTTTCCACTGGTGCTGCTACAATAGGTACCGGTATTGCCGTAGCTTCTGCTGCTTCTGCTGCAATCGGTGCAGTTAGCGAGGATCAAGGAAACTTCACAAAAGCATTGATTTTTGTAGCCTTAGGTGAAGGTGTTGCTATTTACGGTTTGCTTATATCAATTCTTATTCTTTTTGCATAATTTATACGCAAAAGCTTTAGCAAACTTAACAGGAGGGGAGAAAATGCGTTTTTATCTTATTAGTGATAATATAGATACAGCTATGGGAATGAGGTTAGCCGGTGTTGAAGGTGTAATCGCTCATGATGAAAATGACGTAAATAAAGCTCTAGACTTTGCACAAGAGCAGGAAAGCATTGGCATTATCCTTATTACTGATAAGCTTGTGTCCATGTGCAAAGAAAGAGTATATGAAATGAAGCTTACGGGCAAGCGGCCCTTGATTTTAAGTATTCCCGATAGACACACCACCTCTTCTGCTACGGACGCTATTTATAATTATGTGAAGGAAGCTATCGGCATAAAAATGTAAATTTACTAGAAATATGCTAAACCAATGGAAAAGGAGCAATGGCAAATGGCAGAAATTGCAGAAAAATTAAACAAGCTGGAATCGTCAGTCTGCTCTGATGCAAAAGCAATAGCAGAGGAAATTATCAGTAGTGCAAAATCGAAAAAAAAGCAATTGCTGCAAATCAGTGAAGATAAATTACTTGAGGAATTTTTTAAGTATTCTCAAGGCGAGATAAAGAAGATTAAAGCTGATTATCTTAAAAAAATATCTCATATACGTTTTGAAACCAAGCAGCAAAAATTCGCTTATAGAACAAAAAAGATAGAAGAATTATTTAATAAAATAAAGATTCGACTGATTGATTTTACAAAGACAAGTGAATATACAGAATATTTAGATAAGCTTTTGAAAAAAGCCGAAGGTGTAAAGGCTTTTGATAATAACACTGTCGTAAATGTGAAGCCCTGCGATATGGACAATTCTGTACTAAAGACAAAATTTGGCGAGAAATTGAATGCTGATAAATCAATTGAGCTAGGTGGAATCACCATTTTTTATCCCGATGATAATATGTTTTGTGATTTTTCTCTTGACTCAGCTTTAAAGAAGGAAAAAGAAGAGTTTATTAACAATTTTAATTTGGAATTATAGTTATAAGTAGGGAGATTTACTTTGAATAAAATATATGCAATCAACGGTCCTGTTGTAAAAGTAAGAAAGACAAATGACTTTTTTATGCTTGAAAAAGTGCTTGTCGGAGATAACAAGCTTATAGGAGAGGTTATTTCTGTCAGTGATGAGTTTACTACTATTCAGGTATACGAACAGACCTCAGGCTTAAAAGTCGGTGACCCCGTCTTTCCGACTGGCACGCCGCTTTCCGTTGCACTAGGACCTGGTATTATCTCAAATATTTTTGACGGGATTGAACGACCATTAAAAGCTATGACAAGTCAAAGTGGTATTTATATAAAAGAGGGCAGCAGTATGAATGCCCTTGATACCGAAAAAGAATATGATGTCACAATCACAGCAAAGGTCGGCGATTTTTTATCAGGTGGAGAAATTTATGCTACTTGTCCCGAAACAGCACTAATCACTCATAAATGCATGGTTCCTCCTGATAAAAGCGGTACTGTTGTTTTTGCTGCTGAAAACGGAAAATATAAAGTAAATGACGTTGTTTTAAAGTTAAAAACAGTAGATTCTCAAGAAATTGAGCTTAGCTTGGTACAAAACTGGGCAATTAGAAAGCCTCGCCCTGTAAAGAAAAGAATGGCAGTAACAAAGCCTCTAATCACTGGACAAAGAATAATAGATACTGTGCTTCCAATTGGAAAAGGTGGTACTGCTGCTATTCCAGGTGGCTTTGGTACAGGTAAAACAATGACGCAGCATCAACTGGCTAAATGGTGCGATGCTGATATAATTATATATATAGGCTGTGGTGAACGTGGAAATGAAATGACTCAAGTTCTTGAAGAATTTTCTGAGCTTATTGACCCTAAGTCAGGAAACGCA
Organism: Clostridiales bacterium; assembly: GCA_012518465.1. Taxonomy (GTDB): domain Bacteria; phylum Bacillota; class Clostridia; order Oscillospirales; family Ruminococcaceae; genus JAAYSD01. The sequence continues at coordinate 31,856 of JAAYSD010000051.1, forward strand.
CTTACTGATAGAACTGTGCTTATTGCAAACACATCTAATATGCCTGTTGCCGCACGTGAGGCATCAATTTACACTGGTATCACATTAGCTGAATACTATCGTGATATGGGCTATCACATTGCTATAATGGCGGATTCTACCTCACGCTGGGCAGAGGCTTTAAGAGAGATTTCAGGCAGACTTGAAGAAATGCCCGCTGAGGAGGGATTTCCTGCATACTTACCCTCTCGTTTAGCAGAGTTTTATGAGCGTGCAGGCTATGCAGATACACTTTCAGGCAATGAAGGAAGTATTACGGTTATCGGAGCTGTTTCTCCTCAGGGAAGTGACTTTTCAGAGCCTGTTACACAAAATACAAAGCGTTTTGTACGTTGCTTTTGGGCTCTTGACAAAAGCTTAGCCTATGCTAGGCATTATCCTGCTATAAATTGGACTATGAGTTATAGCGAATATACTGATGATTTAGCTGAGTTTTATCATGAAAATGTCGGCAAGGATTTTATGGAGTGCAGGCAGAAAATCTCTAACATTCTTACTGAAGAAAACAAGCTAATGGAAATTGTAAAATTAATCGGTGCTGATGTTTTACCCGATGACCAAAAGCTTACTATTGAAATAGCCAGAGTTGTACGTGTCGGATTTTTACAGCAAAATGCTTATCATAAAGACGATACCTATGTTCCGCTGAAAAAGCAGCTTTTAATGATGAAGGCGATTTTAAAGCTGTATGATCTATCTTTATCAGCTCTTAATAAGGGAATAATCTTATCAAAGGTTATGGAATTTGGCTTTTTTGAAGAGCTGATTAAAATGAAATACGATATTCCTAACGATAAGCTGGAGCTTTTTGAAAAACTTAATTTGCAAATGGAAAATGCCTTTGCACCTTTGCTGGAAAAGGAGGCATGATATGAATAATAATATACAATATGTCGGTTTAAATGATATTAATGGTCCGCTTGTTGCACTAGAGGGAATTAAAGGAATTTCTTATGATGAAATTGCTGAGATTTCTTTACCCGATGGCAGTACAAGAACAGGTAGAGTTGTTGAGCTTGAGGGCGACAAGGTTATTCTTCAAGTGTTTGAGGGAACTAGTGGTCTATCATTAACAAATACAAAGACTACCTTTAAGGGAAAGCCTTTGGAAATTCCTCTCTCAACGGAAATGCTGGGCAGAATTTTCAACGGCGCAGGAAAACCTATTGATGGACTTGGTGCTGTTTTCCCTGAAAAAATGGGCGATATTAACGGAAAGCCTCTTAACCCTGTTTCAAGAAAATATCCTAGAAACTACATTCACACAGGGATTTCTTCAATAGACGCACTAATGACTCTTATTAGAGGACAAAAGCTGCCCATCTTCTCAGGCTCGGGACTTTCCCACAACAAGCTTGCCGTACAAATTGTAAGACAGGCAAAGCTATCAGATGATGATAACGCTCAATTTGGAATTGTCTTTGCCGCTATGGGAGTACAGCATGATGTAGCTGATTATTTTAAAAAAAGCTTTGAAGAATCAGGCGCTCTTGAACGTGTAGTTATGTTTTTAAATCTGTCAAACGACCCTATTATAGAACGTATTTTAACACCAAAATGTGCATTAACTGTCGCTGAATATCTTGCGTATGAAAAGAATATGCATATGCTTGTTATTATGACTGATATGACCTCATATGCCGAGGCACTGCGTGAATTTTCATCTTCTAAGGGTGAAATCCCCGGAAGAAAGGGTTACCCCGGTTATTTATATTCCGACCTTGCAGCTATTTATGAAAGAGCCGGCGTTGTAGAAGGCAGCGAAGGCTCAGTCACTCAAATTCCAATTTTAACAATGCCTAATGACGATATTACTCACCCTATCCCCGACCTTACAGCATATATTACAGAGGGGCAAATAGTATTTGACCGTGAGCTTGACCAAACGGGAGTTTATCCGGGGCTTTCTGTTCTACTTTCACTTTCCCGTCTTATGAAGGATGGTATAGGAAAAGGATATACTAGAGAAGATCATGCTCCTGTTGCAAATCAGCTTTTTGCTGCTTATGCAAGAGTGCAGGACGCACGTGCTTTAGCCGGAGTAATCGGCGAAGAAGAGCTTTCAGAAATTGATAAAGCATTTATTGAATTTGGAAGAGAATTTGAGCAAAAGTTTTTAAAGCAGGGGTTTGAGGAAAACCGTTCCATCGAGGAAACCTTGGATTTAGCATGGAGCTTGCTTGCAAAGCTTCCTGAAAGTCAGCTTGACAGACTTGATGAAAAGCTTATTGAACAATATCTGCATAAATAAAGCAAAGGAGAGAATATGGCTGAACAGATTTTCCCTACTAAGGGCAGTCTTATCAAGGTAAAGCGTTCGCTTCACCAAGCAAAGCTAGGCTATGAGCTAATGGATAGAAAACGCAATATTCTCATCCGAGAAATGGTGCTTTTACTGGATAAGGCTAAAAAATTGCGTGGCAGTATTGAAGATACCTATGAAACTGCTTATAAGGCCTTGCAAAGAATTAATATCACCTTAGGCGTTACTGAACCTCTTGGAAATGCAATTCCTATTGAAAATGGACTTGAAATTTCATATAGAAGTGTTATGGGTGTTGAGCTGCCGATAATTACTTTAGAAACAACGTCAAAAAGCGAGCTTTCCTATGGGCTGGCACAAACCAACTCTTATTTTGACTATGCTTATAAATGCTTTAACAAGGTTAAAGAGCTTACTGTCATTTTAGCAGAGGTGGAAAACTGCATTTATCGTCTTGCAATTGCAATAAAAAAGACTCAAAAGCGTGCTAATGCTTTAAAAAATATCCTTATCCCTAAGTTTGAAGAGCAGGAAAAGTATATTACCAATTCACTTGAAGAAAAGGAACGTGAGGAATTCTTTAGAGAAAAAGTAATAAAACGACAGAAGCTGAAAAAAGCTAAAAAGATAAGTTAAAAAAACAGCCTTTCTCAAAAATGAGAAAGGCTGTTTTCACTTTATAGAGCTTTATTAAAAAATTGCAATTATACGTGCTTTATTCTACTATTCCACCTTCAACAACTAGGTTTTCAGGCTTAACCGCATCGCCATATACAGGCTTTAAGGTTTCCTCAAATCCCTTGTGGAAGAACTCTTCTTCAGCGAGAGCTTTTATTTCATCATTAATCCAATTTAACAAATCAGTATTACCCTTTGTAACAGCAGGAGCAATCGTATCAATAGCACCTATACTATCAATGCCCACTGTAAAGCCTTCATTCTGCAAAGCCCATGCAAGCACCTCAGTATTGTCAGTGGAAAGTGCATCTCCTCTACCATCAATCAAAGCATTAAATGTTTCTGTATACTGATCAAACTTAAGAAGCTCAATTTCCGGATGATTTTGAGAAAAGTATGTTTCAGCAGTTGTCCCCTTAGCTACAATTAGCTTTTTGCCCTCCAGCTGCTTTACATCTGTAATAAGGTTATTATCATTGCTCACTACACCTAAGGCAACCTTCATATAAGGTAGTGCAAAATCAACCTTTTCCTTTCTCTCGTCAGTTACAGTAAAATTAGCAAGGATAATATCAACCTTTGCAGTTTCAAGATACTCTACACGGCTAGCAGGCTCGACAGAAATATATTCAATCTCAACGCCCAAATCCTTTCCTATTCTTTCAGCAAAGTAAACGTCATAGCCTTGATACTTACCATCAGAATCTATGTATCCAAACGGATTTTTATCGCTGAATACACCTATCTTAATCTTTCCGCTGTCCTTAATTTCCTGCACTGTTCTATACGCTGCTTTAGAACCACTATTTTCAGATTTTGATGAACCTTCATTATTAGAGCATCCGACAGCAAAAGCAAGTGTTAGTGCCAATACTGCGGAAAAAAGCTTCTTTGTTATTTTTTTCATAATAGTTACCTCTTTTCTGTGTAATTAAATTTATTTAAAAACCTCTGTGACCTTTCAGTCTGAGGATTATTAAAAAATATATCGGGCTTAGAAATTTCAACAATTTCGCCATTATCCATAAATACAATTTTATCGGCAATAGCCTTTGCAAACTGCATTTCATGAGTAACAATAACCATTGTCATACCAGCCTTTGCAAGATCCAGCATAACATCAAGCACTTCATGCACCATCTCAGGGTCAAGTGCTGCTGTTACTTCATCAAAAAGCATAATCTCAGGGTTCATTATCAAAGCTCTTACAATAGCCACTCGCTGCCTTTGACCTCCGGATAATTCAGATGGATAAGAAGCTTTTTTATCAAGCAAGCCGACTCTTTCCAAAAGCTTTAAGGCATCTTCTTTTATATCTTGCTTTTTTCTATGCTGAACTCTTAAAGGTGCAAGCAGAATATTCTGCAAAACTGTCATATGGGGAAATAAATCATAGCTTTGAAAAACCATTCCGATTTTTTGCCTTATTTCAGTCCACCTTGTGTCCTTTTGAGTGATAACATTTCCGTCAAGACTTATGCTCCCGCCTTGAATATCTTCAAGGCCATTTATACATCTCAGCAAAGTGCTTTTACCACAGCCTGAAGGACCAAGCACAACGACAATTTCGCCCTTTTCCACAGTTAAGGAAGCCTTGTTAAGCACCTTATGCTCGCCGAAGAATTTTGTTATTTCATCTATTTTTAAAAGAATATTATTATCCAAAATATCAACTCCTACTTTATTAATTAGATGCCCATTTTTTCTCTAAAATTGTCGCAGCCTTTGAAATAGGATAGCACACAATAAAATATAAAAAGAATATCACTCCATAAATCCATAGTGCAGCATCCGGTGCTGTATATCTGTTAGCCTCTATTATCTGCTGCCCTACCTTAAGAACTTCTACAACACCAATCATAACTATAAGAGAAGTTGTTTTTATCATTCTTGTAGTCAAATTTATTGCCTGAGGAATAAGTCGCCTTATTGTTTGCGGAATAATTATATACAAGTAAACTTGATGCTTTTTTAGAGCTAATGCTGTGCCGCTTTCAAATTGATGCTTTGGTATAGAGAGTATAGCACCCCTGACTAAATCGCCCATCTCGGCTGTTCCCCATAGGATAAATACAATAAAAGCCGATGTCTGTCCGTCTATATCTATTCCAAAAACCTTTGTAGCTCCAAAATATATAACAAAAAGTAAAACCAGCTGTGGCGTTATCCTCATAAATTCTAGATAAATCTTTGTTATCACTCTTATAATTCTTGAATTTACCGTCATAATCATGCCAAGTATTATTCCTAAAAAGATGGATACAAAAACTGAAATAAATGATATCTTTATAGTTATCCACAGTCCTCCAAGCAAACGTAATAAATTATTCCCCTCAAAAATAATACCTAATCCCATATTATCCATGTCTAAGCCTCTTTTCTAAAATGCCGGCAATAATCGAAATTGGCAAAAGTATAATGATATAAGCAATAACCAGCATTAACAAAGCCTCATCAGTATTATAATAAAGCCCTATTAAATCCTTAGCAACATACATAAGGTCAGCTAGTGCAACAACACTAAAAACAGATGTTTCCTTTATAAGAAAAATCACATTTGCACATAATGACGGTAAGCTTACTGAAAAAGCCTGCGGCAATACAATATAAAGCATCACCTGAAAGCGACTCAGCCCCAAGCTTAATGCAGACTCTGTCTGAATTTTTCCAATTGCTTCAATACCACTTCTAAAAGACTCTGCCATATAGCTGCCGCCCAAAAAGGATAGTCCAATATATGCACAATGCTCGGAATCAAGCAAAATCCCTATTTTGGGCAATCCAAAGTAAAGAAAAAACAACTGTACAAGTAAGGGCGTATTTCTAGACAGCTCTATATACCCTTTTACAATATGTCTTATCACAGGAACTTTAAAATGTAGAATAAGACTGCAAAATAAACCTATTATCAGCGACAAAGCAATGCCAATAAACGCTATACGCAAGGTAAGCCATGCCGCATCAACATACTGAGGTATATGTTGTTTTATAAAATCTATATCAAAGCTTTTTATATAATCTACCATTAATAAATCCACCAATTATTATTCATATATACATACTATGTTTTTGCTTGCTTTATATATTACCATGGAAATTATATTAAGTCAATAATGTTTTTATACAAATATTCTTTAATTTTAGCTAGCCTTTTTATTAAAAATACTAGTTTAAAAAAATTTTACTTTTCTCCTACTAATATTGCACTTATTCTAGTTTTGTAGTATAATAACATAGCAGTTTTACTGCATATTTTAATAGAAAGGTTGTTTTAAAATGAACAAACAGGTACTGGAAAACCCTGCAAAAAACCAGAACGGCTTAGCTATACCCCAAAGTAATACAAAACTTGAGCCACTGGTAATAATTGCGTGTCTGATGACTGCTTGCTACTTAACGTCAAATATTATGGCGGTAAAGGTGCTTAAGCTAGGAGGGATAACGCTTTTTGACGCAGGTACAATAACATTTCCTTTTGCTTATATGCTGGGTGATGTTTTGACGGAGATATGGGGCTTTAAAAAAGCTAAAAAAGTTATTTTTCTTACATTTATTTGCAATGCCTTTTTAGTGATTTGTACTTATCTTGGTACATTGCTGCCGTTTCCTGACTCAAATGCAGATATAGCTAATGCTTATTCAACTGTATTTAATTATGCACCACGAATTTTAGTCGCATCATTTGCTGCTTTTTTAGTAGGAGAAATATCAAACGCCTTCTTTATGGATAAAATAAAGGAATGGACTAAAGGAAACCACCTATGGATGAGGACTATTGGCAGCTCTGCCATTGGTCATGCACTTGATACTATTGTATTCACCATTATTGCCTTTGCGGGAGAACTGCCTATAAATGAGCTTTTTACAATGATAATATCACTTTACATTGCAAAATTTTTTATAGAAGCTTTGGCAGGTACGCCTTTAGCATATCTTGTAATTTCAAAGCTAAAAAAGAAAATTAAATAAAAAATCAACCTCATTCAGCTTTTGTGAATGAGGTTTTTATTATATATAACTTTAATTCTTATTCTTCACAGCAGAAATTTTAATCTTTTTTCTAATGAAAATCGCCGCCGCTATTAAGATAATGCCTAGGGCTAAAAATATAACTCCCATATTCTGCACTGTTTTTTCAGGTGCAGAAATAAATGCCTTAATCCAGCTAAAACTCGTTTTAGATATTGAAAACACTATACCGGCAGTAAATATAGTTACTACAAGTGAAAATCCCTCTACCATAAAAACAGAGCCTAAATATGCAAAAAAAACTGAAATATTCTCTTTATTGATTATTGCCATAGAAATAATTAATACAATAATAATAACGCATAAAACAATTAAAACATATTTACTCAAAAATCCCCTTATCGGCTCAAGGTTTAGATCCAAGCTTCTTTGGACAGATGACAGAGATAATCTTTTTTCAAATTCCGCCTCTGTTAAACCTTCTTCAATCCTTAAATAATCCTGTGGAGTTGGCCTATAATTTATATAGCTATACAAAAGCTCCTCATTTTCTTTAATAAACTCCACTATCTCACGTGATTTTACGCCTGCATCATAGCTTTCGCCTTTAAAATAATCCGTATAATTAATTAGCTTTTGCGTGATAAAACCCTTCACAACTTCTTCATTAAGAAAATCGGCTATTGAATTCTTATCAATTTCAATATCCACAGGCAAGTTATACACCACTCCATCGTAAATCTCATTAATCACCGTGTCATTGCCATCATCAAGACTTATACTGCCCATATCCACCTGCATTACTGCCGTATGTATAGCCTTATTCTCAATAGAATACCTTAATGCTGTCCACATAGTAGCCAATGTCAGCATTGCTACTAGCACAATAGAGAGTATAAAACATGATAAATGAGAAAGCACCACCTTTATTTTTGATGTTTTTTTATCACTGGGGAATAAAACCGTCGGATATTTTTCTTTTTCAGTTTTTTCAGCTGCCTTTATTTGTTCTTCACGCTTTAAATTCGGCTTTTCATCGCTACTGGTTTCACTGCTTAGATACTTATCAATAACATTAGCAATATCTTGTTCTCCACTTTCGTCTGTAATTAAGGATTCATCGATACGAACATTTGCATTTTCAGGCAAAAAAGTTTCATTGCAAATACATTCTTCAATCGGATAACCACAGTTCTGGCAAATTTCTTTATCCTTATTATTTTTAACATCCATAAAGCCTACCGCCTTTTCAAATAATCAAATTTGTTATTATTTGTATTTTATCATTTATATAATTATAGGTCAATGAGTTAAAAATAGTTTTTTATAGCGAAAAACAAGCTAATCCATAGTATTTTAACAAAAAACAAATGTATATTAAAGATTTTAAAAAAGTTTTCCTGCTATTTCAAATGTATTTCCTTTTTGCCATAAAAATGTAGTTAGAATAATTTGAAATCCCTCTCCTTGCTTAGTAGCAAAATCAACAGGCCTTCCCTTTGGCAAGCCATGGCTGGAAAGCAAGTTCATTATAACACCTGAATGTGTAACGACAGCAGCATCAGTTACTTCATTATTCATCATATCGTGAAAAATTTCATCTAAACCTTCTAAGCATCTCAAAGTAAAATCACCATAGTTTTCACCATTCGGAGGAGATGATGCATATCCGCCCTTAAGCCACTCTTCATACTCTGGTAAATGAGCTAATTCGTCCGGAGTTTTTCCCTCAAAGTCACCGAAATCACATTCACGCATCTTGTCAATTCTTTTAATTAAATTATTGGGATAAATTATTTCAGCAGTTTGAGTACATCTTTTTAAAGGACTAGTATACACCTTTTGCACTCGCGGATATAGCTCGGAAGCTGATAAGGAAGCTATTGCCCCCTCTCCCTCATCGCAAAGAGGCAGGTCTGTCCTCCCGATATATTTGCCCTCAATATTACCCTGTGTATAACCATGTCTTATTAAGCTTAGACGATAATTTTTCATAGCATCTCCTTTTAATTAAGCATTTTTCCCTAAAATATTCAGTAATAAAATGTAAAATCATAATTCTTAGTGTCGTGCGATTTGTGTAAAATAACGCTTTACTTTTTGTTTAATTTTATATATAATATACTTATCGATAATAAAATAAAAGGGGTTATATAGATGAATACAGATTTTCCTAGGATTTTATCGCTCTTACGCAAGGAAAGAGGACTTAGCCAAAAATTCGTTGCTCAAGAGCTTGGTGTGGCACAAGCACTGCTTTCCCACTATGAAAAAGGGAAGAGAGAGCCGGGGTTAAAGTTCATAATTCGTGCGGCAGATTTTTACGATGTATCAACTGATTATTTACTAGGACGTTCCCCCGTCAGCAGTGGCGAACGTATTTCAGAGAGCAATTTGCCTGAAATATCTTCAAGTGAAAAGGGTGTAACAGACCTTTCTGCATTGACAGTAACTCTTAATAAAAAGCTTATTACAAATTCAATTGAGCTGATTTTTACCTTTTTAATAAAACTTAAAAATCATAAGCTTACACAAAGCATAGCAAATTATCTCACGCTTGCTGTGTATAATTCATTTAGAATGACGCATAAGGCAAGCCCTAAAAATGATGATAAAATGTTTGGTATCTCACAAGACTTTTCTTCACATATTACGCTTGCAGCTATGCAAATAGCAGAAGGTACAGCAAATCAAGCTATATCCGATTCTCCGGTTGATGAACAGACAATTACCACAATAAAAATTGAAGAAGATTATAAAAAACAGGGAACAGCACTTTTAAGCCTTGTTAAAAACAGCGAAAATCTTATAAAAAAACTAATGTAATCATCTCTTTTTGCTAATAACCTTCATAACTCCTGCCATGCAGGTTTTAAAGTTCATAGCAACAATTAAAACAAATAAAACAGCTCGAATTATAAAGGAATAAGGCTTTTCAAATATAATAAGCAGAGCCATAATGAATATAAATCCAATATTTAAGCCTATTTTCAGCTTATTATATGTAATTAATACAATTTTTTGAGTATCGATTGCACGGATTAGAAACACTACACCGAAGTTTACCATAGAGCCTATTGTAGCTCCATAAACACCAATGATAGGAACAAGCACATAGCTTAAAATAATATTAAGCATAGAGCCTATAAAGGCTGTTAAAAATGATTTCCCTGACTTTTTATCAGCTAAATAGATTGAATTTAAAAAAGTTGAAAAACAGGAAAACATTACTCCTACTATAATAAAGGGAGTATATTTATAAGCGTCGGAATAGTTTGACCCGAAAAATCCGGTAAGCTGCTTATTAAACAACAGCATGCTCGAAGCAACTACATAAACCACACCTTGATATATATTAAAAACATTTGTATAAAAATTTGCTACCGTGCGTGAATTTCTTTCTGTTACAGCCGACATCTGCCATGCCTGTGATACGATACCCGAAATAATAACTATTATCCCCGGCAGCTTTGAGGCGGCTGAATAAAGTCCATTAGCCTCACGACTAATCATATTTGTTACAAAATATCCATTTGCACTTGTAGCAAGCCACCACGCAACAAGGCTCGGTGTAAGCGGTAGCGAATATTTTATCATAGAACGCCTAAGCTCTTTATCTATGCCTACAACAATAAGTCTTTTATGTAGATTTGCCATATAAAAAAGAAATACTATGGATAAAAAATCCGATGCTATAATAGATATGATGTATCCGACAGCCTTTAATTTAAATACACCCATAAATATAACGCCGAATATTAATAGCGTAAATGTGGTAATAATACCATCAAGTGCATATAGCTTGACATTCCCACGGGAACGCACGTAAAAGCCACATATTGTCCTTAAAGAGCTTGTGATTATAAATATATATATTAGTACACCATTTCCGCTGCTTCCATTAAGCTGGTTCATTAACCGGCTGATAAGAGGCATAAATGGTGCAAGCACTAAAAATCCAAAAATAGCAGTGAATACACCTATTGAAAATACCTGAGTGCCATTTATTTTTTTTTCAAGCCCGAAACGGATAACAGCCTCGCCAATAGAAATTGTCACTATCGACATTAGCAAATTTGCTGTATTTGTTATATTAGTGGCACTGGACATATCAGCAGTTTCCAGCCACTCAGCCCTTGTATAAAGGATGATGAGGATATAAGAAAGTACTTTTGAGCTAAATTGCCCAATAGCTAACACAATTGTGTTAGAGGCAAGCTTTTTATACCTATCCATTATACCTCCTTATTTTTATGAAAAGCTGTAATTTTATTCTTAATATATGAAACAAGTTATTAACTTTGTGTGACTTCATTATTAACCAATTAAATTTTATGCGAAAGGAAGAAAATATGAAATCTTTAGGGAAATTTTTATTTGTAACCGCTACCTTAACAAGTGCTTTATTTATCATCAAATCGATAGTGAGCTGGTCCTTTAAAAAGAAAGACGGATACTATCATTTTGACGGGATTTAACACTTTTTAGACCTTAGATCCTTAAAATATTCAGATAATAATACTGAGCATTGTTTTTCTAAAATTCCACCCCGTATAAGCGGCTTGTGATTAAAGCCCTGCTCAAATAAATTAATAACCGATGAACAAGCACCGCCCTTTTCATCAAAAGCACCATAGACAACCCTTTTTACACGGGAATTTATGATTGCACCTGCACACATAGGGCAAGGCTCGAGAGTAACATATAAGGTACATTCACTAAGTCGCCAGCTTTTTAAAGCTTTGGCGGCTTTTTCTAATGCAATAATTTCAGCATGAGCAGTAGGGGAGTTTTTAGTTTGCCTTTGATTATAGCCTTCTCCAATAATTCTTCCAAAACTATCTACAACTACTGCACCAACTGGAATTTCATCTTCTTTCGCCGCTAGTTTTGCTAAATCAATAGCTCTTAGCATAATTTCTTCATCAAAAAGCATCTTTACACCTAACATATTTACATGAAAATATCTAATACATTATACATGATTTATTCGTTTTTTGCAATACTTAATTTACATATGCATTTTTACAGCTTTATACATGATAATTAAATTAATTTTCGCCAGACGTTTAAGCTCTGTAAGCGAACTTAAAATATAAAATATTACAAAATGATTAAAATAGCTTTTACCCCCTTTACAAATTGATTTAATTGTGTTATAGTATATAATACAGTTAGAACACAAATACATTTTGCATAAACCTATAAGCTTAAGATTATTTTAAGATTTGTCACCACCTTTATTTAAGAAATATAGCACATACTATATTTACAGCTATTTAGGTTTATTTCAAAAATTTACGGAGGTTTGTTTTGAAAAGAAGCAACATTCTTATCGCTGATGATGATAAAGAAATAGTACACGCAATAGCAAAGCTGATGGAAAAGGAAGGATACTGCGTCTTTACTGCATATAATGGCATTGAGGCTTTGGACATTCTTACATCTTTTGAAATTGATTTAATTATAATAGACATTATGATGCCAAGGCTTGATGGCCTTTCTGCTACAATGAAAATTAGGGAGAAAAACAATATTCCTATAATTATTCTTTCAGCAAAGGGTGAAGATAGCGATAAAATTCTAGGTCTTTCAATTGGTGCTGATGATTATATCACAAAGCCATACAATCCCCTTGAGCTTGCGGCACGTGTAAAATCTCATTTAAGGAGGTATAAGGTGCTTGGCAGTAATAAGGATGCTGATTCTTCAGATGATTTCATTACCATAAGAGGTTTGAGCCTTAATAAAAAAGCGAAAAATGTGATTGTAAACGGTGAGCCTGTTAAGCTAACAGCAACTGAATATAATATTTTAAAGCTTTTGATGGAAAATAAAAACAGAGTGTTTTCTGCTGAAGAAATTTATACACGTGTTTGGAATGAGAATAGCTTTGCAGTAGAAAATACCGTTATGGTACATATTAGACGAATCCGTGAAAAAATTGAAATAAACCCTAGAGAACCTGATTATTTAAAGGTGGTGTGGGGAATTGGCTATAAAATCGAAGGTTAATGTTTTTCATTGGACAGTTAAGCTGATAAACTTTTTTATTATGTCAGCAAGTGTTTTTTTAATACTGTTTACTATAACTAAAATTGACAAGATATACCCTTATGTATTTAATGACGAGGCAGTTATAAATACTTATGCAAATTTTAATAGCGTATATCGTGACATTAAAGCTGCTGATACGGCAAAGGATGCAAGCACTAAGCAAACCTATCAACTAAATATTAACAGGTATCTTGAAAAGGGATATAGATATTTTATTTTAGATAATGATAAAAATGTTATAAAATCAGATTCATTAACTCCTAATTTTAAAAATATTTATGCCCTTGAAGAAAGCCCAGACGTCCATATTGGATACTACATTATAGATGATTTAAACGATAATATCGAAGAAAACGATACTTTTTATTTAATCTCCTATACTGACAAGCTTATTGAAAATTTAAAATATGAAAATTCAGCAGAAATTGAAGAGGGAAAAAATTCTTTTTACATTGGAATTATAGCAATTATAATGCTGCTAATAAGTGTAATTGTAGCTTGCTTGCTGGCAGGTAGAAAATCTGTTGGAGGGGAAATTATAATCCATTTTTTCAACAGGATTTACAATGATATTTTTATCGCAATCTACGCTATTGCTATGTTTTTTATAGTATCAATACTAGTTGACTTTTATGAAGGCTTTATTTTACCAAATTCATCAGTTGATATAAAAAATACTATTTTAGCTGCAGCTTCTGTCCTAATATCTACGCTCACCTTATGGTTTTTTAGTTCTTTATCAAAAAGAGTTAAGCTTAATCAAGCCTTTACCTACACACTTATATATAAGGCTTTTTGTTATGTTAAAAAAGTTTTATACTACGGTAAAAAAATCATATCATACCCTGTAAGATTAATTTCTAAAGCAAGAACTAAAACAAGCTTAATTATAACAAGCATCGTCTTGGTTATATTTGATTTTTTTGCTATATTAGTTGTTCATAGCATTTATAGTACAGAAGCACTTTTCATAGTTTCATTTATTTTAAGTGTAGGTAATGGTTTTGTGCTATTGGCTTACAGCTATAAAAAATTAAGTGGACTTGATGAAATAAATACAGCAATTTCTGAAATTCGCAAGGGGAATTTAAGCTACAAACTGCCTCCTTTTAAAAACAAAGATTTAGAGCAAATAGCTGATGATTTAGAAAATATCAGCGAAGGAATTGATAAAGCCGTAAAAAGAGCAACGGTTTCCGAAAGAATGAAAACAGAGCTTATTACTAATGTTTCACATGATTTAAAGACTCCCCTTACCTCGATAATAAGCTATATAGAGCTGCTAGATGATGACGAAAGCCTTTCAGATGAACAAAGGGGATATGTGGCAATTCTGCGTACAAAGGCACATAGGCTTAAGAATATAATATCCGATTTATTTGAGCTTTCTAAAAGCTCAAGTGGTGATATAGTATTAAACTTTGAAACAATAAGCCTTAATACTTTAATAGAGCAAACCTTAGCAGATATTTCTGATAAAATAGAGAAAAGCGGGAGAATTATAAAAACAACAATACCTTCCTCTAACATTCTTATTTCAGCCGATGGAAAAAGGCTTTACAGAGCAATTTTCAACGTAATTGACAATGCTCTTAAATATTCTATGGAAAATACTAGAATATATATAAAGCTTTTTGAGGAAAACGATATGGCAATAGCTGAATTTTTAAATATTGCAAGCTATGAAATGAATTTTTCAGAAGATGAAATTGTAGAAAGATTTACAAGGGGTGATGAAGCGAGAACAAGCGAAGGCAGTGGACTAGGACTATCTATTGCTAAAACCTTTACAGAGCTTTGTGGTGGGGAATTTAGCGTAAAAATTGACGGAGATATGTTTAAATGCATATTTAAGTTTAATATTAAAAGTAATTAATAAACCTATAAAAAGGAGGAAAGCTATGCATTTTCTAAAGAAAATCAATAAAGGAGCATTATTGTCCGCGATTGTTTTAATTGGAGTTATTATTTATTTAGTAGCTGTTTCAATTAATAACAATGCACAAAAACCAAAGCTAAAAAGCTTGTCAGAGGAATTTATAAACAAATACAGCGAACTCATGGAATTACCTGAGGAATTACAGGACAATACAAAAAAAATCACTGATAAGCAGATTCAAGACTACGAAAAAAAGGTAAAGGCTGAGCTTGATGCTTATTATCCCAAAGACTACATAAATATATCAGTAAGTGATCTTGTTTCAAACTTAACCACATCAAACGAAATGAATATAAGAATTATTAATGCTGATAAAAATATTAAGTCATATAATTTCATCTTCGATGGAAACAGCGTTAAGATAGATATGGAAGTAGAAAACACGATTGATTATATTAATAGTGAGGGTATAAAAAGCTCCTTTGTTGATACATACAATGATTCAATCAATTTTATAAAGGAAAACGGTGAGTGGAAGGTAGTATATTACTTATCATTTATGAGCGCAGATTATTTAAATAACGCTACAAATGGAAATATGTATAACGATACTTACATTTATGCGTATTAAGGGGGATAAAATGGACGCTATATTGAAAATTGAGCATTTAAACAAATGCTTTGGCAAAAAGAAAATACTTGATGATATATCTTTTGAAGTATATAGTGGTGAGGTTTTCGGATTTTTAGGGCCAAATGGAGCAGGAAAAACCACTACTATAAAGATAGTAATGGGTTTTTTACAGGCAGATAGCGGAAAGATAACCGTTGACGGATATGAGCTAAAAAAAGACTATGAAAAGGTTATGGCAAGGCTGGGCGGAATTGTAGAAAACCCCGAAATGTATAAAACACTGAGCGGATATACAAATCTAAAAATGTATGCACGACTCCATGATAATGTAAGTGAAGAACGTATAAACGAAGTCGTTGAGCTTGTTAGACTGCAAAAACGCATTAAAAACAAAGTAAAAACTTATTCTCTAGGAATGAAGCAAAGACTTGGACTTGCTCAAGCTATGGTGCATAAGCCTAAAGTGCTTATTCTTGATGAACCAACAAACGGGCTTGACCCGGCAGGAATTAAAGAAATGCGTGATATTTTAAGAAAACTGGCTCACGAGGAAAATATTGCCGTTTTCGTTTCGAGTCATATGCTTTCAGAGATGGAGCTAATGTGTGACAGAGTAGGTATAATTAATAACGGAAAGCTAATTGGTGTAAAAAAGATTGACGATTTGCTGCATGAGGTTTCCGGAAAGGTCATATATAAAATATTCTCCAAGGAAACAAAAAAGATTGAAGATGTACTTAGCACTCAATACAAGGAAAAAATACTATCAGTTAAAGACGAGTATGTAGAAATTGAAGCTGATGATGAGCTTATTACAAATATCAATTTCCTTTTAGCGCAAAACATGGTGCATTATACTGAAATCAAGAGAAATGAAGTTTCATTAGAAGACGCATTTATAAACATCACCGGAGGAGGTGGAGCAATTGAATAAGTTTTTCGGATTATATTTAAATGAAATGACTAAGCTTTCCCGTAAGATAATCACAATTATTCTCCTTGCTGTCATGATTATTTCAGTAATTGGGATAGGAATATTATTTAAAGTAGAACTAGAATATTATAACAGCAATGATTATAACACTATGAATTCAAGTGATATGTCGATGCTAGAGGAAAGAAAAAAAGCCTATGAAATTGAACTTGACGGCATTAAATCACAGATAGAGGGCATTGAAAATGGTGAAAATGAAGATGAAGTCTCGAAATTTAAGCTGTATAACCAGCTAATAAATATTGAAGGGGAAATCACCTACCTTGACTATGCAATTGAAAACAATCTTAATATCTATACTAATTTATGGATAGATTCAGTTATGAGGAATTATTCATACGCAGCAGCAGAAATCAAATATTTTGAAAAAGTTAATGAAGGCTATGAAAAAGAAGAGTATGAAGCTACTTTAAAGGAAGTTAAGGCCTCTAGCGAAAAAGATTTAAAGGTTTTAAACAAATATAAAGAGGATAAAGCCGCTGCACTTAATCTCTACCTTGATTATCAAGACGCTGAAATTAAGAGCAATAAAGATATTTCTAAGGAAATGGCTGAAATTCAGCTTGAAAGCAATGAGCTGAAACGACAATATAATCAAAACGGAGAAATTAGTACATATTTAAACAACAGCATAGAAAAGCTAAAATCAAATAAAATCAGCTTGCTAAATAACCAAAGCGATGAAAATGACAGACCTTTAACACATGATGAGCGTGAAGAATTAATCAATAAAATAGCAGTACAAGAGCATTATATAAAATCAGGTGCATATTTAACACAGAGTAAAAATGATGATTCAGGTGTTTCCAGCCAAATAATATCTATATTTATTAGCTTTTCGGGATTTTTCGTTTCTATTTTAATGATTATTCTAGCAGGCTCTACAATTTCATCTGAGGTTTCAACAGGCTCAATAAAATCCTTAATAATTTCACCATTAAAAAGGCACAAAATCTATACCGCAAAAATATTATCGCTAACTACCTTTGCTTTATTTTCATTAATAATCATGTATATTACTATAATAATAACAAATCAAGCACTATTCAGCGAATATACAATAACCCCATATATTGGAGCTGTTAATGGTAAGGCATATGAACTAAATTTCTATCTGCATACATTTTTACTAGTACTTATTAAGGGAATTGATGTATTTGTCTTTATGATGTTTGCAATGATGCTTTCAACCGTAACTAGAAACACCTCGGCATCTGTGGGTATATCAATTGCCGGCTTCTTTGGCGGACTTATAATTTCTTCATCACAAATGCTTTATTTTATTTCAAAGGGTGAGTGGAGAAAATTCATTCCATTTGCAAACCTTTATCTCGAAGATAAGTTCTTCCCATATTCGTCTTTAACAGAAGAAATGAGTGGATATTATGATAACGTCGGACAAATAACAAGCTTAAACTTTTCACTAATATACATAGCTGTTTTGCTAGTATGCATGGTTTACACCGGCTATGAAAGCTTTATAAAAAGAGATATTAAATAGTAAAAATCTAAAAATCCCCTCTATAAGGGGATTTTTATTGTTAATTATGTTGATTTATTTGCTAATTATTTTACAGCATTTTTAATAGCATCAAAAGTTTCTTCACTAATAATATGTTCTATCCTGCACGCGTCCTTTGCAGCAATATCTGAAGGTACATCCAACACTCTGTGCAAATAATTGGTAATAGTAAGGTGCCTTTCATACACAGCCTCAGCCTTTTGCTGCCCCTTTTCAGTAAGGCAGATACTTCCCCCTGATTCAACTGTAATATATCCCGCTTCTTTAAGGATTCCCATCGCTCTGCTTACACTGGGCTTAGAGTATCCAAGCTCATTAGCTATATCAACAGAACGAACATATCCTTTTCTGTTTTTCAAAATTAAAATAGTTTCCAAATAGTCTTCGCCTGATTCTTGAATCCTCATTTTTACCCTCCTTATTACTTCATGCCTAAAATTATGAACTATCTTTTTATATATATTGTTGTCGCACCTGGATTTGTCAATGATGGTGTTATATAATCTATCTTCGGAGATTTTACACCGTTTCTAATATAATTTAAAAGAGATGTGCCATTGTTACTTCCATGTATTACATAAATACCTTCATACTGTGGGCTTAGTGCAGCAATCGCATGAGATACCTTTTTTCGTGCTTGTTCCACCGTACAGCCATGCAAGTCAAGTGTCAAAAGTCTACCTCCGCCCGACATAAAACCCCTCCAAAAATTATTTATAATATATTTATTATATCAGAGTAATTACCATTTGTCAACAAAAACCTAGTAATCATTACTACTTTAATTAATTATTTTCTAGCGAAAATTTTTATTTGAAAAACCACCTCTTGACACCATTTCTCTTGTATGATATAATTTTATGGCATTATTAAGGAGACGTATCGAAGTGGTCATAACGAGAACGACTCGAAATTTTTTGTAGAGTTGGTTGTTTGCTCCGCTAAAAAAGCCCGTAAAATCAGGGGTTTTCTTCGGTTCGAAAATTAAATATTTTGTTGTTCTTTCCGTCAGTTCTTTCCAAAAATTTTTGGAAGAAATGCGGAATTACATACACGGAGAGTTGTCCGAGTGGTCGAAGGTACAGCACTCGAAATGCTGTGTTCCCAAAAGGAA
>JAAYSD010000052.1 GCA_012518465.1 Clostridiales bacterium
GCCCATATCACATTCCACACAAGAATTTTAAGAAATGATGACGAGAACTCAGAGAGTGATAAAAGCTTTTTAAAATTATCAAAGCCTACCCAGTCGACAAGCTCCGGTGGGACAATGCTATCACCATAATTCGTAAATGCTATAAATATCATAAATATTATAGGGATTATATTAAAAACGCAAACACCGACAATAGGTAGAAATAAAACTGTTTTATAAAATTTTTCATCTAGAAACTCTTTTATCTCATCTTCAAAAAGCAATGGCTCTAAGCCTCTGCTTACTCTATCAGAAGTCTTTTGTGCATCTTTTATATTGCCTATATATATAACGAAAAAGAACAGTATAGCAAGCAAAGTAAAAATTCCCATTATAAGCATAATGATAGAGTTATCGCCCTTAACACCTAGCCACGGGTCCGCCTTTTGTGTGCCTAAGGTGATAAAATTTCTGATATTATCAAATCCATATTGAACAAAAAAATATATCGCTCCCACTTCAATAGCTAGATATAAAAATCCCTTTATATACTGCTTATGAAGCAGCTGCCCCAGCCCCATTAAAAAGCATGATGAAATTGCTTGCTTAGACAGCTTGTTTACTCTTAAAGATGCCATATAATCACCCTTTGCTTTCAGATGAATTTAAAGTATAAATAGCATCATAAATTTGCTTATTGACGGTTTCTAGTCCCTTTTTAAAATCATCATCTGTCAAAAACTTTTGTTCATCTTCAGGTCTGAAAGCATCTTTTGCCAAATCACTCAAAAAGGTTTGGCATGGCGTCCATATTTGCGAAACAGCTCTTATTGATGGCATAATGTCAATATATCCATTAGATAGCTTTGTGTATAGCATCTCAGACAAGCCGCCTGTTTCTTTAGCAACATCTTCTCTAGCTGCTGCTATGCCTAAAAAATCACTTCTTAGCTTTACCATCTCATAGCTAGTAGCAAAATCAACAAATGCCAATGCTGCATTAGGCGCTTTTGTATAAGCACTTATAGCATAGCCATTAATACCGCCCATTGCCTTATATTCAACCATTTTCGAATTATCATTAGTAATATCTCCATCTTCCGGTAATAAGGGAATAGATGTAATAACTAGATTTTCTTCAGCCTTAGCTTTAGCTTCATCTTCAGATAGCCCCTGTTTTTGATAGTTCAGCTTCATTTCATCAATAAAAGTCGTATAATTGTCAGGTGTCGATATAACAGCAAAATAACTGCCATCGCCTAATTTTCCATAGGCATTTCTCGTAATTGTATCGTCGATTGTTTCTTCATTCATAATACCTGCAAGCTTTTTTAACAGCCTTGCACCTTTGTATGCTTCTCCGTTGTTAAAGCCTATATCCTGAGAGTCTTTATTATTATCGCCAAAAACATATCCGCCATATGAAAACAGAAAACCAGCTGAGAAATACACCTCATAAATAGAAAACATAAATCCTTGCTTTCCGCTAAGCTTTAATTCATTAGAGTATCTATACATATCATTAAAATTTTCCACCATATCAGGAATACCATTTTTATCATCATCCCAATTTGTTTCCCAATTTTCAGGCAATAAATCCTTGCGATAATAAAGCATGGGTGCTTGAACATTTACAGGAACTCCACAAATATATTCGCTCCCGTCCATCTCCGATTTATATGCGTCCCAAGCTGACTGTGGAATCTGCTGATAACAATCAAGCCTTTGCACAGGAAGTGGATAAATATGCTTTCCCTCAACATATTTCATCAACATATCATTCGCCTGATAAAGCACATCCGGTCCATACCCATAAGGACCATCATTAGCTAGATCGAGATACTGATCCATATTAGCATCAACTGCTACAATGCCATAGTCCTTATATTCCTCATTAAAAGCGGCTATTAATTCAGCTAAATACCCTTTTTCGATAGCTGTATCATTTTCTAAAATATTTATACGCACATTTCTTTCTAGATCCCCTGAAAAAATTTTATCAGTAATATTTCCACTAACTACATCCGAATTTCCAGAATCACTGTTTTTTTCACAGCCAACACCATAAAGTGCAAGAGAAAATGCTAGTGCCATTGAAATAATCCTCTTATAACCCTTCATACTTTACCTCCTGTTTTTTTACAATAGCAAAGCCATTGTTTAAAATCATACTACCTTCTACTTTGCTTTTAAAGACAAAGCTCCATTTTCCTTTTACAAAATGATTTATATTCTCCGTATCTTTTCCTCTGTTATGTAATAAAACTATCTTTTCCTCATCTAAAAAACGTTCAAGAATAAAAAGCTCGTGCTTTGCATAAATTTTTATTCCACCTTTTGATATTATCCTATCTTTTTTTAAAGCCAAAAGTTGTTTTACTTTTTCCATAAAAGCCATATCCCAATTATCTCTATCCCAATCAAAGGTTCTACGGCAATCAGGGTCATATCCACCCTCAAGCAAAATTTCAGTTCCATAATAAATACAAGGTGTACCCATAAATAAAATTGTAATTGCAAGTGCAGATAATAGCTTGTCCTTATCCTTTCCCACCTGCGAAAAAAACCTATGAGTGTCATGTGAATCCAGTAAATTAAGCATCATTTTATTGACACTTTCCTTATTCCTCATTAAAATCTCGTTTAGTTTATCGGAAAAACCTTTGCTATCATGCTTATCAAAGGCAAAATAATCCAAACAAGCCTTTGTAAAAGAATAGTTCATTATACTATCGTACTGATCCCCCATTAGAAAGGGATATGCATTGTGCCAATTTTCTCCTATTATAACACACTCGGGGTTTAACTCTTTAACTTTTTTTCTAAATGCTCTCCAAAAATCATGAGATATTTCATCGGAAACATCTAATCGCCACCCATCGATATTATATTCTACCATCCAATATTCAGTTATATCCAGTAAAAACTCTTGCACCTCATGATTTGAGGTATTTAGCTTTGGCATATAAGAACAATGTGCAAAGGTTTCATAATTCACTTTATCCTTATCAATATTATCTCCGCTTATAATAAACCAGTCAAAATATTTAGAGCTTCTGCCATTTTTAATAACATCTTGAAATTGGCTTAAATATTCACTGCAATGATTAAAAACTGCATCAAGTACTACTCTTATCCCTTTAGAATGAGCTTGTAAAACAAATTCTTTAAATCCCTTATTTGTCCCAAAGCAAGGATCAACTGAATAATAATCTTCAATATCATATTTATGATTAGATTTTGACAAGAAAATAGGTGTAAGATAAATAGCATTAACATTTAGACCCCTTATATAATCCAGCTTTTCCTGTATACCCTTTATATCGCCACCGGCAAAGCTTTTAGGATTAGGAATATCGCCCCAATGAAGATTTATATAATCATCTTTTTTATCGAAATCGCCTCTGCAAAATCTATCTATAAATATTTGATAAAAAACAGCTGTATCCATCCATTCAACGCTTTTATGCACATCAATGGAATTTATATAAGGTAACTGAAAAAAATTGTAAAATCCTAGCTCAAAATTATATTCTTTTGTTAAACCATCTTCGGAATAATAAAAGCTGCCTTCATCACCTATTATATAAAAAACATATACAAAACGAGCATCATCAAGACAAACCTCTGTTTCATAATAGTCAAACAAGCTATCAGAAAACCTTTTTTCTAGTGACTTTTTATACTGTTTTTTGGCAAAGTCATACTTGCACCCATATATTAAAAAAATTTTTTCAATTAAGTCATCTTTTTGTGTCCTTATTCTTACTGTCACCTCCCTCTCATTTTTAGCAAAGCAATAATTTGAATCTGGAATATGTAAAAACGCATACCTATTCATTAGTTTCTCCTAATCTATAATATATAATTAATACAAAATAAACTACTATCATATTGACAAAATATAAAAATAACATTATAATAAAATTATGAAAAATAAAGTAACAATAAAGGATGTAGCTCAGCAGGCTGGTGTATCTGTTGCTACTGTATCCTATGTAATCAATAATAAAGCAAGCAAAAGAATAAGTGAGAAAACTCGGAAAAGAGTTTTGCATACTATTAACTTGCTTAACTACACCCCAAACAAATCCGCTCAAGCTCTAGCAACAAGCAAGAGCAGCACTATTGCTATTCGCTTTTCAAAAGCGGATTCCGCATTAAAAGCTGCACAAAACCACTATATACTCAATAAGCTTTCTACAAAGCTTATTAGCAACAATTTTAATACTATATATGTGCCAGACAACTATTGTGGTAAAATAGATGGTGCAGATGCAATAATCTGCTATGATTCAACTGTCGAAGATTTTCATGCCATAGGCGAAGCTAATTTTGTTCCATTAATTGCAGTGGGTTGTAGGATAGATGACCCTTTATTTTTTCAGATAAATATTGACTATAACTCAGCATTTAAAAAAGCATATCAATATTTTAAATCCTCTACATTTACCGTTGCTTGTACAAAAATTATGAATGAAAAGTTATCCAACTTCATTAACAATACTTTTTCAAGTATAATAACAATATCAAATTATTCCGACCTTTTAAATTTAAAGGATAAAAATATTTTAATTTTTGAAAGAGCATTATATAATAATGAAAAAAACTTTTTCTTCTATAACGCATTTGATGAAAAAATTATTGAAACGATTGAAGAATGTATATATCTTTCAACTAATAGAGTGCCAATGAAAAATCATGACCTAATTATATAATTTTAGTTATTATAATTTAGTAGCTTGAGTGGATTGCAATCGCAATCCACTTTTTAAATTCAACTCTTAAAAACTAATTCATCCTAATTTTTTAAATACTATTTCACCACTATACGCATTGAATTCTACGGAATATTCGCCATCATTTTTAGCTACTATGTTTCCACCACCAAAGGCGTTTTCCGTTGTTTCAAATTCATCATTGGCATTATCCTGATTAGCCTCCGACAAATTATTGTAGCTGTAAAAATAGTCCTGATTCTTTCCAATCATGCGTTCTATTCCCAGTTCATCGCCTTTTTTCAAAGTAAGCTTATCAAAAGTATATATAGTGCCTTCCTTTGCTTTTAGCTGATACTTAGAGTCGCCCTCAGTAGACCAATTAGTCCCACTGAAAGAACCTTTTAAGTAAAATTCACATTCATCTATAAATGCTTTACTATACTCTACTGTGAGAATTTTTGCCTCAGCATCAAACGAAAATGTGTATGTACCGTTTTTCTTAGCCTTCATATTACCATTGCTATCAGTAAAAAGCTCAGCAGATTTTGAATCTAGATTGCTATATTTAATATAATCGGCACCAACTGAAATTTCATCACCTTGATTTATTCCTGATGTAAATAATATTTCATCATCTTGCTTGATATAAGTTGTTAAAGTATATTTGTTATCCTTTAAAACCATTTTTGTCAGCTCATTGTACTTATCCTGCCAATTTGTAATCTCAGCCCCTTTGATATAAAAATCTACATCAACATCTTGGGGCTTTTCTTTTATATCACCATTATATGTCCATGTGATTTTATCATATGGATTTTCATTAAACTTTTCCTTTGTATCATCAGTATAGTTAGCAGCGGAGCTATCATAGGCATCTCCAGATGGATTTGTTGTTAAAATAAAAGTATAATTGCCTTCAACCTCAACCTTTATATTCGAACGCTTTTGCGAAGTATCGCCTAAAGAACCTGCATTTGTAAAATACTCCTCTCCATCCTTTGTTGTCGTATCCAAATATCCAAAGCCACGTTGATTTTCCCATTCTGAGTTTATGGCAAACTGAAATTGATCACCCTCATAAAGGTCTAAGGTTATTTTATACTCATTTTTACCCTCAGCCTTTTCAAGAATATGTTCTTGATTTATCACATTTCCCCATTCGGATTCAAGCATTAATGGACTTTTTCCAAAGCCAACTATCGCAAAGCTTCTATCATCAGCCTCAAACTTAGTAAAAGCTGCAAAAATTTGAGTATCTGTATTTAGAGCAGCTTCAAAATCAAATTCATGGCTTAAGTTAGGAGTGCCGTACCAGCCTAAAAATTCATATCCCTCTTTCTCCGGTGTAAAGGAAGTGGCTTTTCCACCCTTTTCTATCCTCTCCTCCTTTAATACTGTATCATTTTCCGCATCCTTAAAGGTCACAGTTATCCCTTCACTAGATGAGCCATCTTGATTTGAACAAGCAGTCAACCCCACAAGAGCTAAAATAGCAGTGAAAACTAACCATATTTGAAAAAACATCCTCTTTGATTTCATAACATTACCTCACTTTAATTATCACACAAATTGCTTAAACAGTTTGCTTAACCGTTTAACTAAAAACAGAATAGCATAAATATTGCATTTAGTCAATAGATTTAAATCAAAATTTTTAATAAAGCTAAAATTTTGTAAAACCTTTATAAATTTTGATTTATTAAATTGTTAAATACCACAAAATATAAGCCTATTTTTTTAAAAAGCTATTGACAAATCAATTATTTATTGGTATTATATTTACAGACTAATCTAGTACACTTTAAAATCATCATATGATGATTTTTTATTCACACAATTGTTATCAACTGCTAACGGTAGTTAGGCGGTGCTTATTTGCAAAAAGTTGAATTTAATTATGAATGTTATGACAAAAGCTTTGAAAAAACAATTGCCTTTCACTCTGCACCAACGCTTTTAGGAATAAAAGCAGCAAGCATCTTTACATATAAAATTAATAAAAATGAAAACATTGATGCATATATACAAGAGTTTAACATTGTTGCAGGGCAAAAGGGAATTGAGCTTAAAGTCTTATGTAAATGCACAAAAAGTGCTTTAATACTTGTTTTTAGGCCTCTTCTTTTAAACAAAAGACTGAACGAGCCAGAAAGAAAGCATTTATTAAATGCTTATGGTTATCACCCTGCTTTAAGCTTAGATGAAAAGCTATCCTTGCTTTCAAAAAGAATAAGCAGTGTGGAGTTTCCTCATGAAATCGGATTGTTTTTAGATTATCCTGTTCATGATGTTATTGGATTTATCAATAACAATGGAAAAAATTATAAAATTTGCGGATATTGGAAGGTTTATAGTAATGAAAAGAAAGCTAAAAAGCTTTTCAATAATTACACAAAATGCCGGATATATTTATTTAACAAGCTTAATAATGGGCTTAATTTATATCAAGCCTTAAAAATTGCATAACATATAATAGAAAGGATTTATTATGAGCAAAATAGCAGTTATTTATTGGAGCGGAACAGGTAATACAGAGGCAATGGCACAAGCTATCGCTGAAGGAGCAGGTGCTGAGCTTTTTGAAGTCAGCTCATTTAGTGGCAGCGTCAATGACTATGACAAAATAGCTTTTGGCTGCCCCTCTATGGGTGCTGAAGAGCTTGAAGAGTCTGAGTTTGCACCATTCTATGATAATGTGGAGAGCGAGCTTAAGGGCAAAAAGGTTGCAATATTCGGCTCTTACGGTTGGGGTGATGGAGAATGGCTACGAACTTGGGCTGATAGAATCAACGAAAATGGCAGCGTTCTGTTTAAAGAAGGTTTAGCAATAAATGAAGCACCTGATGATGACGGAATTGCTCAGTGCAAAAAATTTGGTGAAGAATTTGCAAAATTTTAATAAAAAAGCAGCTAAACAGCTGCTTTTTTTATTTCTTATATTTGCGGGCTTGATTTAACAAAGCTTCCTTTTCATTTTCAATTTCATTTGAAATAACAAGATTTAGTAAATGGCTTAAAACTTTACCAATTTCCTTCCCTCTAAAACCTAAGTCTATCATATCATTGCCATTAGTTTTCAAATCTGTTAAGGAAAAGCAATCACCTCTTGAAATAATCTCCTTGGCTTTTGCCTTTAACCTAAGATAATCGTCTATTCTACCTCTATAATCCTGATGTTTTCCACTATCGTCAGCAATATGAACGTCTATTAAATCAAAGTAAAGCTCTTTTCCTGCTTTGTTAAGCCATCTTTTTATAAATTGGTCCGTATTTTCTAAGGGCAAATCATGATATTTTATCAAAAACATTATTTTATTTATACTAATATTATCTAACCTTAGATTTTTCATAGTTTTTAATGCAATATCACAGCTAACCTTAGCATGCCCATAGAAATGCCCTATTCCATTATCATTTGTATAAACATATGGCTTTCCAATATCATGAAACAACATAGTTAGCCTTAAAATTGGTGTGGGTGATATGTTTTTCATCGTGCAAAGCAAATGAGAATATACATCTAAATGATGATATTTAGACCTTTGCTTAAAATCAAAGCACTTTTCAATCTCAGGTATTATTTTTGCAATAATTTCCCTATATAGCATGAAGGGATCCAAAAAATTATCAGTGCATATCGCTTTTAAAAGCTCGTCACGCTTGCGTTCTGCTGAAACATATTCTAGCAAATGCTTATTCTTAAGCATTGAAGCAGCAGTCATATTTTCAATTTCAAAACCCGTTTGACAAGAAAATCTTAAAGCTCTTAAAATCCTTAAAGCGTCCTCATTAAATCTTTCATCAGCATTTCCAACACATCTTATAATCTTTGATTTTATGTCATTTATGCCGTCAAACAAGTCTATATAACCTGTTTTAGGATTAAATGCAATAGCATTTATAGTAAAATCACGACGCTTTAAATCATCATAAATGCTCTGTGAAAATTCAACTCTTTCAGGGTGCCTATGGTCTTTATAGTCAATATCTGCCCTAAAGGTTGTTATTTCAACAGATTTTTCTGCATAAATAACCGTAACAGTGCCGTGCTTTAGACCTGTGGGTATTACTTTTTCATCTGAAAACACAGCCATAATCTGCTCAGGCATAGCATTTGTAGTAATATCATAGTCATGCGGCTGTATGCCCATAAGCCAATCACGAACACACCCGCCCACTAAATATGCACAAAAATTATGATTTTCTAATTTATTTATAATCTCTAAAATTGAAGCTGGAATATTCATTTTACCTCTTATTTTATAAAAAACCCCGGCTATGCAGGGTGCTCAGACTAAACACAAAATACTAGAAATTTATATCTGTTTTGTTTGGAATTTATTTACTGAAAAACACCGCTAGATGTTGGTAGCATAAGTGTCTGCCTTATGGAATTTGCAGACAAATTCTATAAACTCAAACACCCTGCATAGCAGGGTGTTTGTAGTAAGAACTTTAAAAATTGAGCTAACATATATGTTAGGTTAAATCCTTAAAATCCTTGAATTAAATAATTATTAAGCCTCAACAGCTGTAACAACGCCAGAACCTACTGTACGACCACCCTCACGGATAGCAAAACGTAAACCCTCTTCAATAGCGATAGGTGTGATAAGCTCAACATTAATAAGAACATTATCACCAGGAGTACACATTTCTACACCCTCAGGAAGCTCGATAACACCAGTAACGTCTGTTGTTCTAAAGAAGAACTGTGGACGATAGTTGGAGAAGAATGGAGTATGACGTCCGCCCTCTTCCTTTTTAAGAACATAAACCTGTCCTGTGAACTTTGTGTGGGGATGGATTGAACCTGGTTTGCAAAGTACCTGACCACGCTCAATATCTGTCCTTTGGATACCACGGAGCAATGCACCGATGTTATCTCCAGCTTCAGCATAATCAAGAAGCTTACGGAACATTTCAATACCTGTAACAACAGTTTTCTTAGGCTCTTCAGTCAAACCTGTGATTTCAATTTCATCGGAAACTCTGAGCTGTCCACGCTCTACACGACCAGTAGCAACTGTTCCACGACCTGTGATTGTAAATACGTCCTCAACAGGCATAAGGAATGGTTGATCAGCCTTACGATCAGGTGTAGGAATGAATTCATCAACAGCATCCATCAAATCAAGAATGGGCTTGTAAGCGGGATCGTTAATATCATCTGGTGCTTCAAGTGCCATAAGAGCAGAACCCTTGATAACAGGAGCATCATCTCCAGGGAAGTCATTCTTAGAAAGCTCTTCACGAATATCCATTTCAACAAGCTCAAGTAATTCTTCGTCATCAACATCATCGCACTTATTCATAAATACTACGATATAAGGAACGCCAACCTGACGTGCAAGTAGAATATGCTCTTTTGTCTGTGCCATAGGACCATCAGTAGCTGCAACAACAAGGATAGCTCCATCCATCTGTGCTGCACCTGTGATCATATTTTTAATATAGTCTGCGTGTCCTGGGCAGTCAACGTGAGCATAGTGACGCTTGTCAGTTTCATACTCAACGTGTGAAGTATTGATTGTGATACCACGCTCTCTCTCTTCCGGTGCCTTATCAATATTATCATATGCCTCATAATGAGCTTGACCCTTGAGAGCAAGTGTCTTTGTGATAGCTGCTGTAAGAGTTGTTTTACCGTGGTCAACGTGACCGATAGTACCAATATTAATATGTGGTTTGGTACGTTCAAATTTAGCCTTAGCCATTGGATTTTCCTCCTTAAAAGTAATTCATATATCAATTTTAACAGATATGATTCAAAAATACAAGCCTTTTTTATAAATTTTATTATGACTTGCTTCTTTTGCTCATAATTGCTTCAGCAATAGATTTTGGAACCTGAATATAATGACTTGGTTCCATTACATACTGACCACGTCCCTGTGATTTTGAACGTAAGTCATTAGAATAACCGAACATTTCGGATAAAGGTACAAATGCATTGATTTGCTGAGCGCCACTTCTTGCTTCCATGCCCTGAATCTGTCCTCTGCGTGAGTTAAGATCGCCTATAACATCACCCATATAATCCTCAGGAACAATGACAGTAACCTTCATAATAGGCTCAAGAATAACAGGATTTGCTTTTCTACAAGCTTCCTTAAACGCCATAGAACCAGCAATTTTAAATGCCATTTCTGAAGAGTCTACTTCATGATAAGAACCATCATAAAGTGTAACCTTTACGTCTACAACAGGATAACCTGCAAGTACGCCCGCTTCCATCGCACCCTTAATACCATTATCAACAGCAGGAATATATTCCTTAGGAATAGCACCGCCAACAATTGAGTTAATAAACTCATAGCCTTTACCAGACTCATTAGGCTCAATTCTGAGCTTAACATGACCGTATTGACCTTTACCACCGGACTGACGTGCATATTTGGTATCAACATCTGCTTCAGTGGTAATAGTTTCCTTATAGGATACTTGTGGTGCACCTACATTAGCTTCAACCTTGAATTCACGCAGCAATCTATCTACTATAATTTCAAGGTGCAGCTCACCCATTCCAGAAATAATTGTCTGGCCTGTTTCAACATTTGTATAGGTTTTAAAAGTAGGGTCTTCCTCAGCTAGCTTTGATAAAGCTATACCCATTTTTTCCTGTCCCGCTTTTGTCTTTGGTTCAATAGCAAGATCAATAACAGGTTCAGGGAATTCCATTGTTTCAAGAATAACGGGTGAATCTTCAGCACACAGCGTGTCACCTGTGGTTGTATTTTTAAGTCCAACTGCTGACGCAATATCACCGGCATATACAGTTTCTATATCCTGACGATGATTTGCATGCATTAACAGGATACGTCCAAGACGCTCCTTTTTACCCTTAGTAGCATTTAAGATTGAAGAGCCTGAATTGACAGTACCCGAATAAACACGGAAGAATGTCAAACGTCCTACATAAGGGTCTGTTGCAACTTTAAATGCAAGAGCAGAAAAAGGCTCATCATCGGATGAATGTCTAACTATCTCTTCCCCTGTTTCAGCATCAGTACCTTTAATTGAAGGTACATCAACAGGTGAAGGCATGAAGTCAACAATTGCATCCAAAAGCTTTTGTACGCCCTTGTTTCTGTATGAAGTACCGCAAACAACAGGAACAATTGTATTATCAATTGTTGCTTTCCTTAATACAGCCTTGATTTCATCGGTAGTGATTTCCTCACCATCAAGGAACTTAAGCATAAGCTCTTCGTCCTGCTCTGCTACTGCTTCTAAGAGCTTTTCTCTGTATTCAGCAGCTATTTCCTTCATATCCTCGGGAATTTCTTCGACTCTCATATCCTTGCCAAGATCATCATAATAGATGTCAGCATCCATTTCAATAAGGTCTACAATTCCCTTAAAGGTGCTTTCCGCACCAATCGGCAGTTGAATAGGAACAGCATTAGTCTTTAATCTGTCCTTCATCATTTCAACTACTCTAAAAAAGTCTGCTCCCATTATATCCATCTTATTTACATAAGCCATTCTGGGAACTTTATATTTATCCGCCTGACGCCAAACTGTTTCTGACTGTGGCTCAACTCCGCCCTTAGCGCAGAAAACCGTGACCGAACCGTCAAGCACTCTCAAGGAACGTTCAACCTCAACTGTAAAGTCAACGTGCCCCGGAGTATCGATAATATTGATTCTGTGCTTCTTCCAGAAAGCGGTAGTAGCAGCAGAAGTAATAGTAATACCTCTTTCCTGCTCCTGTGCCATCCAGTCCATTGTTGCACTACCGTCATGAGTTTCGCCTATCTTATGGTTTACACCTGTATAAAAAAGAATACGCTCAGTCGTGGTAGTTTTACCTGCATCAATGTGAGCCATTATACCAATATTACGGGTCATTTCAAGAGATACTTCTCTAGCCATAAATCCTCCGTAATTGTGCTACACACTCGCTATATACTAGCAATGTTTAATTTGTTTCATCGTAATTAATTGTTTTTTAAAAACAAAATCATCATCTGTGGTAAATCTTTATTGTGAAAAAACTTTTTTAAAAATAATATCACAATATTGAACTCGCAAACGCTTAAGCCTAGCTGAAATCAGCATAGCTAAAACGCAACTACCAGCGATAATGTGCAAAAGCTTTGTTAGCCTCAGCCATTTTGTGAGTATCCTCACGCTTTTTACAAGCAGCTCCCTGCCCGTTCATAGCGTCAAGAATTTCATTTGCCAGTCTTTCCTTCATGGTCTTTTCTCCACGTTTTCTAGCAAATAAAGTCAGCCATCTTAGTCCCAATGTTCTGCGTCTTTCAGGACGAACCTCCAATGGAACCTGATATGTTGCACCACCTACACGGCGTGCTTTTACCTCAAGCTGTGGCATTATATTTTCTAAAGCTGATTCAAATGCTTCTAATGCATCCTTGCCCGACTTTTCATTTACAATCTGAAAAGCATCATATACGATTTTTTGAGCTACACCTTTTTTTCCGTCAAGCATGATATTATTTATCAGTCTTGTAACTAGCTCAGAGCCGTACATTGGATCAGGCAGTACTTCACGCTTGGGTACATTACCTCTTCTTGGCACTTTGCTTCCCTCCTTCATAATTAATGAGAATCATAGGTACTCGAAAGCGTAAACTTTCGCCGTGCGAATGAATGGTAATATACATTTTATATAAAAGCAAATTTTACTTTCATTTATATATTAATCCACACCATTCGTGGCATTAAATTTACATAAAGGTCAAACCTTATTTCTTCGCAGCACCAGCTTTTGGACGTTTTGCACCGTATTTACTTCTTCCCTGAGCTCTCTTTTCAACTCCAGTAGCATCAAGAGTGCCTCTTACAATGTGATAACGCACACCGGGGAGATCCTTAACACGTCCGCCTCTGATTAGTACAACGCTGTGCTCTTGCAGCTTATGGCCTATACCACCTATATAAGCAGTAACTTCATATCCATTGGAAAGACGTACTCTCGCAATCTTTCTCATAGCTGAGTTAGGCTTTTTAGGGGTCGCAGTCCTTACAGCTGTGCAAACACCTCTTTTTTGCGGCGAAGAATGGTCTACCTCTCTCTTTGTAAGAGTATTAAGTGACTTTTGCAAAGCAGGAGATTTTGACTTCTTTTCAGCAACATGGCGTCCATTTCTAACTAGCTGGTTAAAGGTTGGCATATATTTTCACCTCCTTGAAAATTATTCGTGCCACATTATTATTGACAAAAATTATAAATAATAATACACACACTAGATAATTATATAATAACAAACAGCACTTGTCAACACTTTTTTTCTATCAAAATATAATATAGAAAAAAATTTGTACAAAATGCTGTTTGATATAATTATATACTAGTTAATTTAGTAATATTCACAGATATTAAGCTAAATTGTAGAAACCTCAGTGTATTCCTCATCTTCATGATTATCCATACCAGTACCTGCTGGAATAAGCTTACCGATAATAACATTTTCCTTAAGACCAAGTAGCGGATCAACCTTGCCCTTAATAGCAGCCTCAGTGAGGACTCTTGTTGTTTCTTGGAATGATGCAGCCGATAAGAAACTATCAGTTGCAAGAGATGCCTTTGTGATACCCATCAAAACAGGTACATATTCAGGAATTTCAACATCCTCGCCCTGCTCCTGTCTATTTTTTAAATCAACAATAATTTCCTCAAGCTCATTTTTATCCACCATTGAGCCTGGCAATAAATAACTGCTACCCGGATTATCCACTCTTACCTTACGCATCATTTGGCGTACAATAACCTCAATATGCTTATCGTTAATATCAACACCCTGCAAGCGATAAACCTTTTGCACCTCAGCGATAATATAATTTTGTACAGCCTCTTCTCCCTTAACAGCAAGCACATCATGAGGATTAATGCTTCCCTTTGTCAAAGGGTCACCAGCAGTAACATGATCACCTTCCTCAACACATATGCTATACCCAAAAGGAGCGGGATAGCTTTCAGCGACAGCACCATTTTGAATATCCTCAGCACTAGGCGTAACCGTTATATATCTTGATTTTTTTATTTCCTCAAAGGATACTGTACCATTCACCTTTGTGATAATAGCACTGGACTTTGGCCTTCTGCTCTCAAACAGCTCCTCAACACGTGGTAAACCTTGAGTAATATCCACAGCATTTGCGATTCCGCCCGTATGGAACGTTCTCATTGTAAGCTGCGTACCCGGCTCACCAATTGACTGAGCAGCAATAATTCCGACAGCCTCGCCCAAAGTAATAGGGTTTCCATTAGCCAAAGATGCGCCATAGCACTTTGCGCACACTCCATGCTTTGCCTTGCAGCCCAGAACGGAACGAATTTTTATCTTTTTAATGCCCATATCAACAATATCTTGTGCATCAGCATCATTAATAAGCTTATCCTTAGATATTACTACATTTCCGTCCTTGTCTAGCAAGTCGTCTACTAGATACCTACCAACAAGTCTTTCGACTAAAGGCTCAATTAGTTCCTTGCCCTCTTTAATCTCATAGACCTCTATACCCTCATCAGTATGACAATCATCTATTCTGATAATAACATCTTGAGAAACATCTACAAGACGTCTTGTAAGATAACCAGAGTCAGCTGTACGAATAGCTGTATCAGCTAGTCCCTTTCTAGCACCACGTGAAGAGATAAAGTATTCCAACACATTAAGCCCTTCACGATAGTTTGCACGAATAGGAATCTCAATAGCCTCACCGGAAGTATTAGCCTTTAATCCTATCATACCAGCAAGCTGGCGAATCTGGTTTTTAGAACCACGTGCTCCTGAATCAGCCATCATAAATATAGGATTATACTCATTCATATTTTCTGTAAGGCTTGCAGAAACTTTATCCGTTGCATTATTCCATATTTTAAGAACACTAGCCTTACGCTCTTGATTTGAAATCATACCATTCCTGAAATACTCATTCACTTCAGTGACTGAATTTTCAGCATCTTCAAGGATAACCTTCTTCTGTGGTGGAATTTCAGCATCTGTAATAGCAACAGTAATTGCAGCCTTTGTAGAATACTTAAATCCCATAGCCTTTACCTTATCTAAAACCTGTGCAGTAACAGCAGCACCATGAGTCTTAATGCATCTATCAAATATTTTACCAAGCTCAGTTTTTCTAACTTTAAAGTCAATTTCCAAATCAAGCATATGCTCGGGATCTTTCCTATTTACAAATCCTAAATCCTGAGGAATTGGTTCATTAAATATAATTTTACCAATAGTGGTATCAATTAGCTTTGATACTGTCTTATCTCCAATTTCCTTGGTAAATCTGACTTTTATTGCAGCATGAATGGAAATAATGCCGTCGGTGTATGCCATCATCGCTTCATTTGCATCACGGAAAACCTTACCCTCACCTTTTTCGCCTTTCTTAGAAAGAGTGAGATAATAAGAGCCTAAAACCATATCCTGAGTAGGAACAGCAACAGGTCTACCATCTGAAGGCTTAAGCAGGTTTTTAGCAGCTAGCATCAAGTTTTTAGCCTCGTCCTGAGCCTCCTTAGACAAAGGCAAATGCACTGCCATCTGGTCACCATCAAAGTCTGCATTATAAGCCGTACATACTAGTGGGTGCAGCTTTAAAGCACGACCCTCTACCAAAATCGGCTTAAATGCCTGTATGCCAAGCCTATGGAGTGTAGGGGCACGATTAAGCAGAACATAATGGTCCTGAATAACACCTTCTAATGAGTCCCATACAGCATCATTGGCACGTTCGACCATTTTTCTTGCATTTTTAATATTATTTGCTATTTTCTTATCTACTAAATCCTTCATAACAAATGGTTTAAACAGTTCAAGTGCCATTTCCTTTGGCAAACCGCACTGATCCATTTTCAAATCAGGACCTACCACTATAACAGAACGTCCAGAATAGTCAACACGCTTACCTAAAAGATTCTGACGGAATCGTCCCTGCTTACCCTTAAGCATATCGGAAAGCGATTTTAAAGGACGATTGGAAGAGCCTGTAACAGCCCTGCCATGCCTTCCATTATCGATTAAAGCGTCAACCGCCTCCTGCAACATTCTTTTTTCGTTTCGAATGATTATTTCAGGCGCACGAAGCTCAATAATTTTCTTAAGACGATTATTCCTATTGATAACTCGCCTGTAAAGGTCATTAAGGTCTGAGGTAGCAAAACGTCCACCATCTAAAAGCACCATAGGACGCAAATCCGGAGGAATAACCGGCACAACATCTAAAATCATCCATTCTGGCTTGTTGCCGCTCATTCTGAATGATTCTACCACATCAAGACGCTTTAAAAGCTTTACACGCTTTTGTCCCTGTTGAGTAACCTCCAATTCAGCCTTAAGCTCCTTTGATAGTGCCTCAACATCTATTTCCTGCAAAAGCTTCTTTACAGCCTCAGCACCCATTTCAGCCTTAAAACCATCATCATAGCGGTCTACCATATCCGCATATTCCTTTTCGGTTAAAAGCTGTCCTTTTGTTAAAATTGTATTTTCACCGGGGTCAGTAACAAGATATTTAGTAAAATACAATACCTCTTCAAGTCTTTTCGGTGAAATATCAAGCATCTGGCTGATTCTCGACGGAGTTCCTTTAAAATACCAGATATGTGAAACAGGAGCAGCTAATTCAATATGTCCCATTCTCTCACGTCTGACTTTATTGCGTGTAACCTCAACGCCACAACGCTCACATATTTTGCCTTTAAAACGGATTCTCTTATATTTACCGCAATTACATTCCCAGTCCTTAGTAGGGCCAAAAATTTTCTCACAGAAAAGACCGTCACGCTCAGGCTTTTGTGTTCTATAATTAATAGTTTCCGGGCGTTCAACAGCACCGTAGGACCATTCCCTAATCTGTTCAGGGGAGGCAAGCCCTATTTTAATTGATTCAAATGTATTAAATCCCAATTTGCAGACCTCTACTTTCAATTAGCGTTTAACCATTACTTCTATTGCAAAAACAGTAAATGTAAAGGCTATTTTTTATTCGTCAGAGTCATCGGTACTATCTAACTCATCAATACCGAAATCAGCATCAGCTTCATCATCGTCAAATAAATCGTCTTCTACATCTTCTTCATCATCAAGTATATCATCATCGTCATCTATCTCTTCAGCATCTTCGATAGAAAAAGCTTCATTAATCTCATCTTCATTTGCAACGTATTCAAAACCATCATCAACAGGAGCAATTCCTATATCCTCATCTTCTTCAAATTGCTGCTTTAAGTCGATTTCTTCCTGCTTTTCGTCAAGAACTTTAACATCAAGGCCAAGTGACTGCAATTCCTTTATAAGAACCTTAAAGCTCTCGGGAACACCTGCTTTAGGAACCTCCTGTCCCTTAACAATAGCCTCATATGTTTTTACACGTCCTACAACATCATCTGATTTTACAGTAAGAATTTCTTGCAAAGTATAGGCGGCTCCATAAGCCTCAAGCGCCCAAACCTCCATTTCACCAAATCTCTGACCGCCAAACTGTGCCTTTCCGCCTAAAGGCTGCTGTGTGACTAATGAGTAAGGACCGGTAGAGCGTGCGTGAATTTTATCATCTACAAGGTGATGAAGCTTAAGATAATACATATAGCCCACTGTAACAGGGCTGTCAAATTTTTCGCCTGACCTGCCGTCTATTAGCTGAACCTTTCCATCCTCACCCATGCCAGCCATTTGCAAGCATGCTCTTATATCGGATTCATGTGCGCCATCGAATACTGGTGTCATAACCTTCCATCCTAAAACCTTTGCAGCATAGCCCAAATGAACTTCCAATACCTGACCAACATTCATACGTGAAGGAACTCCAAGAGGATTTAGCACTATATCAAGTGGCGTACCATCTTCTAGAAAAGGCATATCCTCTTGAGGCAATATTCTAGAAACAACACCTTTATTTCCGTGACGACCCGCCATCTTATCACCGACGGAAATTTTCCTTTTCTGAGCAATATAACAACGAACAACTTCATTTACTCCCGGAGAAAGCTCACTGGAATTTTCTCGTGTAAACACTTTAACGTCAACTACAATGCCTGCCTCTCCATGAGGAACACGCAAGGAATTATCACGTACTTCCCTTGCCTTTTCACCGAAGATAGCACGTAGCAGCCTTTCTTCAGCAGTAAGCTCCGTTTCACCCTTTGGCGTAACCTTACCTACAAGTATATCACCTGAATGAACCTCTGCACCTATGCGTATAATTCCACGGTCATCAAGGTCCTTAAGTGCATCTTCACTAAGGTTTGGAATATCTCTTGTAATCTCCTCGGGGCCTAGCTTTGTATCCCTGCATTCAAGCTCGT
The DNA here is from genome assembly GCA_012518465.1 of Clostridiales bacterium. Classification (GTDB taxonomy): domain Bacteria; phylum Bacillota; class Clostridia; order Oscillospirales; family Ruminococcaceae; genus JAAYSD01. Next base: position 18,988 of record JAAYSD010000052.1, read on the forward strand.
ACTCTTCTATATGAATTGAGGTAAATACATCATCATAAACTAGCTTTTCATTGATTAAAACAGCGTCCTCATAGTTATAACCTTCCCAAGTCATAAAGCCTATAAGTGCATTTTTACCTAGTGAGATCTCACCATCCTTAGTAGCTGGGCCATCAGCTATAACAGTACCCTTTTTAACCTTGTCGCCCTTACTTACAATTGGCTTTTGATTAATACAAGTACCTTGGTTTGACCTCTTAAATTTAATCAAACGGTGCTTATGCTCCACGCCTTTTTCATCAACTACTACAATTTCATCAGCAGAAACCCTAGAAACTCGTCCGTCAGCCTTAGAAAGAACAACAACACCGGAATCAATAGCAGCCTTATACTCCATACCAGTACCGATAATCGGATTATCTGTAATCATCAAAGGAACAGCCTGACGCTGCATATTTGCACCCATAAGGGCACGGTTAGCATCATCATTCTCTAAAAAGGGAATCATTGCAGTAGCTACGGAAACCACCATTTTAGGTGAAACGTCCATATACTCTACCTGTTCACGCTCTACTTCAAGAATAAGATCCTGATATCTTGCATTTACTCTAGGACGTGCAAAGCATCCATTTTCATCAAGCTCTTCATTAGCCTGTGCAACAACATAAATATCCTCAACATCAGCAGTCATATATACAACCTCGTCAAGAACCTTTCCTGTCGCCTTATCAACCTTTCTATAAGGTGCTTCGATAAATCCGTATTCATTAATCCTTGCAAAAGTAGCAAGATATGATATCAAGCCGATATTCGGTCCTTCAGGGGTTTCTATCGGACACATTCTTCCATAGTGAGAATAGTGAACATCACGAACCTCAAAGCCAGCCCTATCACGTGAAAGACCACCGGGGCCAAGTGCAGATAGCCTACGCTTATGAGTAAGCTCTGCTAAAGGATTGTTCTGATCCATGAACTGTGAAAGAGGCGAAGAGCCAAAAAACTCTTTAATCGACGCTACAACAGGACGAATATTTACAAGTGAAGACGGAGAAATTCTCTCCTGATCCTGTGCTTGAAGTCCCATTCTTTCACGGATAACACGTTCCATTCTTGCAAAGCCAATTCTAAATTGATTTTGCAAAAGCTCACCGGCGCTTCTTATACGACGGTTTCCCAAATGATCAATATCATCAATAACGCCAACGCCATCACACAAATTTATAAAATAACTGATACTTGCAAAAATATCATCAAGAGTAATGTACATAGGTACAAGGTCGCTTGCCTTTTCCATGACAACTCTTTTAACCTCATCTGAAGGAGCGTTTTCAAGTATTGTCTTAAGCACCCTAAAGCTTACCTTTTCATTGATACCAAGCTCCTTAGGGTCATCAATATCTATGAAATCATCTAGGTTTACCATTCCGTTGCCAACAACCTTGACAGCCTTTTCTTCAACGTAAACCATAGCTTCCATTACGCCGGCATCTTGAATCTTATTAGCAAGCTCATTATTGATTTCCGCACCCTCTTCAGCCATTATTTCACCGGTAAGAGGATTAATTATAGCTTGGGCTGCCTTATGCCCAGCTATTCTGCCTGCTATTCCTAGCTTTTTATTATATTTATAACGTCCAAAACGGGATAAGTCATAACGTCTTGCATCAAAAAACAAATTATTTAGATGATTCTGAGCCGATTCTATTGTAGGCAATTCACCCGGACGCAGCTTTTTATATACCTCAAGCAAAGCCTCTTCAGTATTTTTAGTAACATCCTTTTGCTCAATAGTTTCGACAATACGGACATCTTCACCGAACATATCCTTTAAATCCTGATCAGTACAGATGCCAATCGCTCTTAAAAATGTAGTGATTGGTATTTTCCTGTTTTTATCAATCCTGACATACACGACATCATTTGAGTCCATCTCGTATTCCAGCCATGCACCACGATTAGGTATAACAGTGGTCTTAAACAGTTTTTTACCTGTCTTATCATAATCAAAACCGTAATAAACGCCAGGAGATCGCACAAGCTGTGATACGATTACACGCTCAGCACCGTTGATAACAAAAGTACCTGTATCCGTCATCACTGGGAAATCTCCCATAAAAATTTCATTGTCGATATACTCGCCGGTTTCCTGATTGAGAAGCCTTGCAGTTACTCTCAACGGGGCAGAATAAGTTGCATCTCTTTCTTTACACTCCTCGATGGAGTATTTAGGGTTTTCATCAATACGGTATCCCGTAAAGGATAAAACATATTTGCCATTAGCATCAGTAATAGATGCTACATCATTAAATACTTCCTTAATACCCTCCTCAATAAACCATTTGTACGAATTTTTCTGAACTTCAATCAGATTGGGCATTTCCAGAACTTCGTTTATTTTAGCAAAGCTCATTCTAGTGGTTTTACCCAATGTTACAGGCTTGACATTCACCATCAACAGGTTCACTCCTTAAATATTATGGACATTTTCGGGTAATACTTTATATAATAATCTATAAAACAAATTATTTATAAAGCAAATAAATATTAACAGACAGCTTATCCGGTAAAATTAAAGTCGAAAAGTCAGGACATTCCTATTTTAATTTTGGAATACCCCAACTACTGCTATATAATTTTAAACAAGCTGATAAGCTGAATATGCTGCAATTCAACAGAAAAGGCAAATTTTCCACATCCTTGACCGATTGACATAACGCATATATATCCATTATGATACATTGTATTATTATATACTTGTTTTTTTCTTTTGTCAAGGGGCATTAAGCTTGTTTTTTTAAAAAATTTTTCTTTTCGTCAAATTATTCAACATAAAAATATTTTAATCGATTTTTTATATAAATTTAACAAATAAAAGCACTCGTTCCGTGCAAAAAATTACATTCACACGGAACACCTATATAAGAATTGATATTTAAATTATTTTAAAACGCTCAAAAGCTTAACAGCCTTTGCCACATCACCATATACATGAACTTTCCCTTTGTTAAAAAGCTCTAAAAAGCTTGCCTGCTTGGCTCTGACAAGCTCAAGTGACTGTGAATCAAGCATAACCACAATATCCTTATCCACATAATCATAAGGCTCAACTGCCACTGTCCCATCGATAATCTCTATGTAGAAAATCCCTGCGGCATCACCTGTTAAAGTGACTTCTGCTGATATTTTATCAGTAATTTTTTTAACTGAGGTCTGTTTAATAGATTTTCTCACAAACTCAACAGCAGAATGAAAGTCAAGAGGCTTTAATTCCCTTTTCCTTGGTGCTGTTTTTGCAACAGCCTTTTTAACAGATGGCTTTTGTGCCTTCTCACCACTTACAGTCATGCCTTCACTCTTTTTGACTACTTCTTTTTTATTTGCCATGATTACATCCTTTCTCCAAATCATAAATAAAAATATATAAATCAGAAATGATTGCCACATTTATCTTAGCACAATAAAAACTAAAAATCAAGCTTTTTACAAAAAATAAACAAAATCTAAATATAAAAAATAAAATGTTGTTCGAAAATCATTTTATTAAAAAAGGTTTATAATGCTTTTTTGCCAATATCTTTTCTAAAATGCATTTTTTCAAACTTGATTCTCTCACAAGCCCTATATGCTGCTTCAACACTTTCAGATAAAGTACTTGCTCTGCAAGTAACTCCAAGTACCCTGCCGCCGTTTGTAAGATATTTGTTTCCCTCTTTCACCGTTCCCGCATGATAAACGTATGATGAAGAATCATCTAGCTGCCCATCCGAGTTAAAGCCGACAATTTCCTTGCCAGTCTGATATTTTTCAGGATAACCTCCGCTTGCCAAAACTACACAAGCACAAGCGCCATCATGCCATTGCACATCTATATCTTTTAATCTCTTTTTCCAGATAGCCTCCATTATCTCAACTAAATCAGTTTTAAGCATGGGTAGGACAACCTGTGCCTCTGGGTCGCCAAAGCGAGCGTTGTATTCAATTACCTTAACCCCTTGTGGAGTAATCATAAGACCAAAATATAGACAACCTCTAAAAGTTCTACCCTCTTTGTTCATAGCATTAATTGTAGGTATGAATATTTTTTCCAGCGCTTCCTTTTCAACCTCTTTGGTATAAAAAGGATTTGGAGCAATAGTACCCATTCCCCCAGTATTCAATCCTTTATCATCATCATAAGCTCTCTTATGGTCCATTGAGGAAACCATAGGCACTACACTTTCACCATCGGTGAAAGCAAGCACAGTAACCTCAGGTCCACTAAGAAATTCCTCTATAACAATTTTCTTAGAACTGTCGCCGAATTTTCTCTCATTAAGCATTGAATTTACAGCCTGCTGTGCCTCTTCAAAATCATTAGCAATAATAACGCCCTTACCCAAAGCAAGGCCATCAGCTTTTATTACAATTGGATATGAGTTTTTAGCTTTAATATATTCAATAGCCTTTTCGTAGCTTTCAAAGATTTCATAGTCGGCTGTTGGGATACCATATTTTTTCATTAATGCCTTTGAAAAAACCTTACTGCTCTCTATGATTGCAGCATTTGCCCTAGGACCAAAGGTTTTAATTCCATCCTTGTTCAGCTCATCTACCATTCCCATGGCAAGAGGGTCATCAGGTGCTACAAAAACATAATCAACAGCTAATTGTTTAGCAAGCTTTTTCATTCCCTCAATATCTGTTGCCTTTACATCAAAGCACTCTGCTAGAGCTGATATTCCACCATTTCCGGGGGTACAGTATATTTTTTCAACTCTTTTTGATTGGCTGAGCGAACGAATAATAGCATGCTCTCTTCCACCGCTGCCTACTACAAGTATTTTCATAATTTGTCCTCCAATTCAGCTTTTACCTTCTTGGTTAAAGAATTATAAATAAGAGAATATCCTTCATCAATCATATTTTTAATTATTTCAAAAGGAACACTACCACTCACCTCGATACTGCTCCAATGAGTTTTATTCATATAATATCCCTCTTTAATATCGGGTGAATATTGATTTCTCAGCACAAGATTTGTTGCCGGCGTGCATTTTATGGTAATAAGGGGGTTTTCTCCATTGTCGCCACAAAAAGCAGCAAACATTTTCCCGCCAACCTTATACCTGTCCCAGCCCCACTCTTCCTTAAAGTCATACGTCACATAAGGTTTTGAAAAAATATAGCCTTCAAGCTCGGGGTATTTTTCTCTTATTTTCATACAGCTCCTTTTACATATCCTTAATGATGAAACAGCCTAATACCAGTAAATGCCATGGAGATTCCGTATTTATTGCAAGCATCAATAACTAAATCATCTCGGATAGAGCCTCCAGGCTGTACAATGTATTTTACTCCGGATTTCACTGCTCGGTCAATATTATCCGAAAACGGGAAAAATGCATCAGAGCCAAGGCTAACATTGTTAAATGTAGATAGCCATTCACGCTTTTCCTCTTTGGTAAATACTTCAGGCTTTTCAGAAAATACTGTTTCCCAGATACCATCAGCAAGCACGTCCATATAATCATCAGAAATATATACATCAATTGCATTATCCCTATTAGGACGGGAAATATCCTCTCTGAATTTCAAATCAAGCACCTTTGGTGCCTGCCTTAAATACCAGTTATCAGCCTTTTGACCTGCAAGACGTGTACAATGGATTCTGCTTTGCTGACCTGCGCCTATTCCAATAGCTTGGCCATCCTTTACATAACAAACAGAATTTGACTGCGTGTATTTTAAAGTAATCAATGAAAGCAGCAAATCATTCATAGCATTTTCAGGAATCTCCTTATTTTCAGTTACTATATTACTAATAAGCTGTTTATTAATTTTGAGGTTGTTTCTTCCTTGCTCAAAGGTAATGCCAAAAACCTGCTTATGCTCAATCTCATCGGGAACATAATTTTCATCGATTTTAATAATATTATAGTTGCCTTTTCTCTTTGATTTAAGAATTTCCAAAGCACCCTGTGTATAATTAGGAGCAATCACTCCATCTGATATTTCATGCTTAATAAGCAAGGCTGTGCTTTCATCACAAGTATCGGATAATGCAATAAAATCCCCGAAAGAAGACATTCTGTCAGCGCCTCTTGCTCTTGCATAGGCACAGGCTAAAGGTGAAAGCTGGGCATCATCTTCAACCCAATATATTTTTCTCAAAGTATCATTTAATGGCAAGCCTAAAGCAGCACCGGCAGGAGAAACATGCTTAAATGAAGTAGCCGCAGGCAATGAAGTAGCCTCCTTAAGCTCTTTTACAAGCTGATAAGCATTAAAAGCATCAAGCAAATTTATGTACCCCGGATTGCCGCTAAGCACTTCTATGGGCAATTCCCTTTCCGAAAAAATTCTAGCAGGCTTTTGATTAGGATTACATCCGTATTTAAGCATTAATTCCTTTGCCATTTTTCTATACCTCCACCATTTTTATTGATAATAATATTTTCCGACTCAAAGCTTTCTATATCAATTAAAGAAGCATATAAAGATACCTTATTATCATTATTTATTGAATGAAAAATACGCTCGGCATATTTCTCTAAGCTGTCTATTTCTGGGATTTCAATGCATACAGGCTCTCCCTCAAAGCTTGGAACAGGATCCCCATCACATTTATATGTGTGAATAAAATGTCCTTTTGCTTTAATAGGAATATTATATTCATAAAAAAATCTTAGACAAGTTTCTCCCTCGCCCTCGCTTTTAAGAATAGACAGCTTGTACTCAAACCTTTTTTCAAAGCTCATAATACCAGAGATTCTTGGAGTGAATATAGGTGGGTCAGGCTCAAACCTTCTAGTCCTCAAAGCTTCCTCAAAGGTTCCTCCATTATGCAAAAAGTCACAAATAGTATCCGTTTGGTCACCGTTAGTAACTATTATATTTTTATCAAAGGTTCTTACAGGATTATAAATAACAAGTGAAGGGTCGGAGAGCTTTTCAGGCTCAAAGGCCTGAGTCTTTATTCCGTCATCAGTTATACTGAAAATTCTATTGCGTGAATTTTCACTCCTGCCCATTATAAAATAAACACAAACTGCTTTTTTCCCATCATGAGTAAGACCTATTAATATTCCTCTGCCGGGATAAGCATTATTCTTTAGCAACTCATTAAAGCTTTGGGTTTTCATATCTCCTCCGTTATTACTTATCGCTCTTTATCTTGCTGCTATTAATATCTTCTTCTGAATCATCAATATCAGCAATATCATCAATCGCACAATCAACACAGCATCTGCCTACAAGCTCCACATCTTTAAAATCGCTGTTTTTTATAAACTTTTCATAAATTTCAGCATCCGTAAGCTTTTTTTCCTTTTCATCCATACATTTATCCTCCATTAAATCACTACATACCTTTTCCACAGCCTGTGGAAGTATAATCCACTCAGCCTGTTCCATCACCCGCTTTTGCAAGCTTTCAGGTGTATCATTTTCAAGCACCTCAACCGCTTTTTGAAAAATGATTTTTCCACCGTCAACAATTTCATTTACATAATGCACAGTAGCACCTGTTATCTTTACGCCATAGTCAAGAGCCGCCCTATGCACATTTAAGCCATACATTCCCTCGCCGCAAAAGGAAGGAATAAGCGAAGGATGAACGTTAATAATCCTATTTTCAAAGGCTCTTGGAATACATTCATCAAGCACTGACATAAAGCCGGCTAAAACAATAACATCAAGATTATTCTTCTTCAGTTCCCCAAGCAAAGCTAAGCTATACTGATGAGAATCGCAATAATCCTTTCTGGCAAGAACAGTTGTATTTATACCAGCCTTTTCAGCCCTTTTTAATGCAAAAGCATCATTTTTCGATGAAATCACAAGCACTATTTCACCGCTTTTTATAATCTTTTCCTGTGCGTCTATCAAAGCCTGAAGATTAGTGCCGGACCCCGAAACCAAAACACCTATACGTTTTTTCATACCACACCTATGCTTTTGCGGAATGTAAATTCATCACATCCCGCATTATTCATTTATTCTATAATTACACCCTCATCAGAGGAAATTATTTCGCCTATTATCCTCGCATCTTCACCACAAGAATTAAGCACAGAAAGAGCTGTATCCGCTTCATCCTTAGAAACAACAATCACCATTCCAATACCCATATTAAAGGTATTAAACATATCTCTTTGAGATATTCTCCCCGTCGATGAAATAAGCTTAAATATTTCAGGTATTTCAAAGCTTGATAAGTCAATTTTAGCAGTTAAATCATCAGGCAATGCACGAGGAATATTCTCATAAAAGCCGCCCCCTGTTATATGAGAAATCGACTTAACTTCTACCTTTTCAAGTAAAGCAAGTACAGATTTTACATAAATTTTTGTTGGTTCAAGCAAAGCTTGACCAATAGTACCCCCTAGTTCATCAATATGCCTGTTAGCAACATCTTCACTAAGATTAAATACCTTTCTCACAAGGGAAAATCCATTGGAATGTACTCCACTAGAGGCAAGTCCTAATACAATATCACCTGCTCTAACATTAGCGCTGTCAAGAATTTTACTTTTCTCAACTATTCCTGTCGCATAGCCCGCTACATCATATTCACCGACAGGATAAAAGCCCGGCATTTCTGCTGTTTCTCCTCCTATTAAGGCACAACCAGACATCTGACAGCCATCAGCAATCCCCTTTACGATTTGAGCCACCTGCTCGGGATAATTCTTACCGACTGCAATATAATCCAAAAAGAACAATGGCTTTGCACCTGCACAAACAATATCATTTACGCACATTGCAACAGCATCTATACCAATGGTATCATGTTTGTTCATAAGAAAAGCCAGCTTTAGCTTTGTGCCTACGCCATCAGTACCACTGACAAGCACGGGATTTTTATATCCTTGGGGCAGCTCAAACATACCACCAAATCCACCAAGACCCGATAGTACTCCCTTTGTTCTTGTCCTTTCAACATGCTCCTTCATCAATTTTACTGATTCATATCCTGCGGTAACATCAACGCCTGCATTTTTATAACTCTCGCTAAAACTTTTCACACTTTACTCCCTTTCCTTGCCACTTGATATATTATGTCATTAACAAGATGAATTCAAGATGATTAAAATTATATTAAAATACTTATTTTGATTTAACTATGTTTTTACCGTAAACCTCCATGCATTCTTCATCACCGTCACATACGTAAGGAATCTTACTCTCAAACTTATCCTTTTCGATTTTTTCAGGAACATTTACCGGATATTCTCCCGTAAAACAGCCCACACAAAATTTGCACTGTGCATTTTTAGCAATTTTCTTAATACCATCAATGCTTAAATATCCTAAGGAATCAACACTAATATGCTGCGCTATTTCCTCTACGCTTTTATGATTAGCAATAAGCTTGTCCTTATCATCTATATCCGTACCAAAATAACATTCACTGATAAAAGGCGGTGAGGAAATCCTCATATGCACCTCAGTAGCACCGGCATTTTTTATAAGCTGAACAATATTGCCGCTTGTAGTACCTCTTACAATACTATCGTCAATAAGCACAACCTTTTTACCTCTAACCACTTCAGCAACTACATTAAGCTTAATTTTTACGGAATTTTCTCTCATTCCTTGTGAAGGCTGAATAAAAGTCCTTCCGACATAACGATTTTTTACAAAACCTATTTCATAAGGAATACCACTTTCCTGAGCAAAACCCAAAGCAGCATCAAGTCCACTATCAGGCACACCGATAACTACATCAGCATCAACGGGATGCTCCTTAGCTAAAAATTTTCCCGCTCTTATCCTTGCCTCATGCACACTAGAACCTGCAATAACTGAATCCGGTCTAGCAAAATATACAAACTCAAAAACACAAAGGCTAGTATTTTCATAGCTAGAGCAATGCGTATTAATGGATCTTAATCCATTTTTATCAATGACAACAATCTCACCCGGCGCAACATCCCTTAAAAACATTGCACCAATACTATCTAAAGCACAAGTTTCAGATGCAATAACATATCCGCCCTCAGGCAATGTGCCTATGCATAAAGGCCTAAATCCATTAGGATCTCTTGCAGCAATAAGTTTTTGAGGTGACATAACAGCCAAGGAATATGCACCTTTTATTTTGTACATTGCTCTTTCTACTGCTTCCTCAATTGACTTGCTCTTCAGCCTTTGCTCAGTAATAGCGTATGAAATAACCTCCGTATCATTTGTCGTATGGAATATCCCTCCATTCATTTCAAATTCCAGTCTTAGCTCATTAGCATTAATTAAATTGCCATTATGAGCAATAGCCATAGGTCCTTTAATATGGCGAACAAGCAAGGGCTGAGAATTAGCCTTGCTGCTGTTTCCCGTTGTAGAATATCTCACATGGCCTAGTGAAATCCTTCCCTTACCAAGCCTTTGCAAAACTTCACTATTAAAGACTTCATTAACAAGTCCAACATCACGATAATCACTGAAAACTCCATCATCATTTACTACAATGCCGCAGTTTTCCTGTCCTCGATGCTGAAGTGCATATAAAGCAAAATAAGTGGAAGTGGCTATATCTGTCTTTTTGTTTGTATAAATTCCAAAAACACCACATTCTTCATGAAGAGAATTAAACATACTATTCCTTTTCAATAAATTGTTTTTATTGTTTTTCCCAATTATTTCAAAAATATTAGATATTATTCACCAATCAGACGTCTTAAAATTTCCTTGTAGGCATCTTCTTCTCCGCCCATATCTCTACGGAAACGATCCTTATCTAGCTTTTCACCGGTTTTACTATCCCAAAATCTACAAGTATCAGGTGAAATTTCATCAGCTAAAATAATTTTTCCGTCACTTGTCTTACCATATTCAAGCTTAAAGTCAATTAGCTCAATACCCAAATCCTTTAAATAAGCAGTGAGAATTTCATTTACCTTAAATGAATACTCAGCAATGAGGTCAAGCTCTTCCTTTGTAGCAATATCAAGAGCAAAAATATGATAATCATTAATCATAGGGTCACCCAAAGCATCATCCTTATAGCAGTATTCAAGAACAGTCTTATTAAGCTTTGTTCCCTCTGGCAAGCCAAGTCTTTTTGATAAAGAACCCGCCGCAATATTTCTGACGATAACCTCCAAAGGAATAATCGAAACCTTTTTTACAATGGTTTCACGATCGGATATTTCCTCTACCAAATGAGTGGGAACACCCTGCTTTTCAAGTAATTTCATTAGATGATTTGTTACACGATTGTTAATAATGCCCTTATCATGAATAGTACCTTTTTTAGCACCATTTCCTGCCGTTGCATCGTCCTTATAATCTACAATGAACTTTTCAGGGTCATCTGTTTTAAAAACTTTTTTTGCTTTTCCTTCATACACTTGTTCAAGCTTTCTCATGTAAAACGTCCTTTCTACTATAACATTTCTTGTAATTTATTATCTGCATCCACTGCATTTTGAGTCTGTTTTTTTCTGAAATCCAATAGCTTATTGTACAGCTTTTCATCTTCCAATGCCAGAATTTGAACAGCTAAATGTGCGGCATTTTCAGCGCCATTAATAGCAACTGTTGCAACAGGAATTCCTGCGGGCATCTGCACAGTGGCTAACAGAGCATCCATGCCATCTAAAGCACTGGATTTTATAGGAATACCTATCACAGGCAAAGGGGTATTTGCAGCAATAGCACCTGCTAGATGTGCTGCTTTTCCAGCAGCTGCAATTATCGCACCAAATCCATTGGATTTTGCATTTTTCGCAAAATCAGCTGCTTTTTCGGGTGTCCTATGAGCCGATATAACATGAGCCTCATACTCAACCCCAAAGTCTTTTAAAACAGAAAAGGCTTTTTTCACTACGTCAAAGTCACTTATACTGCCCATAACTATGCCAATCTTTTTCATTAACAAACTCCTTACCTTTAGTTTTTAAAAATAAAAAATAGCTGCAAATACAGCTATTACATAATTAGACATACAATAAATTTATCGCCAGTAATACAAGAACTGCCGATTTTTCTACTTAAATTTTTAAAATCGAAAAAAAGCATAATCCCACTCTTTTAAATTATTATAATAATATTTTACACGAATTTGAAACATATATCAAGTGTTTTAAAGAAATTTTATATCATTCTAACCAATGAATAAATTTCACAATGATAAAAAAGAATTTTTGGTACAAATCACTAAATAAAAAGAAAAAGCACTCCAAAAGGAAATGCTTTTTCTTATAAAAGGATATATAACAAATGAAAAAATCTATTTTAAAAATCCTCTGCTATTCTTTTACACCGCCAAGTGCAACACCTGCAATAATAAACTTTGATAAAGAAAAATATACAATCATTACAGGCAAAATAGCAAGCGTAATCATCATATAAACCTCGCCAACATCTAATGAAGCCCAATCCTTAGACCTTAAGTTTGCTATCAAAATCGGCACAGTCTTTTTATCCTTTGTCTGAATAATCAATGAGGGCAGGAAGTAGTTATTCCATGCACCAACAAATGTAAAGATAGCTTGCACTGCCAAAGCAGGCTTCATAATAGGCATTACTATTTGATTAAAGGTTCTAAATTCGCCTGAGCCATCTATCCTTGCCGCCTCAATTATTTCCAAGGGCAGCGAGCTGTCCATATATTGCTTCATAAAAAAGAATACAACCGGCGAAGCAATAGCAGGAATTATCAAAGGATAAAATGTATTTCTCATACCCATTTTATTGACTAGATCTACAAAGCCAAGTGCAGAAACCTGTGTAGGCACAGTCATAATAAGTAATATAAAGTTAAACATAAACTTCTTGCCCTTAAAATTGTACACATGTATTGCATATGCTGTCATCGCTGAGAAATAAATCGCTAAAACAGATGTAAATCCAGAAACTATAAGGCTATTAAGCAATCCTGTGCCAATAGGAAACTGATCCTCGGATAATACCTTTTTAAAATTACTTATAAAGTTGCTTCCGGGTAAAAAATCAAATCCCTGCTGAATCTGATAATGTGAACGTGTAGAATTTATTATCAGCATAAAGAAAAAGAACAAGCACAGCAGTGAAAAAAATATTAATACAATATAGCTGACAGCACGCCATAGCTTTAATGACATACTTTCCTTTACTAAATGTCCTTTCATCACTACACCTTCTTCCTTAAGCTGCTCGATGCACTGTTTCTACTGAAAAAGTAATAAACAATCAAGCTAAATACAGAGCATATTACAAACATAAATACAGAAATAGCACCAGCCACACCATAATTTCTTGAAGTAAGATTTAAGTTTAGATACATTATTACAGTCATAGCTGAGTTATTAGGCGAACCCTTACCATTAGTAAGAATCTGCGGCACATCAAACATTTGCAATCCGCCAATAAGTGAAGTAATAAGCACATAAATCAAGACCGGCTTAATTAAAGGGAGTGTAATTTTAAAGAAAATCTGCAGTTGCGATGCACCATCAATTTCAGCTGCCTCAATCAAGGAATAATTTAATCCCATCATAGCCGCCATTAGCAAAATTGTAGTATTTCCAAACCACATCATAAAGTTCATCAAAGCGACAACTCCCCAAGTGCCACCAACCGTATCCAAAGCCCTTATAGGAGAAAATCCCATCATTGTTAAAATGCTATTGATAGGGCCTGTATCCGAATTTGAAAATAGGGAGAACATTAGCATAGCAAAGGCTGATGCCATTATCAAGTTCGGCATATATATAATCGATTTAAAAATACCTGTTCTTTTCAAGTTTAATCGGTTATTTGTAAACCAATACGCAAATAATAAAGAAATAATTATCTGTGGTATAAAGCCAAGTATCCACATAATAACAGTATTTTTCAGATACACTAATATTTTAGAATTAGTAAATAATGTTTTATAATTCTCTAGTCCCACAAAATTAGGTCCTACAAAAGTATCACTAACCTGTGGCTTAAAATATTCAAAAAAGCTATAATAAAACGTTGTAAATAATGGGTATAATTGAAAAACGATAAAGGCAGCTACAAAAGGTATAAGAAAAATATATCCCCACTTCGCATAGCTGACCATTTTCGACTTTCTTTTAGCTTTGCCAAAAGCCATTTCCTATCCACCTTCCATTAATATAAGCTCATAGGCTCATTTCAAAACGATTCCTAATTCGCTTTGTTTAATAAGCTCACTTTATAAAAGCAAGTCTTATTTAAAACAAGCAACGGATAATATCTATCCGCTGCTTGCAGTAATAATTATGAATTAAGCGGGTTTTTTAAGGTCTGGATACTTAGCCAAAGCCTTTTCATAGAAGTTTTCAAGTGCCTTTTCATAAGTATCTACATCTTTACTATCTGGATTGAAATAATCCTTCATAGCACCTTGGAAGCTCTCGTTCAAGCCTTGGTCATAAGCTGTTGTCTTATCCATCTTAATGTTCTTAGCAACCTCAGCAAATAACTTAAGATGATTTTGTCCGCCTAGGAATGCTGATTGGAAATCTGAGTTAGCTAGCTCTTCCATAGCAGCTACATTGTTAGTAAAGTCCTGAGTTCCTTCAGTAATCTTCTTCGCTGTTTCGCCATCACATGTAAGTCTCTTCATAAGCTTAGCGATAACTTCCTTGTTATCTGTCTGGGAATACGCACAGATCCATGTACCACCCCAGAAGTAGCTCTGTGGTCCGTATGTAACAGCCCATTCGCCATACAATCCATTACCCTTTTCTAATTTTCCTCCATCCTCTTCAGCTGTTGCCAAGGAGTTTCCAAGAAGTGTAAAGTCAATTCCCCATGTTGAGTAGAAGAAGCCAAAGGTCTTGCCTTCAGGGCTCTGTTCCTTTGCCCACTCATCAGACCATAGAGAAGCCTTATTGTTATAGCCCTTGTCTGTGTAAGTCTTAGTCTGATCTACCCACTGCTTAATAGCATCGTCAATAACGATTGCGTTAGAATCATCTACCCATTTACTAGAAACATTGTTAGAAAAGGTTCTATAAGAATCATCATAACCAGCTAGCATAAAATAGCCCTTATCCTTCATCTTAGCAGCAGTTTCATCAAACTTTGTCCAGTCTGAAATAACTTCCTGAACCTTATCAGGCTCATCAGTGCCAAGGACTTCCTTAGCTATATCACGTCTATAAGCAAACAATCCGGGAGTAGCCTGCCATGAAACGCCCTTGATTTTACCATCTGTGCTTGTCATTACTTCCTTGGTGTACTCATACATTTGCGACATATCATCATCAGTAAGTCCTAAGTCCTTAACATCAGCCGATACGCCTCTGTTTACATACTTAAGTGCATAGTCAGCCTCAACCAAGAAAATATCAATTTTCTCATCAGCGTCTATGTATTCTTGATTCATCAAGTCGCCATCAAGCTTGTTTTGATAAGCATTTTCAGCATTAGGTGTGATAATCTAGTTTACCGTTCCGCCATTGCTTTCAAATTCGTCAATAATATCTTGTGCATAGCCCTCAACTCTTTGTTGAAATTCATTATTCCAGCAGTAAATATTAAGAACTTTTCCTTCTTCAGCGGTGTTGTTAGTATCATCTTTACTACCATCACTCTTTGTACTATTACCAGTGCCGCTACTTGAATCTCCAGGTTTACAAGCTGTGAGTGCAGTCACAGACATTAAACCTGCAAGAATAGCTGCTAATAGCCTTTTAGATTTAGCCATATTCTTCCTCCTCAAATTAACTAAAGTTTTAATATATGTCACTAATGTTATAGTAACCCAAAATTATTTAGTGAAAATGTACAATGGAACAATGTAAATTATTTATCATTGTCCATATACTGATTGAACAATAATTTTCACTATATGATGCTAAAAATAAGCATTTAACACAAATGAAAAATAAAATATGTAATATATAGCAATTACATCTAGGCTCTGTTCCTAAATTTGATACTTCCCACGCCCTAACTGTACAATAATTTTCCCAAAGTGTCAAGTACCTGTTGATGCATTTCGTCACATTGCACATATGAAATTAAATGTAAACCGATACATATGAAAAAATAAACAATCAAGATATTACAAATTGATTACAGAACTTTTCAGCTGTAACTATTAAGAAACCTTTATGTAATTATTTTCAATATGGTTTAATAAAAATTAGGATAACAAAAAAATAGTCAAGCCTTTAAAAGCTTAACTATTTCTATGCGTAATTATAAAATTTTAGAATTATTGATTATTAGCTCAAATTTAATATTCAATGCTTGTGCCGCTCGTCTGCATAAAATCATTCTACTCAAGAAAATCTCGAAATACTCCATTACAGGACTTATCCTTAAATCAATTGTCAAGTCCAGAACAAGCACTGAATTATCGTTAGTAAAATAAATTGATGATTTTTCAACAGCATAATTGACTCTGTCGTGTATATCCTTGGCTAAAAAGCTATTGTCAAAATCCTTTCCATTTACCGCTCGTACTCTTGAGCGTCTAACATCTGTTTTATCAGCTAATATTACAGCGGCAGCAATGGGATTCACAGGTGTAGCAGTATGCTCATCATGATTTCCAATAGCAGAAATTATTAAAGCAATTTCCTCAGCCGGCATACCCATTTTATCCAAAAGTCGAAATGCCATTATTGCACCGCTTTGAGCATGATCAACTCTGTTTATAACATTGCCTATATCATGCATATAAGCTGCTATTTGTGCAAGCTCGCAAATTCTTTCAGGATAACCTAAGGTACTAAGAATATAGTACGCAGATTCTGCTGCCTTTTCAACATGAGCATTTGAATGTTCGGTATACCCGATTGAACTAAGTGCAGCATCAGCGTGATTTATATAGGTCTGTATGTCTTTATTTTGCTTTATATACCTATAAGTTACGTTACTCACAATTAATTCCTCCTATATACTATTATAATATAGATGTAAACGTATTCATTGAATTAAATACTATTTTTTATCATATTCATCTAAGAAATGGTGTGTTGCTCCATCCTTTTGATATGAAATTATAGTATTCAAATTTATATTTTCAACACTTCTAAAGATATTTTTATCTATAAGAGGTGATTTTTTTCGCAACTTTTTAAGCAAAATTTTAATTTCCCGACGCTTTGAGCCGCCCTCTTCATCATCATCTGAAATAAAACAATTCTCAGTAAATCTGCAAGCACATTGAATAAACTCAAGGCTATTATAATTTTTCCACGAAAGAATATCAGCCTCTCTCACCATATACATGGGTCGAATAAGCTCCATTCCCTCAAAATTTGTGCTGTGAATTTTAGGCATCATAGTCTGAACCTGCCCGCCGTAAAACATACCCATTAATATTGTTTCGATAACATCATCAAAGTGATGCCCAAGTGCAATTTTATTACACCCAAGATCCTGTGCCTGCTTGTATAAATGTCCACGTCTCATTCTCGCACAAAGATAGCAAGGATTTTTTTCTATATCGAAAACCACATCAAAAATATCCGTTTCAAATATTTTTATAGGAATATTTAATATTTCTGCATTTTCCTCGATTTTTTGACGATTAATCGTATTGTAACCAGGGTCCATAACCATAAATTCAAGCTCAAAATTATACTTCCCATGCCTTTTAAGCTCTTGAAGGCACTTTGCCATAAGCATAGAATCCTTTCCGCCGGAAATGCAAACAGCAATTTTATCCCCCTCATTCACAAGCTTATATTCCTTTACGCCCTCAACAAATTTACACCATATATTTTTATGATATTTTTTTATAATACTTCTTTCAATTTCTCTATATCTTTCCATAAGAATACCTTTCTTAATTTCTATACAATTTAAGTATAAATATTTTTTTAAGTTTTGTCAATGGCAGAGCAAAATTTGTTTAAATTAATATTATTTACGCCCTTTAAGTTTAACATTTTATGAATTTATCAGCAAATAATATATAACAAATCATATGCATCTATTACAATATATTGTATCAAACTTCGTCAAAAATTACAGTTTTTTTATATGATTATACAAAAAAATATAGCAAACTTCTGAAATTTTGAATTACCCCTTTACTTTATTAAAGCATTAGTGTATTATCATAGTATCATATTATTAAACTAAACAATTCAAACAACTTGGAGGAATAATTTAATGAAGAAAATACTTACAGCTTTTTTATCAGCTTTAATGATAATTACTACCGCTACTGCTTGCTCCTCTGACAATAATTCTTCGGGAAGTGATGATTCCCTGCAAAAGGTCAAGGATAGCGGAAAATTAGTACTTGGCTTAGACAGTGGCTTCCCCCCTATGGGTTTTCAAGATGAAAACGGTGAAATAATTGGATTCGACATTGATTTAGCCAAGGAAGTTACTAAAAGAATGGGTGTTGAGCTTGAGCTAAAGCCTATTGTGTGGTCAACTAATATTTCTCAACTTAACAGCGGAAATATTGATTGCGTATGGAATGGTATGTCCATAAATGATGAGCGTCGTGAAAAAATGCTTTTATCCGAGCCGTATATGAAGAATAGAATGGTTTTAGTCGTAACTAACTCATCAGGAATAAACAGCTCAGCTGAGCTTAAAGACAAGGTTATTGGTGTACAAAATGGTTCTACTGCACACGGAATTCTTGAAGAAAGCACTTTTAATGATGATGCAAAGAGCATAACAGGGTTTGAAGATAATCTTAAGGGCTTTATGACTCTTGAAGCCGGTGGAATTGACAGCTTGTTTATAGATGAGGTTTTCGCTGAATACTATATAACAAGCAATAATAAGGATTTTAAAATTCTTTCCGATGGTGCTTTAGCTGACGAGGAATATGCTATTGGCTTTAGAAAAGGCGATACTTCTCTACGTGATGAGGTGCAAAAAATTCTATCCGAAATAAAGGCAGATGGTACAGCAGAGGAAATTTCTAAAAAATGGTTCGGTGAAGATATTACAACTATTCCATAATAGAAATAAAACTATTTAAAACAAAATAGACAAAATAAATAAAACCGTGAAGTTTGACTTGATTTTCTTCACGGTTTGTTTTATAATATTAATGTGATATTGTTCTACTATAATAATTTGATAACTAAGTAGCATAGTATTGCTTTAATTAATTAAAATAATATATGATGAGAAGTGTTTATGACTGGTGAAGATTTATTAAAAATTTCTAAATTATTGTTAGAAGGCTTAGGCACGACACTTAGCCTTTTTTCACTTACTTTAATTTTATCCATACCACTTGCTATAATTATTGCAATTGGTAAATTATCGAAAATTAAAATACTTAGAGCTGTACTGAATTTCTACATATCAGTGATGAGGGGCACTCCCCTTATGTTACAGCTTATCTTTATTTATTTCGGGCCTTACTTTTTATTTGAAATTAAAACTCCAAAAGCATTTAATGCTGCACTAGTTGCCTTTGTTTTAAACTATGCCGCATATTTTGCAGAAATTTTTCGTGGAGGAATAGAATCCATTCCAATAGGGCAACATGAGGCTGCCGCATCTCTTGGCTACACAAAAAATCAAACTTTTTTCAGAATTATTCTGCCTCAGGTTATTAAAAGAATTTTACCCGCCTCTTCAAATGAAGTAATAACCTTAATCAAAGATACTGCCCTTGCTACTACAATCAGCGTTACAGAAATGTTTTATTATGCAAATGGACAAGCAAATTCAAGACAATCACTCATACCAATAGTTATAGCAGGAGTATTTTATTATTTAATGAATTTGGTATTAACGATGATTTTCAGCAGACTTGAAAAGAAACTTGATTATTATAAATAAGGATTGAATATGGCTATTTTAAAAGTAAATAATCTATACAAAAGCTTTGGTAAGCTTGACGTTATAAAGGATATATCCTTTTCTGTAAAAAAAGGTGAGGTCCTTGCTATTATCGGCCCCTCAGGCTCGGGAAAATCAACTCTTCTTCGCTGTATCAATCAGCTTGAAAGAATTGATAAAGGGCAAATTGAAGTTTGCGGCGATAGAATGATTGATAGCAGCGAAAATGGCAAGGTAATTTACTCGGATAATGAGCTTTTGAGAAAAATAAGGCTCAATATCGGGCTTGTTTTTCAAAGCTTTAATCTTTTCCCTCATTTTAGCGTTATAAAAAACGTTATGGATGCACCTATTCATGTTTTAAAACAGGATAGAAAGACTGCTGAGCAAAACGCCCTTTCCCTATTAGAAAAAATGGGCTTATCCGAAAAGGCTAATAATTATCCCTTTGAGCTTTCTGGAGGTCAGCAGCAAAGAGTATCTATTGCACGAGCATTAGCATTAAACCCTCAAATCCTTTTTTTTGATGAACCTACCAGTGCATTAGACCCTGAGCTTACGGGTGAAATTTTAAAGGTAATAAAAGAGCTTGCAAAAGAAAAAATGACAATGGTAATTGTAACTCATGAAATGGCTTTCGCCAGAGATGTAGCTGATAATGTCATATTTATGGACGAGGGCAAGATTGTAGAACAAGGCAGACCTTGTGATTTGTTTGATAATACAGCCAATGAAAGAACAAAAGCTTTTCTTAAGCGATATAATGAAAGATAATAAAAGCTCAACGAAGAGACTCGTTGAGCTTTTAAATTATTTAATATGATTATGTGTGATTATGTGATTATGTGATTTTAGTTAGACTGGCTTAAAAAACACTTGTATTTTCAAGCATTCCTGCTTGCTTCCATATAGAGTTTCGAGTACCCTGATTTGCCTGAGCTTTTTTACCTCTGATAGGTGTTATACTCTTTATTGTATAATTATTTCCATCTTGCTCTGAAAAAGCTGCTATTGCTGCAGAAATAACAGCTACAATCTCATCATTTTCATTATCGCTGATAGCTTGAGTAGCAGGTGATTGATTAACACTGGCTCCAGTATTACCAGAACGATTAATAAAACCTTTAATAAGAGAAATCACTGCCAATATAGCAAGAGTAATAATTACAGCAACAATTATTGGGTCCCAGCTTTCTATATTAAAGCCTAAAAACTGTGCATTTAATAATTTCATTTAATCTGTCCTTTCAAGTCTTTTCTACTATTATACCTCAAAAGGACTAAATTTTCAAGTACTTTTTTATACATTCTTCAAAATGAAAAAACTTATTTTATGTCCGTAGACAGTTCTGTAATTATTTTTAAAAAACTATCAATATCGCTGAACTCTCTATACACAGATGCAAAGCGAATATATGCCACCACATCAACATCTTTTAGACGGTGCAGCACCATTTCACCGATTTTATCGGAAGACACTTCTCTGATAAGCTTGTTTTTTAACTCTTGAACAATGCTTTCCACCATGTCTTCAATAATACCTACATTGACAGGACGTTTAACAGCAGCCCTTAAAATTCTATCAATTAATTTTTCCCTATTAAACGGTTCAATAGAATTATCCTTTTTTATTACCATCAAAGGAATATTCTCCACCATTTCATAAGTTGTAAAGCGATATCCGCAATTTATACATTCCCTCCTGCGTCGGATGCGACTGTCTGTCGGGCGAGAATCTACCACCTTTGAATCAATGTAACCACATTCAGGACACTTCAATATGATCATTCCTTCCTTTATTATGAAATGGTTTTTGTACGCCTATGCATATTCTACTAAGTAATTTTCGATAACTTCATCGGCTGAAAACGGCGTAACATATCCGTCTGCCAGCCTATTAAGTAACTCTTCAGCGAAATCCTTGCTTATAGTCACATCTGTAAAACAAGCCTTTTCAGGAAATTCGAAAATATCCGTTTCGATAGAAATTGTCCAACTAATAATGTTTTTATTAATATTACTAACATTTTGAATTAAGCTATACTTAATTCCTCCGACAAAAATTTGCTTTACCGTTTTCATTGTAAAACCCCCTCAAATTTTATACGTCCTTATAAAAGCCGTACTTCAATTATATAACATAATTAGGGAAAAACAAAGCATTTTTTTAGTCCAAAAACCAACATAAAGTGAGATATTTCTATCAGTTTCAACCTATAAATTACTCAATAAAACTTTTATCGACAAATTACTACAATATAATTTGTTTCTTTAAACAAATATACGCAATAAAATTTGTACAGTTATTTTTAAAATTTTACAGTTTGTTTATAAATGTTTTGTAAATAATTACAATTATTACTTAGCTGCTCGTAATTATCATAATTATTTCTATATAGTTCAATTATAAAATCGCCCTCATAACCAAATCCCTCAGCTTTCTCAAAAAGCAAGGAAAAGTTAAAATCACCCTCGCCTGCTAGAAGGCAATCGCCTTTTTTTCCGCTATCACTAATATGAAAATGCTTGATGCTTTCTTTTAAAGCATCAACAATGTCAAAAACACATAGCTGTGAACGAATAGCCTGCTTTAAATCAACAGTAAACGCTACATTTTCTCCAAGCAGGTTTTTCATTTTCCTTAGCAGCTCAAGGCTGTGGCTCTTACAATAGCTTATATTTTCCTGTGTGACAATAATGTTATAGCTTTTGCCTAGCTCAAATAGTCTTGAATATTGCTGAATATAATATTCATCATCACAGCTAGAGCTATTTATTGCTCCATGTAAAACAAATATTTTAGCACCAAGCTTGTTCATTGCCTCAAAATAGCTTTCGTATTTATCAAGCATTTCTTGAACTCTACGCTGATACTTTGAAAAAAGAAAAACGGTTTCCATTGGTGAAGAAAAAGGATGAAAGGAAACTATATCAATGCCGTAATCTTCCTTAGCCCTTAGCATGGTATCCAAATAAAGCTCAAGCTCGATACTGCTGTTTAAAAACAATTCTGTCTTTTTCACACCAAGAGAGCCAAGCTTTATAAGAGCTTTTTCCGTTTCCAAAGGATATAATGAAGCAGTTGATACACCTATTGACATATAGCCTCCTCACTCAAAACAAGAATACATCCAAATTAAAGCTCGTTTCTATTTTCCAAAGCTCTTTGTAAGGTCACATCGTCAGCAAATTCCAATGCCGAGCCAGCAGGTAAGCCGTATGCTAGCCTTGTCACCTTTATACCTAAGGGTTTTATAAGTCTGCCTATATATACGGCAGTAGCCTCTCCTTCAACAGTGGGATTCGTCGCCATAATAACTTCGCTTACATTTCCTGAAAGCCTTGACAAAAGCTCTTTTATGCGAATATCATCTGGTCCTATTCCGTCAACAGGTGATAACAAACCGTGTAAAACATGGTATTTACCCGTGTAGGTTCCCGTTCGCTCAAAAGCAGATAAGTCCTTAGGTGATTCAACAACGCAAATAATATCATCATTTCTGCGTACGTCACTGCAAATGGAGCAAATTTCATCAGAAGTGAAGTTTTGGCAAACCCTACAATTCTTGACTTCCGTACGTGCTTTTAAAATTGCTTGAGAAAATTCCTGCACATCATCAACAGGCATATTTAACATAAAATACGCAAGCCTCTGAGCTGTTTTCAAGCCGATTCCGGGCAGCTTTGCAAACTGCTCTGCCAAAGCTATTAAGGGAGTGGAGTTATAATCAGCCATAATTAAAATATACCGGGAATATTAAGTCCGCCGGTTACCTTTTCCATTTCAGCAGCACTTTCATCCTCAATATTTCTTATAATCTCATTTACTCCACTGATAATCAAGTCCTCAAGCATTTCAACATCATCGGGGTCCACAACCTCTGGCTTGATTTTTACACTTGTAAGCTCTTTTTTACCTGTCATTTTTAGCTCAACAGCACCTCCGCCTACGCTTACAGAATACTCTTTTTGCTCAAGCTGCTCTTGAACAATCTTCATATCATCCTGCATTTTTTGTGCTTGCTTAATCATTGAATTCATATTAGAAGCACCCTTGTTTTGAAATTCTTTTGGCAATCTAGCTTTCATTTTATACCACCTTTAATTATTTTTTATATATAATTTACAGCCAAGTGCTTTGGCTTTTTGTAAAATTAAATCCAATTTATCCTTTTCTTCTTTTATTTCATTTTGTGAAGAACAAGTTAAAACTACATTTATACCAAGATGTTTTTCAATTTGCTTTTTTAAAGCAATGCACCCTTCATCAGCGGGATTATTAATACAATTTCTCAACAACGCCTTTTGTGTATGAATAATAACCTTATTATCAAGAATCTCAGCTTTAGAGTCGATTAAAAGGCTTGAAATATATGGGGGAACGTCCTCGATAATTTCCTTCCATTGTGGCAAAGGCTTTGATATTCCCTCATCACCTGCCAATTTATTATCAACGCTTAATCCCTCTGTTGTACCTAGGCTTATCGCCTCAGGCTCTGGAGCAAGGACATCTTCACAATCAGTAAGAGAAGGTGTGCTTATATCATTTTTATCAAAATAAACTTCGTCAGTTTTTTGATAATTATCAGCATTGTCATTAGGCTTTTTTGTAATAGCAACACCATTCTTCTCTATCAAGCTGATTTTCTCTTCCAGTGCCTCAATCCTGTTAATCAAAGCATCTATATCCTTGCTAAGCTTTGGAGAACTTAATTTCACTAAGCATATTTCTGCTAAAACCTTACGATTTTTAGCTGATGAAAATTGAATTAAATATTCCTGAAGAGATGAAATAATTTGCATTATCTCATTAAGCATTATTGAATCTGCCTGATTTTTGAGATAATCAAATTCATCTTCAGGTAAATTTATAGATTTATTATCGGCGCTTAATTTTATAAGCATAAGGTTTCTAAAATGTAAAACAAGCTCTTCAAAAAGTCTTGTAATATCCTTTGAAGAATTGTATAGCTTGTCAAGAATATCTAAAGCCACAGCAGAATTTTTGCTAATTAAAGCATCTGACAAGGAAAAAAGCCAACTCTTATCAGTGATATTTGCAAGCTCTTTAACTGTATCAAGGCTCACTTTCTTTTCAGCTGAAATACATTGGTCAAGCAAGGAAATTGCATCACGCATTCCCCCATCTGAAAGTCTGGAGATGAGCATAGCGGCATCAAAATCGATTTGAGCATCTTCCCTATTAGCAATCTTGACTAAAAGCTCAGCGCTATCCCTAATATCTATTCTATGAAATTCAAATCTCTGACATCGTGACAATATTGTAGCAGGAACCTTATGCAGCTCGGTAGTAGCTAAAATAAAGACAACATGAGCGGGAGGCTCCTCCAAGGTTTTCAAAAGTGCATTAAAAGCACTTGTGCTAAGCATATGCACCTCGTCAATAATATACACCCTTTTTTTAAGACTAACAGGGGTATACATAACCTCTTCTCTTAAAGAGCGTACATCATCAACACCATTATTTGAAGCCGCATCCATTTCTGTAATATCGGTTGCACCTTTTTCTATTTCAATACAAGCTGCACATTTTCCACATGGGTTTCCATCGATAGGAGAAAGGCAGTTTAACGCCTTTGCTAAAATTTTCGCACATGAAGTTTTACCCGTGCCTCTAGAACCCGTGAATAGATAGGCATGGGCAGTTTCACCTGAGCTAATCTGATTTTTTAGCGTCAGTGTTATATGTTCTTGTGAAATAACATCGTCAAAAATCTTAGGTCTATATTTTCGATATAGTGCGAGGTACATTATTTTCGTCCTTTGTAAATTTTAATGCGGATTAAAAACTAAAAATCACATCCAAGCCCCCATTTATGGGCATAAGCTTGCTGCGGCACACGAAGAAATCTGCTTAATGCTGCTCGGTTCCCCGCCTGACATGGTTCACAGCACTCCGTTGCACAGGGCTTATACCCATAAACAGGGGCTTGCAATACAAATAATATTATAACCTATCTTAAAAGAAAAATCAACTGTTTTTATAAATTATTTAAAAACATAGTACTTTTGCACTGGTTTTTTCACCTTCCACACGCATGAAAGTCCCTTAGGAAATATAACATAATCGCCTTTTTCAAAGCTTACGCTCTTATCATCGTATATTACAGTAACCTCTCCCTCGATTAAAAGACAGATTTCCTCACTATCATAATGCCAATCGAACTCAGATTCTCCGCATGACCATACAGGCATTTTCTCCATTGCTTGCTTTTCAGCCGGAGTAGGTTTTTTTACAATAACATCCATGTTCAACCTGCTTTCACTTTAATTATTATATAACCCCCCATCAAAAGGTGGTTGTCGATGACAAAGTCAGCGACGAGCCTTTGGGAATTGGTTTATAATAATTATTATATCATAAAAATTAAGCGTTTTCAAGGCAAATATATTGATTTCGCAATTAATCCCATTGGTTTTGTTATCATTTTTGTTATCATTTATAATTAACTTCTATCATAATCGTTCTTTTTTGAAAATTTCTATACGTCTAAGATGTTGGTTGAATTGAAACGACAATTTCCCATCAAAAGGTGGTTGTCATCAACTAGCCGTTGGGCATAAACGCTTTCTGACTTTGCCTTAAAGTTAAAGCCACTGCTATTGCAATGGCTTTTCATCGTTTTACTTAATATTTTATTTATACAAATGGCTTTCACAATAACAAGTATGCAAAATTTCATGTGCCCTATGGCTGCCCGGTTTACCCAAATAATTATTATAAAGCTCAATAATATCGGGGTTTTCATGTGATTTTCTTATCTTACTTGCACTGTCAATATTATAAAGAACCTTAGCTCTTTCGGCACGCAAGTCTATATTATTTCTAACATCAGCAGGCTGAATAATCTGGCCGCCACCGTTTACACAGCCACCTTCACAAGCCATTATCTCAATGAAATGATACTTTTCCTCGCCGCTGGAAACCTTTTCAAGCAGCTTTCTAGCATTAGCAAGTCCACTAGCAACAGCAATCTTTATAGTAGTACCATCTATCGTATAGCTGGCAGTTTTTATTCCCTTAGTACCACGAACTTCTTCAAAATCAAGCTTCTTCAAGGTTTCACCCGTAAGCTTTTCAACAGCAGTCCTCAAGGCAGCCTCCATAACGCCACCCGTAGCACCAAAAATAGCACCTGCACCGGTATAATTTCCAAGTGGATTATCATATCCTTCATTCGGCAGCTCTTTAAACATCAAACCTGCTTTGTCAATCATACGAGCAAGCTCTCTTGTTGTAATAGAAATATCGACATCCTGTATATCAGGAACTGCACATTGCCCGTCACGGCAAAGCTCAAACTTTTTAGCTGTACATGGCATAACTGAAACTGTAACAATATTTTCAGGATCAATACCCATTTTTTCGGCATAATATGTCTTTGTAACAGCACCAAACATCTGCTGAGGAGATTTGCAAGAGGATAAATTAGGAATCAGGTTAGGGAAATATGCCTCACAAAATCTTACCCACCCTGGCGAGCATGAAGTTATCATAGGCAATGTTCCACCACCTTGGAATCTCTCTAAAAACTCATTTGCCTCTTCCATGATAGTAAGGTCAGCTCCAAAATTAGTATCAAAAACCTTATCAAATCCAAGGCGACGAAGTGCCGCTACCATCTTTCCTTCTACATTAGTGCCTATATCATAGCCAAAAGCTTCACCCAAAGATGCACGTACAGCGGGTGCAGTCTGAACAATCACGACCTTTTCAGGGTCAGACAAAGCCTCCCATACCTCTGCGGTATTATCATTTTCAGCTAAAGCACCAGTCGGACATACAGCTATACATTGCCCACATGAAACACAAGCAGTTTCTGCAAGCCCCATATCAAATGGAGAGCCTATAAATGTAGCAAAGCCACGCTCATTAGCACCAATAACACCTATTCCTTGAGTTTTTTCACAAGCTGCAACACATCTGCGACAATTAATGCATTTATTATTATCACGATACATATGAATAGAGCTTGTATCTATCTCAAATTCAGGATTTTCGCCCTCATAAGCAATCTCATCATCTACACCAAGCTCATGGCAAAGTGTCTGAAGCTCACACTTTCCACTCCTTACACAAGATAGACATTTTCTATCATGCGTGGAAAGTAGAAGCTGTAATGTCATTTTTCTGCTTTCTAAAACAGTAGGAGAATTGGTGAAAATCTCCATTCCTTCACTTATTGGATGTACGCAAGATGCCACAAGACTCCTCGCACCTTTTACTTCAACAACACAAATGCGACAAGCACCGATAGCATTAATTTCCTTTAAATAACATAATGTTGGAATTTTTATCCCTGCCATTCTAGCAGCCTCAAGAATAGTAGAACCCTCTGGTGCTTGACAGGCAATATTGTTAATTTTGATATTTACCATAATAAAATCCTTTCTCACACCTAACCCTTGCTAATTGCACCAAATCTGCATTTAGCCTCACACGCACCACATTTAATACAAGTGTTTTGGTCAATAATAAACACCTTTTTAATCTCGCCTGAAATGGCATTTGCCGGGCATACTCGTGAACAAGCAGAGCAGCCTATACATTTTTCAGGGTCGATGGAATATTGCAGCAAGTCCTTACAAACGCCGGCAGGACATTTCTTGTCAACAACATGAGCAATATATTCCTCACGGAAATAACGCAGCGTCGATAAAACGGGGTTAGGTGCAGTCTGTCCAAGACCACACAAGGAATTGTTTTTAATATAATGGCAAAGCTTTTCAAGCTTATCAATATCCTCAAGCTCAGCTTTTCCACTTGTGATTTTTTCAAGTATTTCAAGCATACGCTTTGTTCCTATACGACAAGGCGTGCATTTGCCACAAGACTCATCAACAGTAAATTCAAGGAAAAACTTAGCTATATCAACCATACAGCTATCCTCATCCATTACAATAAGTCCACCCGAACCCATCATTGAGCCAATAGCAATAAGATTATCATAATCTATTTCAACATCAAATAGTGATGCAGGTATACAACCACCTGAAGGTCCGCCTGTTTGAGCAGCCTTAAATTTCTTTCCCTTTGGTATACCACCACCAATTTCATCAACAACCTCACGTAAAGTCGTACCCATCGGCACTTCTACAAGTCCTGTATTATTGATATTTCCACCTAATGCAAACACCTTTGTACCCTTGGATTTTTCAGTACCCATAGATGAAAACCACTCTGCCCCATTTAAAATTATTTGTGGAATATTAGCATAGGTTTCAACATTACTCAGTACTGTCGGTTTTCCAAACAAGCCTTTTTGTGCAGGGAAAGGCGGACGTGGACGTGGCTCTCCTCTATTACCCTCAATAGAGGTCATCAGTGCAGTTTCTTCACCACAGACAAAAGCACCAGCCCCAAGCCTTATTTCCATATCAAATTCAAAATCACTGCCGAAAACCTTGCCGCCTAAAATTCCTCTTTCTCTAGCCTGCTTAATAGCATTATCAAGCCTTTTTACAGCAATAGGATATTCAGCACGAACATATACAAAGCCCTTTGTAGCACCTATTGCATAGCCTGCAATAGCCATTGCTTCAATCAACGCATGAGGGTCACCCTCTAAAACTGATCGATCCATAAATGCACCCGGATCACCTTCATCAGCGTTACAAGCTACATATTTTTGATCTGCATCATTAGCCTTTGCTAAACTCCATTTTACGCCGGTAGGGAATCCTCCACCACCTCTTCCACGTAAACCGCTTTCTTTTATAGTGTTGATGACATCATCACTTGTCATATCATTAACAGCCTTGCAAAGTGCCTGATAGCCATCACGTGCAATGTATTCTTCAATATTTTCCGGGTCAATAACACCGCAGTTTCTTAAAGCAACACGATGCTGCTTTTTATAAAAATTCGTGTCATTAAGTGAAATAATTCCATCTTCTGTAACAGTTTCTTTATAAAGATATTTTGTAACAACTCTTCCCTTTACAAAATGCTCTTCGACTATCTCAGCGATATGGTCTTCACTAATCATTGAGTAAAAACTGCCCTCGGGATAAACTATCATAATAGGGCCTAAAGCACATAGTCCAAAACAACCTGTGCGTATTACTTTTATTTCATTTTCCAAGCCATGCTTTTCAATTTCTCTATGTAAAGCAGCTATTACTTTTTCGCTGTGTGAGGAGGTACAACCCGTACCACCACAAACTAGCACTTGTGAACGATACATAAGCAACCTCCTATTTAATTGTCAATTCTTCTACTATTTTACCTTGAAATATATGTTGATTTACTATTTTTTCAGCATCATCAACAGAAACATTTATATAAACTGTCTTTTCTCCATCATCAGAAACAACCGTAACTACGGGTTCTTTCCCAGTTAAAGACGTTTGTGGTGTCTGTGTGACAAGAATATCAGTCTTTTTACTCTGGATAATCAAATCGGAAAGCTTTGCAAGTACTTTGTTAGCACCGGCTTCAATCCCGCTTGTTCCCATAGCAACTTCAATTCTTGCGCCGTGATGTTCCTTGCGTGCGGAAATTTCGCCAACTAGCTTTTCCTTAATCGCAAGAAGCTCAGCAAGTGTCTTCATATTCAATTTTCCTTTCAAAAATGTGTTTTGCTATTTGTTTTGTCTTTGTGTTATTCTGATTTTTAACTTAATAGATAACTTACAATTCCTAAAGCTGATATAAGTTTACCCCATCATCTGTTTTTATCTCTATTGCAAATTTTACACTAAGATTGGATAATACCATTGCTCTCAGGTCCTTTTCCACCTCGGATAAATCAATCTCTCCAAAAACAGAAAGGCACATTCTCCCTGAAACATCTGTTCCCTCATCAGTCTGCTTAATTTCACAAAAGCCGCCAAAGCCTTCACATACCTTAACAAATTTGTAAAGTCCATGACCTTTTTTTAATTTTATAGGTAAATTGCTTTTAGCATTATCACTTACCTTTATAAAAATTAAGTCCTTTGATTTAAGAATATGCAGGGCAATAAATATATTATCTGCACCCGCCTTTATAGAGTTTACAACAAGCTCCCACAGATGCTGTTCAATAGGTTTAATCCTTATATTTCGCAAGAATTGTATCCAAGTCCTTTTCAGTCAATCTACCGTAAACCTCATCATTTACAGTAAGCACTGGGGCTAGTCCACAAGCTCCAATGCAACGGCAAGCCTCAAGAGAAAACTTTCCGTCATCGGTAATACCACCATCTTCTACACCCAGTTTTTGCTTCAGCTTTTCGTAAAGATTACCTGCTCCTTTCACATAGCAGGCAGTACCAAGACATACTGAAACCTTGTACTTTCCTTTCGGATTGATTGAAAATTGAGAATAAAAGCTGACTACTCCATACACTTTTTCTAAGGGGATATTTAGCTCAGAAGCTATTTTGTTTTGCACCTCAATAGGCAAATATCCATATATTTCCTGTGCCTCATGCAAAACCGGCATAAGTCCCCCTGCCTCACCCTTATGCTTTTCGATTACAGCCATTAGCAGCTCTTCCTGCTCAGCCGTACCCGCAAAAGGGATAGCACTTTGTTTTAAAGCCATTTACTTCCTTCCTTTCATAAAAGTTTTTGCCTTAAACGTGATTATGTCTATGTTAATTTTGTAACATTGTAATTATATCACATAATAAAAAATAAATCTATATATAAATATAATAAAAATTTCGTCTTTTCATGGAATTTAAAAGCGTTTTTTTGTATACTTTGAACAATTATTAGATCAAAAAATGCTATTGTGTTTTCATACATTAAATTTTTAAAGTATTTTTTAAAAAATAGTTGAAAAATTAACAATAGCTCTTAAAAAACATGATTTTTAAATAAAGCATATACCTAAAGTGACGTTAAAGCAAGCAGCCTTGGACAAAATCACAATTCCTTTACGCATATCTTTATCAACAGCAAAAAAGCTCACCTTATCGATGAACTTTAAGATGAGCTTTTATAAACTTTTTTACTTTTTCTTTCTCTTCCTTGAAATATAAAGTGCTGCTCCTGAAAGTGCTGCAATTATCGGCACTGCAGCCATTGAACCCGTTTTAGGATTTTCAACTTCATCTTTTTCAGTTGACTTTCCGTCTTCATTAGGCTCATTAGGTGTTTCTGGTGTTTCGGGTGTTTCGGGGGTTTCGCTCGACTCATCCTTGACAACAACCTCAAACTCAACACTTAGTCCATTTATAGTTTTAGCTGTGATTTTTGCTGTTCCCGTCTTTAATGCCTTAATCTCGCCATTTTCAAC
>JAAYSD010000053.1 GCA_012518465.1 Clostridiales bacterium
GCTTATTATCGTATGGAAACACTTGAGCATTTCGCAAAGGTAACTCTAACTGCAAGGCAGCTTGGAAAGGTATATGAGCTGAATAGAGAGCAAATTGACGCTTGTATTAAAATCAGAAAAGATTCAAACTTCCCTGGAAATCATCCGGGCTACAAAAAATATAGTAAATAACTTACAGGAGAAAAAATGAGCAGTAAAGTTTTAGTTTTTGACTTTGGCGCATCCAGTGCCAGAGCAATGCTTGTTTCATACGAAAACAGCAAATTTAAGCTTACCGAGGTCCATAGGTTTGAAAATATACCAATTCATAAAGATAGCGGAATTTATTGGGATATAGATTATCTTTTTAGTGAGGTAAAGAGTTCTCTATCCATCGCCGCTTTTATGGGAGGCTTTGATGCTGTCAGCATCGATACTTGGGGTGTTGATTTTGGTTTGATAAACACCGATGGTACACTGATTGAAAACCCTCATCATTACAGAGATGAGAGAACCTTTGGTATTCCTGAAAAGCTTAAAAAACATATTAATGATTACGAGCTGTTTGTAAAAACTGGCGTTCAGCCAATGAGAATAAACACTATTTACCAATTGTTATCTTTAAAATACAATGATATAAACGACTTATTTAAAGCTGAACGCATTCTGCTCATGCCTGATTTATTTGCTTATATGCTTACTGGCGAAATCAGAAGTGAATATACAATGGCAAGCACAACCCAGCTGATTGACCCAAATATGCATGACTGGAACTATGATTTTATCGAACAGCTTGAACTGCCTTCAAGGCTTTTTCCCAAAATGATTTTCCCAGGAGAAAAATACGGTACAGTAAAACAAGAACTGGTAAGCGAGTTAAACATTCCTCAAGTACCAGTAATTGCAGTAGCAGGACATGATACAGCCTCAGCAGTTGTATCTGTTCCCTGCGAATATAATGACTTTTTATTTATCAGCTGTGGCACATGGACACTTTTCGGCACAGAGATTTCAAAGCCGATTCTTACTAGAAAAGCTTATTTAAGTGGATTTACAAATGAGGGTGGAATTAATAAAACAACAACGTTTTTAAAAAATATTATGGGGCTGTGGCTTATCCAAGAAAGCAGAAGATACTATGCCTTAAATAATAAAAAATACTCATACTCTGAGCTTGAAAGCTTTGCAAGTAAATGTGACAGCTTTAAATGCTTTATCAATCCAAATGATGATTTATTTTCAACGCCCGATGATATGCCTTTAAAAATTCAGCAGTATTGCAAGGATACCAATCAATTTATTCCTAAAACAATAGGAGAAATAATGAGATGTATTTATGACAGCCTTTCTATGGAATTTTTAAGGTCATATGAAAATATATCTGAAATCACAGGTAAAAATTATAGATTTATACATATGATAGGCGGTGGAACAAAGGACGCCTTGTTGTGCCAAAGTACAGCAAATGCCTTAGGAATCCCTGTTTTTGCCGGCCCTACTGAGGCTACTGCTATTGGAAATGCGATTTGCTCCTTAATTAGCTTGGGAGAAATGAAAGATATTACGGATGCTAGAAAATCTCTTGAACAAAGTGATATGATAAAAAAATATGTTCCACAAAACACAGAAATCTGGGCATTAAAATACAATGACTATCTCGAAGTGAATGGTTTTTAGGTGAATTTATGAAAAAAATTGCACAATTTGAAAAAATAAGCTTAGAGCAGTTCGAAAAAGATTATGTAAAGCTTTACGGAAGCTCTAATAGCATAAACAGTATTTACAATGATATAAAATTGCCTTTGAGAGCTACTATCGGCTCTGCTGGATATGATTTTTATCTTCCTTTTGATTTTAAGCTTAAAGCAGGTGATACTGCAATTGTACCAACAGGGATAAGGGTCAAAATGCAAGAGGATTGGGTATTGCAAATTTTTCCACGCAGCTCTCTGGGGTTTAAATTCAGTCTTATGCTTAATAACACTGTCGGAATAATCGACAGCGACTACTATTATTCCGATAATGAGGGACATATTTTAATAAAGCTAACAAATAATTCCATCCAAAAGCTAAGTATTGAGCTTAATGCTGGTTCTGCCTTTGCTCAAGGAATATTCTTTAATTACGGAATTACTACTGATGATAATGCTACGCAAATTAGAAACGGTGGTTTTGGCAGTACAAACAACGCTAATTAAAATATAATTGGGGTGAGAAAATGGTTGAAGGTCGGAAAAACATTGCTCTTTGCCTTTCTGGTATTAATGATGAAATTCAAAGCCGAATTATCCATTTTATAAGCATTTATGCACAGCAATTCGGCTATAACACTGCTGTTTTCACTTGTCTTGGCAGGTATTTCAGCGGTTCTCCCCATGAA
The DNA here is from genome assembly GCA_012518465.1 of Clostridiales bacterium. Lineage (GTDB taxonomy): Bacteria > Bacillota > Clostridia > Oscillospirales > Ruminococcaceae > JAAYSD01. The sequence goes on from JAAYSD010000053.1 coordinate 2,360, forward strand.
AAAGGCGAAGTAAATATTTTCAATCTAGTTAATTTAGATTTATTTTCTGCTGTTATCATACTGCCGGAAACAATTATAAATGAAAATATTTATATGTCAATTATTAAAAATGCGAAGAAAAAAAATATTCCCGTAATAACTATTAATTGTCCTATTGATGGTTGTTATAATATACTTATCCCCCATGATATTTGCATTGAAAATATTTTAGAGCATTTTATACACAAGCATGGCTTTAAATATATTAATTTCATTAATGGTACACCGAGCTGGCCTGTCGGTAAAGCAAGACTTAATATTTATAAAAACACACTTAAAAGAAATGGTATACCCTTTGATGAAAACCGTGTCGAAAACGGCTATTTTTGGAGTGGACCAATACCGGAAATTATAGATAAATTTTTAGCTCAAGTACCACGCCCTCAGGCTATTATTTGTGCAAACGATGTCATGGCAGTAGCAGCTATTGAAAGATTGAATGAGAGAGGCATTTCTGTTCCCGAAGATATTTGTGTTTCCGGATATGACGGCTTAGAAATGGCAGTAAACTTTAATCCATCTCTTACAACAGGCACAGTGGATATAGAAAAATTATCAAAGAAGGCTGTGGAAATTTTAAATAAAGCCTTAAATAATGAGGCTTGCGAAATAAATTACATGATGCCCGTCAGTATTAATTATGCACAATCATGTGGCTGTAATGACATTTCCTTTAGCTTGCCCAAAATTACAAAGGTGGGGTTATATGACGAAATATCAGCCAACAATTATTTTCACATTGAAATGATTAGAATGAACGAGATGATGACAAGCTCTTCATCCATCGATGAAGCAGCTGAAAAAATCGCTGTAAACATGATTCACTGTGTAAATGAAAACTCTTGGTTTTTAATTACAGATAGCTTTATCAATGATTCTAACAGAATGTATGAGGCTTTTATCAAAGATGATTATATAAAAGAAGGTTATGGACAACAGCTAAGCGTCTTTTTGAGAATAAAGAATGGTAAAAAAATTAGTTGTAAAACTCCTTATATCCATGCGTCTGAAATTCTCCCTGATTTTCAAAAGAATCTTGATGAAGCAAGCTCAATAATTTTCCTTCCTCTTCATTTTCAAGACAAAGCAATAGGATATGTTGCTTTTAAATACAATTTCTATCATGTAAATTTCTACTCTCTATATATATGGAGCATGAATATAAGTGCAAATCTAGAAAACCTGCGTATAAAACAAGAGATTTCCCACCTAGCACACCACTATAAAGAACTTTATGTAAAGGATTCATTAACCGGACTTAATAACAGAAGAGGGTTTTATAACCTAGCTGACCCTGCATTTGCAAAAGCAAAGGAACAAAGCTTGCCTATCACAATTATATCAATAGATCTTGATGAATTAAAGCCGATTAATGATATTTACGGACATTATAATGGTGATATTGCATTAAAAGCGATTGCAAAAACAATAAAGTGCTTAAGTGATTGTAATTTTGTTGCATCTAGATTTGGTGGGGATGAATTTGTGATTTTTATATCAAATTTTGACAAGAAAAAAGCTAAAGATTTCATTTCCGACTTTCACAATAGACTAAGAGATTTTAATAAAAAATCAAATCTATCCTATGAGATTAATGCAAGTACTGGATTTTATTCAAAAACCCCTAATTTTGACGATACTATTGATGAATTTATAAAACACGCTGATAAGCAAATGTATGCTCAAAAGGCTTTAAAAAGAAATAAAAAATATCGAAATGATAGTAGATGAAAAAATTATTAGCTATTATCTATTATAGAAGCTTGCTTTTTACACAAATTTTCTTGTTTAATATACAGAAATTTTATTAATTAATTTTCTTAAAAACTCAAAAAATATATTGACAACTACACTAAACTGGTATATAATAATTATAGAACATTTGAGTAAGTGTTCAAGTATAAGGAGATATTATGGCAGACCAAGGCAAAAATAAATACACCTGCTCAAGCTATACAGTAGATAAAAGCACTGTTGACCATGTAAAAACCGAAATGCTAAGTGAAGAGCAATTTCAGCTATTATCATTGTTTTTCAAAGCTGTTTCAGACCAAACTAGGATAAAGATTTTATACGCTTTATCAAAATCAAGCTTGTGCGTTTGCGAAATCGCTGAGCTTTTGGATATGACAGTTTCTGCTATCTCTCACCAGCTTAGAGTTCTTCGTCAAGCAAGACTTGTAAAGTATGAGAAAAAAGGTAAAACTGTTTATTATTCATTAAATGATGACCATGTCAACACAGTCTTTGACAATGCCATTGAACATATTATGGAATAATATGTTCTAGCTTGCAGACTTTATTTTCAAATTTCATGGGAAGAGTTTTCTTACCCCTTGCTACCCCTAAAAGTCGCACAAGCGTGCAACGTATCTATGTTTCTTTAATATTTGAATACTTGCTCAACTAATAAAATATGTGAGGTTTATATGGAAAAGTCATTTAAAATGGAAGGGCTGACCTGTGCAAATTGCGGCGAAAAAATCAGATGCAAGCTTGAATCTTCCGAGTATATTGAAAGCGCAGAGCTTAACTTCATAAAAACGGAAATGAAGCTTACTCTAAACAATAGTATTCCAGATAATGAGCTGAAAAACCACGTTCAAAGCATTACGGACTCAATTGAAAGCGGCATCACTGTAAAAGATATGGAATTAAAAAATAATAAACCTATCCAAAAATCTGAAGATGAAAAAGAAAAATTTTATGGTAAGGGCAAGGAAATTTTATTTATAATACTCAGCCTAGCCCTACTTATCGCTGGTATGCTTGTGCCTAATATTCTATGGCTTAAGCTTTTAATCTTCCTTCCAGCATATTTGCTTGTTGGATATGAAACACTGATTAGAGCTGCCAAAAACATTACAAAAGGACAAATCTTTGATGAAAATTTTCTTATGGCGATTGCCTCAATCGGTGCTTTTATTATAGGTGAATATCCGGAAGC
>JAAYSD010000054.1 GCA_012518465.1 Clostridiales bacterium
ATATTATCCTCAATTTTAAGATACATTTTCATTATATCGCCGCATTTAGCATTACCTATTTCACCAATGCCATTTGCATCTTCTAGTTCACCTACATTTCTAGGATTTGTAAAATGGTCCATTACCTTATCTGAATATAACATTTTATCCTTACCTTTCAAAAGCTTTTATATAAATATTAAATTAATTCCAACTAAGTGTGATAAATACTATTTGTTTTTCTCATTTTCTTTAATATGATCCCACAGCGGTGAAAAAGAACGCAAATATGAAATAATCTCAGGAACAGTACTGATAACCTCATCTACTTCCTTTTCTGTTGTTAAGTCACTCATAGAAAGTCTAAGAGAGCCATGTGCAACCTCATGAGGCAATCCAAGCGCCAATAAAACATGAGACGGATCAAGCGAACCCGATGTACAAGCAGAACCCGAAGATGCTGCAATACCCTTTTGGTCAAGCATAAGCAACAATGATTCTCCCTCAACACCTTCAAAAGAAAAATTAAGATTTGCAGGCACACGCTTTTCTAAATCGCCATTAAGATGAACTCTTTCAATTTTCATAAAATTTTCTATAATTTTATCTCTTAACCTTATAAGCCTTGAATTTTTATCATCTAAATTTCTAACACTTTCTTTAAGTGCCTGTGAAAAGCCTACTATTCCGGCTATATTTTCAGTGCCTGCTCTCCTATTCATTTCCTGAGCACCACCCTCAATAAGATTAGGAATTCTCAGACCCTTTCTAATATATAATAAGCCGACGCCCTTTGGCCCATGAATCTTATGAGCAGAAATAGAAAGCATATCCACATTAAGCTCTTTTATATTGATTTTTACATTTCCTATCGCTTGAACTGCATCAGTATGAAAACAAATTCCCTTTTCCTTGCAAATACTGCCGATTTCAGATATTGGTTGAATTGTACCAATCTCATTATTTACAAACATAATTGAAGAAAAACCCGTATCCTCACGAATTGCATTTTCAAAATCAGAAACCTTTACAACACCATTTTCATTTACAGGGAGATAAGTAATTTCAAAGCCCTGTTTTTTTAAACCGTCAAGCACGTGCAGCACTGCATGATGCTCAAATTCTGTTGTAATAATATGCTTTTTGCCTTTTTTAAGCATCTGTAAGGCCGCACCTTTTATAGCCCAATTATCAGCCTCGCTGCCCCCACTTGTAAAAAATATCTCTCTGCCTTCACAATTAAGGCTTTTTGCAATGCTTTCACGAGAGTTTGTCAGTGCAATTTGTGCTTCTCTGCCTAAAGCATATATGGATGAGGCATTTCCATAGGAATCTATAAGAAATGGCACCATAGCCTCAAAAGCTTTATCGCTAAGCTTTGTAGTAGCAGCATTGTCCATATAAATTTTTGTCTTTGTCATTTAAACATACTCCAATAATTTAGTATTTTTTATTGCTCCATTTTTAAAAAAACGGAGCAATTTCATAAATATAATTATATACCACATTAGTCTAAATTACAATAGTTTTTTATAAAAAATACTATTATTTTGACGAATCTATTCTCATACTAATATCAAAAGCCTTGACAGAATGTGTTAATGCACCAAGGCTGATTATATCAACACCTGTTTGTGCAACCTGTCTTATATTATCCATAGTTATATTCCCTGAAGCCTCCAGCTTTGCTTGAGAATTATTAATTTTTACTGCCATCCTCATAGTATCACAATCCATATTATCAAGCATAATTACATCTGCTTTTACCTGTAAAGCTTCCCTCAGCTCATCAAGATTTCTTGTTTCCACTTCAATTTTAAGCATATGTCCTGCTTTCTGCCTCAATGCATTAACAGCACCAGTAATTGAGCCATATGCCTCAATATGATTATCCTTTATCATAGCAGCATCTGATAAATTGTACCTGTGGTTTTTACCTCCACCCATCATTACTGCATATTTTTGCAAAGCTCGTAAACCCGGTAATGTTTTTCTCGTATCAGCAATGCTAGCAGCAGTACCCTTGATAAGCTCAACACAATGTGAGGTATAGGTGGAAATTCCACTCATATGCTGAAGTATATTCAGTGCCGTTCTCTCACCCTTAAGCAAGGCTCTTGTCTTCCCCATAAAATCTGCAATTTTATCGCCCTTGCTTACTACATCCCCATCTTTAAAATATTTTGTTGTCTTAACCTCGTTATCAAGTAATTCAAATACTCTGATAGCAACATCAAGTCCTGATATTACCCCATCATCCTTTGCTATGAAATAAGCATCGGAAATTTCATTTTCATCTATTAGCAAATCAGTAGTAGAGTCAATATAATTTATATCCTCTAGCAATGCACTTTTAATTAAATCATCAACGTAAAATTGTAATATCATTTATCATGCCCCTTTTCAAATCTTTCCTTTATTTCACTTAATATCAAATAAGCAAGGGTAGTAATAGACCTAGCTTCAACATAATCTCTGTCAATCTGATAAATATTATCATCAAACAATGACATAAGTTCCTTAACACGCACAAGACCACTTATACACTCATCATAATGAGGTTCGACAAAAAATGCCTCCTGCATAATTGAACGAATTTCAGTTCTTACTCCTTTAGGTATTTTTTTGCCCTCAGGAGAAGAAAACTCATAGCTCACTTGCTTAGCGTTGTCAATTTCCTGTACCTTTCTATTTATATCTTCAGCAGCTAATCGTGAAAATACTAATGCCTCTAGCAATGAATTACTAGCAAGCCTATTTTGCCCATGAACACCGGTATGCGAACATTCACCAGCTGCATACAGACCATTTATAGTACTTTCACTGTTTAAATCAACATCAATTCCGCCCATTAAATAATGCTGACAGGGAAATATAGGTATCGGCTCTTTCGCCATATCAAAGCCCTTTTCAAGCACCTTTTGATAAATCATAGGAAATCTATTTTTTACATAGTCACTGTCCTTATGAGAAATATCAAGGAAGAAATCCGTACTATTCAATCTCTTGCTTTCCTTTAAAATACAGCCCGAAACAACATCTCTCGGTGCAAGCTCCTTACGTTCGGGTTCATATTTCAGCATGAATCTTTCACCCTTACAATTTAAGAGATAAGCACCCTCACCCCTTACTGCTTCAGAAATAAGAAAGGATTCTCTGGAATTTTTATCGGCAAAAGCAGTAGGATGAAACTGAATATAGCTAATATTTTTGATTTTAGCACCCATATTATAGGCAAATTGTATTCCATCACCTGTTGCAATAGCAGAATTTGTAGTATAGTTATAAACACGGCCTATACCACCCGTTGCTAAAACTGTATTTTTTGCAGCATAATAATGATATTTCCCATTATGCAAGACTTCAGCGAGAAAATAATCGTCTTTTTTATCCATTCTAGTAAGAACTGAATTATCAACAACAGTAACATTTCTTAGCTTTAAAACCCCCTCAATAAGGCGTGTTTCAATTTCAAAGCCTGTTGTGTCCTTATGATGAGCTATTCTCCTGCGAGAATGTCCTCCCTCTAAGGTAAGATTAACATTCCCTTGCTCATTTGTATCAAATTCAACCCCAAAATTTTTAAGATTTCTCACATCGACAGGACCTTGCTCGACTAATATTTTAAGATGGTCCATATCATTTTTATAATTTCCTGCAATAAGGGTATCCTTTATATGCAACTCAAAGCTGTCATTCTCCTTATCTAAAACTGCAGCAATACCGCCTTGTGCTAATGCCGAATTATTTAATGTCAGCTCTCTTTTTGAAAGCATAAGAATATTTAATCTTTCGTCAAGATTTAGTGCGGCATATAGTCCGGATATTCCCGAACCAACTAAAATTACATCAAATACTTTAAAGTCCAAAATATTGCCTTTCCCATAATAAATCATTTAAAATCTTAATACATAAATGTTGCATAAAAAATGATTTTAGTTTATAATATTTATAATTTAACCCTTTACTTGAAAGGATTTTTATGACTAATACGATTAAATTTGATAACCAATCCCAATATACAAGAGCTATATTAGCAGGTGTTGATTATGGTGAATACGATGCTGAAGCCTCCATAAGGGAGCTAGAGGAATTAGCAAAGACAGCTAAAGCTAATGTTGTCGCTGTATTAATCCAAAGAAAAGCAGCAATTGATTCCTCAACCTGTCTTGGTGAAGGAAAGCTTTTTGAATTAAAAGAGCTTTGTGACACACAGGATATAAATCTTGTTATATTTGACCATGAGCTGACTGCCGTTCAGCTAAGAAATATTGAAAGAATACTAAATGTCGCCATAATCGATAGAACAATGCTTATCCTAGATATATTTGCATCACGTGCTAATTCAAGCGAAGGCAAGCTTCAGGTAGAGCTAGCACAGCTTAAATACAGACTTCCACGGTTATCAGGCATTGGCATATCGCTCTCAAGGCTTGGCGGAGGAATAGGTACAAGAGGGCCTGGTGAAACAAAGCTTGAAACCGATAGACGTCACATACGACGCCGAATCTCCAAATTAAACGAAGAATTAAAAGAGCTTGAAAAACGTCGTAACCTTACGCATATAAGGCGAAAAAAAGATTTAATACAAACTATTGCTATTGTCGGCTATACAAATGTAGGAAAATCCACTTTGCTTAACACACTGACAAATGCTAATGTGCTTGCTGAAAACAAGCTTTTTGCAACACTTGACCCCACCTCACGTGGAATAGAGCTGCCAGATGGCAGAAAAGTTTTAATAACCGATACAGTCGGGCTTATAAGACGACTTCCCCACCATTTGATTGAAGCTTTTAAGTCCACGCTTGAGCAAGCAGCAAACGCTGATTTAATCCTTCACGTGCTTGATTGCAGCGATAGTGATTATCTTGAAAAGGCATATGTCGTTGAGGAGCTGCTTAGTGAACTTGGTGCTTCTCATATTCCTGTTTTAAAGGTGATGAATAAAAGCGACCTTCTGCCTGAAGGATTGATAGAAAATAATAAAAACACAGTATTTATTAGTGCGAAAAACAACAAGGGGATAAATTTATTATTAGCTAAAATCAGCGAAAAATTGCCGCCAACTTTTTGTAAAATGCAATTGCTTATTCCCTATGATAAGGGTGGAGTGCTTGCACAAATCAGAAAAAACGGTAAAATTTTATCCGAAGAATTTTGTCAAGATGGTACAAAGGTAACAGCACTTGTCCATACAATAGATATAAAAACAAGTGAAAAATACAAGCTAGATTAAACTATGCCAAAGATACTTCTGCCCCGCCAACATTTCTAATTTCAAGCACATGGCAAGTATCATTGCCTAAAATTTTTTCTATATTAAGCTTAAATTCCTTGAGCTTATCTAAAGGGACAAATGCCTGTATAGTACCGGCAAAGCCACCGCCGTGTACTCTGCAGGCGCCTTTTCTTGCTAAAATTGCCTCTGCAATATTTATGGCGATAGCAACAGGTTGATTATCGATTTCGCCAGTTGGATTTATATTTTGTAAAAACTTATATGAGGAATTTCCACTTTCTATAATACTACATAAAAAAGCATTAAAATCCTTGTTTTTCAGTGCGAATACAAGCTTATCCACACGATTATTTTCCTGAAAGAAATGTAAAGCTCGTAAAACAGCTCTATCTCCATAGTTTTCTCTTAAAACTGTAATATTTAGCAAAACATCTTGCAAGGCTATTTGCCTTAAGCAATCAGCAGAAAAAAACGAAGCAATATTCTTCATATCTTCAGGAATTGATGAGTATTCAGCAGTTAAATCAGCATGGTCACCCTTTGTATCAATTATGCAAAGAGCATGATTAAATGATGAAAACTCAACATTTATATTTTCAATCACAGGAGATTCAGTATCTTTAAAATCAATAGCCACAAAGCCACCGACTGAGCTTGCCATCTGGTCCATCAATCCCGATGGTTTGCCAAAATAAACATTTTCAGAATATTGTGCAATTTGTGCTATTTTCACAGGGTTAATTAAGCCGTCATTATATAGATAGGATAAAATAGTACCAACAATTACTTCAAAAGCTGCTGATGAAGATAAGCCTGAGCCTTTTAAAACATTTGATTCTGTATAGGCTTTAAATCCTCCTATCTTATAATTATGATTTGAAAATCCCTTTGCGACACCTCTAATTAAAGCAGCAGAGGTGTTTTTTTCTTGTGCATTAATATCAAGACTATTAAGATTAACCTCATCTTCAGGAAAGCCTTTGCTTTTAATTGTGATAACGTTATCATCCGTAGGAATTACAACAGCGATAATATCCAAATTTACGCTGGCTGCAAGAACCTTTCCTTTGTTATGGTCCGTATGGTTTCCACCTATTTCCGTTCTGCCTGGAGCTGAAAAAAACCTCAGCTCGCCATTTGTCTTAAAATATTCTCTAAAATTCTGAGCAGCCTTTTCATATCTTACTTTTTGCCCATCCAAATCCTTTGCTGAATAAATATCACTAAGAGAATAAAGCTGTGGCTTATACATAAAATTGCTGTCCTTTCCTTGCTCTAAAAGCTGATTATTCTTTATTATCTATAAACATAGATTGCTTTTTAGTTCTATGTGCTCTAACGCTTAATACTAACCCAATCGAAACAAAAAGAGAAATCATCGACGTACCTCCTGCACTTATAAAAGGCAAGGGAATACCAATTACAGGAACAACTCTTAGTACCATTCCGATATTTATCACCGAGTGAAACAATACCATGGCAAAAACACCCGTACATATTAGTTTTCCAAGCATATCCACTGCCATAAGGCTGTCAGATAAAATTTTTATACATATAAAGGCAAGTAAAGCAATAGTAGCAATACAGCCTAAAAAGCCTAAAGTCATTCCTATATAGGAGAATATAAAATCATTGTATATTTCAGGAACATAAGTATAATTCCCACCAAATAATCCCTTTCCTGTCAGCTGCCCAGATCCTAGAGCAATTGTACCCAAATTCGATTGATAAAGATAAGTGCCTGAGGTATCAATCTCAGGATTAAACAGCACCAAGAATCTCATTTTATGATGCGGCTGCATTACAAAAGTCCATATACCCCACGCTGCAACAGGAAGTGAAACTAATGCAGTAATAATATATCTCCATGCAAGTCCAGCAGAAAAAACAATAAAAATAAATATAAATAAAAATACAGATGCCGAGCCATCATCACCCTGCATAGATACCATTAAAACGGGAATTACACCATGTAAACACACCAAAGCTAGATGCGGCAGCTTATTAAGATTCTCTTTAAGCTTTGATACATGAGTAGATAGCGAAAGGATAAAAGCAACCTTAAGTATTTCAACAGGCTGAAACATAATAAACCCTAAATCAAGCCAACCAGTATCATCAGTGCCTTCAACCGTTACACCAAGACTTGTAAATAAAAGCAAAGACAAAATCAAAGCTAATGGTGCATATAAAAACCACATTTTAGAAATAAACTTATAATCAATAGCAGCAACTATTAAAGCTGCTATTAGTCCTAAAACAAGTGAAAAAATCTGTGTTTTTACCTGACTCAAGCTAGGTACAAACCCATTTTTATATATAGAATATAATAAAATAATACTGAAAATTCCTGCCGATACGCATAATAAAATCAGCAGATAATCAAGGCTCTTCAAATACCTTTTAACAGATTTAATAAACTCTTTCAAAATGCCTCCGTAAGTTGTACCTAAGATTGTTTTAATTTATTAAAATACATAGCTTTTCTCAATTTTTTATATAAAGAAAATACATATACTTATTTTAGTATAAACTGAATTTAAACTTTTTGCAATATTATTATAAAGTTATTTGCAAAATTCAGCAATTTTCGTTATTTAACATAAAAAGACTAAGAAAAATAATAAATCTTAGTCTTTTTTCACAAATCATCTTACATTTTTAGTATTTAAAATATCACAGTTAAAATCCTGCATTTCTTCTTTGCTAAGTGGCTCAGAAATATAATATCCTTGTGTTAAATCACAATAAAACTGATTAATTTTTTCCATTTCCTGTTCAATCTCAATCCCTTTAACGCATACCTTAATATTTCTGCTGTGTGCAAGCTCGATAATAGAATGTGCTAAAATACGTGAAAATTCATCACTCTCATTAATAAAAATATCCTTATCGATTTTAACCATATTTATAAAAGAATTTCTTAGAGCAGATAAAGAAAGATAATCTCTGCCAAAGCTATCAGCTGTAATTCCTACTCCTATTCCCCTTAATGCTGTCAGACAAGCATTAGTATCATTGATAAAATTTGCCTGAGCAGTTTCAGGAATCTCCAGTATAAGATTTTGAGGAGGTAAATTATACTTTTCTAGCAAAGCCAAAACTTTTTTAATAATTGCCTTGCTCTGAAGTTCATGAGCAGTAACATTAACACTTACTGTAAAATCAGAACCGAATATTTTCATAAAATCAACACTCGCCCTACAAGCCTCATCCAAAACAAAGGTATCAATTTTATCAGAAATACCCAGATATTCAGCCAATTCAATAAAGACGGAGGTCATTACACAGCCGTATTTTTCATCCTTCCATCTTACAAACGCTTCACATGACTTAATATTTCCTAAGCCATCGACAACAGGCTGATAAACAACATAAAACCCCTCAAAATCGTTTTCAATGGCAGCTTTCATACGTGATTCAAGTTCTTTGCTGTAACTAGCCTCGAGCTGAAAATCCTTAGCATAAATTGTATAGGAATTATTACTATATTCCTTAGAACGATACATAGCTAGCATGGCTGAATTTGTGACTTCATCAAAGCTCGTGCCATTATAAGGATATTTTGAAATACCGATACTAGTATGAATTAAATGCTGATTGGTATCAAGGTACCATGGCAGCTTAAACTTTGAGATAAGCTTATTTGCAAATTCTACACCTTTTTGAAGAGTAGTGTCATTTAAAACAATAACAAAAACATTTTCGCTATATCTAAAAACCCTCTTATTTTCAAAAGGCAAAAAATCAATGTAGTCAGCAATGGATTTTAAAAGCATCTCAGCGTAGCTAAAACCAAATAGCTCACCGGTTTTTCTAAAATTAGTAATCTCCATAGCCAGTACAATACCACTGCTTTTATTTTTTAATAGCTTTGTTAAAACCCTTTCGCATTTTGCCCTATTTGCAAGTCCCGTAATAGGGTCAGTAAAAGCCTGTTTTTTAAGTGCCTGCTGTGATACAGCAAGCCTTTTTTCTACCATAGCACGAACAACAACAGTAGAAAAAATTTGCGAAATAGTTTTTATTAGCTTTGTTTCACGTAAAAACCATTTTCGCTCATTTTTAAAATCTTCAAAAAAAATCAAACCAATGTTTTCACCGACACCAAATAGATTTGCCGCTGCATATGAAGTGCATTTATGTGAAAATGGCAATTGAATAAAATTATCTCTGGAAAAATACGCCTCTTCCTCTTGAAGTATAAGAGAAAGCTCCTGCAAAGAGCTAGGTTGCAGCTTGTAATCACCAAAATCAGCACCACATTTTGACCAGCAGTAGCCTTTTATTAAATCATTGCCTGATTTTAAATATATAGCAATTCTATCAAGACTGAAAAATTCTCCCGAATATTTTAGCAGCTTTTCCATAACAATATTTGTATTTTCATTTTCAAGTATTATTGAATAAATATTTTTTAAGAAAATCTGCTCTTCTATACTTTGCCCAAGAATTTTACTTGTATTTCTTGAATTGTCAATTTCCTTTAAAACCAACACATATGAATTTGCAAGTCTGGATACAGTAGTTGACAGTATATCAAGGATATTAGAATACTTATCGACCAAAGCCTTATTATCAGAGGCTATTGTCCAATAAGCAGCATCCTGCTGCTCTATCCTTATTACCTTTTGCAAGGAATATTTAAATTTATCCGGTTTAACCTTTTTATACTCTCTGTTGCCCACTGAAATTATATTATAATCAGAATCTAAAATTGCACTATATAACCCTGAGAAATTTAAAAAAGTTTTTTGAATATTATCAAGATACTGTTTTTCAACAATATCCACCAAAGGAATTTCACTATATTTTACTGCATTATTTTTAATTATGGAACGCCTGTTATATTCACGTATAACCAAGTCATTAGGAGCATACTGCAAATACTCACTAACATCAAACATAAAGCCGCTAACTCCACTTACCTCACCATCTGACAGTACTGCACCTGCCTTTATGTAAAACCAATTATAGCTTTCACCCACAACAAAGCGTGAATGAACACTTAAAACTTTTTCTTCCCCTGAAAGCACTTCACTAAGCACCTCTAAAAAAGAGGGATAATCTTCAGCGTGCAATACCTCTTCCAAGGGTTTATTTTCTATATCTTGTATTAAATTTCCATTGCTTTTTATATTAATCGGATATCCAATTTTAGCTGAGATAAAAACACTTATGCACTTACTAGCATTTGAGGTTTCTCCTAGCATGATATACAACACCACCTGAGTTTATTATAATTAATTTTAACATTTATCATTGTTAAAATCAAGGTTGTTTTGTGAAAATTATATAAAATTTTAAATAATAACTTAAACAAACCTCATATATTTTATACCTTTTTTTAATAAAGTCAAGCGAATTTTGTATAAACATAAATTTTTAAATATATTTAGAAATAGTCATTATTTTTCGTGAAAGGAAAACGTTGTTTAGCAAAACACTGCTCTTGAAAGGGAGAGCATTATCTTTTTAAAAAAGATAAAATTACAAAACTAAATTACTATATTAACATAAACAAAACCACGTTTAATGAAAAATAATGACTATTAACTAACAAATTATTTTAAACTGACTGCTACAATAGCGTCTTTAATTGTTTTTTCCATTGCTTCCTTACCATATTTGTCAACCTGCGTTCTATCCTTTGCACCATGTGCAAGACAGCCTGCACCGCCTATACAGCCGCCAACACAAGCCATGCCCTCAATAAAGTTATTAGGCAACAGCTTTCTATTAGCTCTAATTAAGGCTTTATTACATTCTTCAATGCCATCACAAGCAATAGCGTTTAACTCAAAGTCCGAGCCATGCTCCTTAATAGCCTGTGCAACTGCATCAGCAAGTCCTCCGCTTCTAGCAAAAATTCTTCCATAGAATGAGGCATTATCAAGTACATCTTCTTCAAAAGCAGTAATATCAAAAGCCCTGCTGTCAAATAAAGCCTGAAGCTCTTCAAAGGTAAGTACGCAATCTACATACGGACTAACACTTTCCTTTTGAAATTCCATTTTCTTAGCAGTGCAAGGACCAATAAATATAACCTTTGCATTTTCATCTACGCTTTTAATATATCTTGATATCTCAGCCATTGGCGAAAGATTATGCGAAATATTATCAATTAAATTAGGATATTGCTTTTCTATATGCATTACAAATGCCGGACAACAAGAGCTTGTAAGAAAGCCTTTTTCAATCAGCTCTTCGCTTTCCTTATATGCTACCATATCAGCTCCAAGAGCAGCCTCTACCACTTCATGAAAACCAAGCTTTTTAATGGCAGTTACCACCTGACCTAGCTTAGCATAGCTAAATTGACTTGAAATAGATGGTGCAACAACAGCATATGTATTATACTTTGTATTTCCTTTACTAGCTTTTAGAATATCAATAGCATCAATGATAAAAGATTTATCCATAATAGCGCCAAAGGGGCATTGATAAACACAAGCACCACAGGCTATGCATTTACTTTCATCAATTTCAGCTGCCTTTTCATCGTCCATAGTGATTGCTTTGACCTTACATGCCGATTGGCAAGGACGCTTATTATTAGAAATAGCATTAAATTGACAAGCCTTAGCACATAAACCACACTCTATACATTTTGTTTTATCAATATATGCTTTTCTATTTGAATCAAAGCTAATTGCTCCCTTTGGGCAAACATCCTCACACCTATGAGCCAAGCAGCCACGACACGAGGCAGTAACTTCATAGCCGCTGACCGGACATTCATCACACGCAAGCTTAATTACTTCAATCACATTAGGATTTTCTCTATCGCCGCCCATTGCAAGCTTTACCCGCTCAGAAACAATTGCTCTTTCCTTATATACACAGCACCTTGTAGTAGGAACATTACCACTTATTATTGTTTTAGGAATATTCCAAAGCTCATGCAAAAGCCTTCCATCCCAGTGCTGTCGTGCAACCTCCCTTAATACCTTATATTTCAGATATTGCACCTGTGTATCAAATTTTCTCATTATCTTGCCTTTCTTTTGTTCTACACTATATATCTATTGTGAACCTTTTTATCTCTATAAAATATATTATTAAAAGTAGCTTACATTTATTGTTTTGCCCATTTTTCTTAAACAAGCCGACAACTCATTTACCAATCGCATTTTTATATTAAAGCTTATTGGCAAATCAGGGTTTTGATGAGCTGGATTTACAGCCATTCCCACATAAAAATTAATATCTGTCGCATCCTCAAACAACATTCTCGCAATTTTAGATGCACCATCTTTTTTATAGCTCCATTCCTTGTAGCTTTGGTTATCCTCTAGGTAATTTTGTGCATATGACAGCACTTTGTTTATAGTGATAACCCCTTCAGTAACAAGGTCAACCCCCTCTATACTCGCCATAGGAGGTATTTCATCATCATGATAATCAAGGCTGGGCACTAAAGGTTTGTCTAAATATTCAGCTGCTAAGGTTGATGTTGTACCCCCGCAAACTATATGCTTTCCCTCCTTAGCAAAAAACAATGACATCATCTTTTTAACATCATCAGGGTTTGATGGAGGACCAACAACTAAGCTAACAGGCTCTCTTCTTCTGATTTTTAAAACACAAACAGTAGTATCATCACCCGGCTCATTCTCATAAAGCTTATTACATTGCTCTAAAAGTATAGTTGAAAGAGTTTTTGCAGTAAAACCTATATCATACATCATTTCCATAAACTTTGCTATATTATCTCTTTGCCATCCAAAGTTCATCTTTTTACCGACGCCTGCATAGGTAGCGCCATCACTCATTGAAATAAAAACATCATTTTCATAAATAGAAATCTTTGATTTTAATATTTTCTTACCATCAATAATTAATTCAGTTGCTGGTATTTCAACATTCTTACCATTTCTTATTAAAATAACATTAGGGTTATCATATTGAATTATTTCAGCTTCTCTTAAAGCCTGTGAAATACGTATAATTGTAAAGGTAGAGTATGCAACACCACGTATAGAGCATACCGGTAAAGTATGAGCAACCGTATTAACGCAATCCTCCACGCTCATTTTACCTGCCATCATCGTGGAAATAATTTTTGAGGTAAGAGTTGATAGTATACAAGCCTTTACCCCACTGCCAAGCCCATCAGCTAAAACAACAACAATAGAATTATTCTCCTGTTCAATAACAGAAACCTGATCGCCGCAAAGCTCCTCACCAAATTTATTAAGGCTATAATATCCTATATCAGCACATAACTCAGTCATAGGACAAGCTCTCCTTTAGGCGTGTTAAAGCCACTTGAGTTTCGGCAGTAGTTTCACCTAGCAAGGATGCTATTTCCTGCACTGATCTCATCTGCTTTTGTATTATTTCATTAGTTATTTCAATAGCTTGTCTGCTAACTTCATTCTTAGCAGCCTTTGAACGCTCCTCATCTGTTATATCCCTCATTATACAAATGATCAGATGATAGCTTTTATCATAAACTATTATTTTCTCTACATAGCAATTATATTCTGACAGATATTGCTTTGTTGTTATCAATCTTTTTGAAGAATTAAGAATATCAACAAAATCCTGAGGAGGTAAAATCCTTACCACGCTATCACCTAAGACATCAGGTGCTGCGTTAATGTTCATTAATTTCAAAGCCGCCTTATTAATTTGCTGAATTTCTAAGCTTTCATTCATAACTATAATTGCATTAGGAGTATTTTTAATAATATTATCTGAAAAGTTTTCTGCTTTTTCCTTTAAAAACGGCAGACACATAGATAAATCAGCCTTACCATGATACACTGCAATAGCCTTTTCCCGACAGGTATTATAGCCACAGGTACCACAATCAAGCTCATGCTCTGGAAGAGTCTTCCCCATCTTTTTTAGTATTTCTTTAATCTCACGTTCACTTGGCATAGTGGAATGAGTACCGATATACCTATGCTCATGCTTAATTTCTTCTTCGTCAAGATTAATTATACTAAAATCCTTATCTCCCGCATATTTTTCAATAACTATATTATCCCTAATAAGAGAATGATGATTTCTCTCCATTGCCGGCCCGCCGATACAGCTGCCAATGCACACAGACATTTCAATAAACACATTTTCAAGCTCACCATTTTTTATATCAGTAAGTGCTTTTATACACTTTTCCACGCCATCAACAGTGATATAAGTATAATCGGGGTTGCTGCACTCCATCGATTTTAAAATACCACCTGCAATAGGAAAAAGTCTAGCTTTGCTCTCATTATTTATATCTTCTATTGTATCAAAGGTAATGTTTTCTTCATTCAACCATCTTGTCAACTCTTCAAAGGTAAGAGCACAATCAATATATTCCTTATATTCCTCTGCTTCAGCCTTTTTCGAAATACAAGGGCCGATAAAAACCGTTTTTGTATTAGGATTCTTTTCCTTAAGCATTTTACAATGAGCAGCCATAGGACTAACCACCCTAGCAAGGCATGAAAGCGTCTCAGGAAAATATTTTCTAATAAGCAGATTTACCGAATGACAACAAGATGATATAATCACCTTTTGCTCACCCTTATTAATAATTTCATCATACTTTTGTTTAACAGCAGTAGCACCTATTGCCGTTTCCTCAACAGCAGAAAAACCAAGCTGTTTTAAGGCATTTTCCATAGCTTTGATAGTAACATTAGGATAATTAGCAATAAAAGAAGGAGCAATACTAACAGAAATATGCTCACCTCTAGCTATCATAGTCTTTACTATTTCAGTATCATCACGAATATACTTTGCATTCTGCGGACAAACAGTAAGACAATGCCCGCAAAAAATACATTCATCATTTACAATATGAGCTTGATTACCAGAAAATCTTATAGATTTCACAGGACAATTTCGTATACATTTATAACAATTTTGACAATTAGATGTCTTTAATCGAATATACTCAGTCATTGCACACCTTTACACGTGTTATAATTTCCTTTTCAAAAAATGAATCAGCCTCAGCTGGATTTACTGAAAACGCCTTATCATCAATCATAATACACACGCCATTTTGACAATTTTTCATACAAAACTGACCTGACATTTGAATAACATCCTGTAAATTATGCTTTTCAATCTGATTTTGAAAGGTTTGAATAACGATTCTAGAGCCTTTCAAATGGCAAGAGCTACCGATACATACCTTAATTTTCATTTGTTCCTCCAAGGGTTTTACCATTATCTATATATCTTTATGCAAATTAATTGTGAACACTAATTATTTTTATTATCTTTAATATGACGAGATAAAATAGCAAGAGATGCTGCCATATTTTCTCTTTGAACGTGTACATAAGACGGTACATTTAAATGCGTTGGAGCAAAGTTCCAAATTGCTGTTATTCCCGCATCGACAAGCTCATCACAGCAAAGCTGTGCTTGTTCTACATTAACGGTGATAATACCTATATGTATATTTAAACGTTTGCACAAATCCTTTAGCTTGCTAATATGAAAAATCTTACGTTTTTCATCGATTTTACTTTCATCAATATCAAAGCCGGCAATCACTTGCAAGCCATATTGTTCAAATCCCTCATAATTAAGGAGTGCAGTGCCTAAATTACCAACGCCAATAATTACGGCATTTTCATTATCATTATAGCCTAGAAAATTTTCCAGCTCTAAAATAAGAGTGCATCTGCAATAACCTACTTTTGGCCGGCCACTTGAGCTTATAGCTGCTAAATCCTTCCTCACCTGTACATCATTCAATGACAAGGCTTTAGAAATAACTGTGGCAGATACAAATTCACTATCACAATGCTGCTTTAAAAAGCTAAGATAGATAGGCAGCCTCTGTAAAGTTGATTTTGAAATGCTACGCACCACACACACTCCCTTCATATGAGAATTCAGTTAAAGCGAAAAAATTAATTAACTTTTATACAACCCTAACTTTACAATAACATTATATCATAACTTTTTAAATAAGTCAATGTTTATCGATAAAAAATTATTTATTTGCAGAAAAGAAAACACCCTTAAAGAAGGGTGGTTTGTTACCATATAAAATTTACCCACTATTAGCAATCGGTTAAATCCTTTTTCAATAAAT
>JAAYSD010000055.1 GCA_012518465.1 Clostridiales bacterium
AATGCCATTTATGAATTAGGCTTTGTTGTGGTTCATGATGGAGATGCATGGCAGGTAGATGGCTCAATCGCTGATGGCAGCTATAAAACAGTGGAGGAAGCAAAAGCTTATATAAATAAAAAGATAGGTAAAGAAATTTACCCCATATGGAAAATAAAGGATTCGGATGTTGTAAGCAGCGGATACGATGCTATGAAAAATGAAAAGGAGGAAATAAGATTTTATTATAATTCTTCTACTGATAGAAAATACACTCATACAATAAATTATAGCACAACAATAGGACAGATAATAAATGACCAAAATCAAGTGTATTCACCTACCATAATAATAGATACATCAACTATTACTGATTCAATGGGGAATACTAAAAAGCTTACTGTTGAAGAGCAGAAGAAAAGAAAGCTGCTAATTAATCTGGAGAATAATGTGGATACGGATGGCGATGGCATATATGATGCTTTCAAGTGGATTACAGGAGGAACTAATAAGACGGGATTGCGTATGAACATCCTTATCCGAGGGGAGGGTGCTGTTGTTTTTCAAGTTAAGGATGGTACAAATTATATAGCAAGTAATCAGGATTTTTTAGGACATGAGAGCTTTTATCTCTTGCTAGGTGGAGAAAAGTATACTCAGCATGGCGTTACAGCTTATAAAAACCAACCTATTGATTATAACGGAAACGAAACAGCAAAGCTTATATACAATAAAATTCCTGAAACTTTACCATCTAAATCCAGTGCTGATGGCGTTTATTATAAAACGGATAAAAGTGGGAATGAGTATTGGGATGGTTTAAATCGTATAAACCGTAACTATATTAATAGTAATTCATCTCTGGTTAATAAAATTAAAAATGATGACGGTACAATAAATTACCCTCATACTAATATTTATATTACAGCTTTAGGCATGAATTCTACTTTGAATTTTGCTGAAATGGACAATATATTTACGGGCTATATCTATGCACCTTATATGTCATTTAATGCACATAGCCCCGGTGGTGCCTTGAGAATGATTGGTGGAATTATTGTTTCTGACTTTGTAATAAATTCTTCTAACTATTATTATTATCTGAAATCGGATATAGGCATGGAAGACCTAGTATCAGAGGACACTCATGTGGCAGACCCTACTTACACCAGAAACTGGAGAGTGTGGGGATATTAATAACGGTGCTAAACAAATGGAAAGAGGTTGGATAAATGAAAATCGACGCTTTAAAAAAGAATAAAGGCTTTACTCTTGTAGAGTGCATTGTCGCAATGGCTATTTTTGCGATACTATCTCTTATTGTCTTTATGCTATTACAATCCTCTATTTCAATTTACGGAGAAAATTATACTATCGATAATACTGTTGAAAATCAGGTAATATATATTTTAAAAGATGAAAAGAAATATGATGAGAGCAATTCAGCTGATGGAAATATTAAACTGGACTTTGGAGACTCGGCTGTTATTGATGCGGAAATGCAGAAAAACGGAGGAAAACCAAATGAGGATTTTCCGTTAAATTATTTTGTTGCTGACGTTGGTGAGCTTAATAATGAAGATGATGATAGCGATGATGATGGTGAGGATGGAATACCTTTGCAGGCTAATTCTGTTTTATACGGTTCTAAGGGAATTGATAAAGTAGAATTTACTATCACATCATTAGGCAGTGGAAAGTATAGAATGGTTGTGAAAATAATTGATAGTGGTGTGCCAGAAAGTCAAAAGTACTATCGCCAATTTAAGATTAATTTTAAGGATGCCTCTCATATAAAGAACTTTAATGTTATAACTACTGGAGAGTATGAAAAGTATAAATATTTTGTAAAACAGATTAATTCAACAACTGTTGATATATCGAATTCAGAAAATTGGGAAGGTGGAGGTATAAATGGCTGTAAGGTTGCCTTCGAGTTTGAATCCGATGTAGAAATAAATTATGATTATTTTGGCAGTAATATTGGTGGAGTTTATCCTGAAAAAGCAGATAATCCAGGAATTTATGGATAATGCTACTGAACGTGAAGAGGTTAGCATATGAAGAAGAATAGAAAAAAAGGCTTTACACTTGTTGAGCTTATTGTAGTAATGGCTATTATTTCAATATTCATGGTAATGATTTTCTCTATAATGGCTGTTGTGGGGAAAATAGCCAGTGATATAAATAGCAAGACTGTTACAGACCAGATTGTAACAAATATGAGCAGTGTACTTGAAAAAAAGCTTAAATATGCTACGAATGTCAAAGTCTTTAAGTACTATAAGGAAAGTGAAATGAGCGAGCTAAATGCCGATGGAAAGCTTAAGTATTTATATGAATACCCATTGAATACATATCCTGATGGTACATTAGCAGAGGAAATTAAATGCTTTAGAATAAATTTTATAGTGCGTGAAAATGGTGAAAAGGGTTATGTTTACGAGCAGCTTTCAGTAGACCAAAGCACAGGTGCTATTAAAACGGATGCATCGGGAAAATTTCTTTTCTCCAAAGTTTTTAATGACTCATATTATGGAAAAATATACTTCGATTTTGATGTTTCGTACGCAACAGCAGAAGATGGCACTGTTGTAGATACTGCCATGCAGACTTCCTTGACTCCATATACTACCTCGGATTTAAATGGGGATAATATAATTAGAACAGCTGAAAAAAACTCTTTTCTTTTAGAAAATATCAATATTAACAAGTCGGTTGAAAAATACAAGCTAAGTTTTTCTGAAAAAAGGACAAAAGCAGAGGCTTTTTCTCCAACCTCATTAGATGAAGAAAAAGCCATCTATATCTATTATGTCACAAGAAAAGTTTTGTAGTTTATAAAAGCTTGGTATATGCTTGGATTATTTCTTCTCCCCACAGCAATGCTACTACAATTCCCAGTGATAAAAATGGGCCGAATACCATTTCTGTGAGGGCTTTGTTTTCATTGTCAATGTTGTCTTCTTTATAAGGTGAGTTAGACTCTACTACTGTCCAGCTTTTGCTATTTCGCTTTTTTATTATGATAATTAATCCATAAATTCCGCCGAGGACAATGCCTATTAATGCGGCAGGAATAATTTTATAGCCGAGCAAAATACCACTAGCGGCCATTAGCTGAACATCACCGCCCCCCATAGCGTTAAAAAATGCAAGTATGGCAAAGGGTAAAGATATGCAGATTGCACCTACTAATGCTTCGATGATTACTGCTTTAATAGGCTGATTGTATACAATTATATCTGTAATTTTGCTGATGATTCCTAAAGTGGCAACAGAGATAGTTGACCAGTATGGTATCTCCATTATATCAATATCTATAAAACTTAAGCAAATTAAAAAGCTGAATAGCGTGATGCTTACTATAAATTCAAAGCCTATACCAAAAACCGATATAGAAAGTGCAAAGCAAAGTCCTGTAATTGCTTCTACTATCATATACCGTGGTGATATTTTTTCATTACAATATCTGCACCTTCCTTTTAAAAATATGTAACTAAGTATCGGGATTAAGTCAAGTGCTTTGAGTGCGTGCTGACAATTTGCACAGTGTGAGCGTCCCTTAGCGATCGATTCACCTGTTTGTGTGCGATAGATAACTACATTTAAAAAACTTCCTATAACTATTCCAAAAATAAATGCAAATACAATTAAAAAATATTGCATACTCCACCTCATGTAATTAAAATAATAATACAATAAATATTTTAACATAAATTATAATAAAAAACAACAATTTATAGTTGGGGGTTATAAAATATGAAGAATCTGCCTGTGGGGCAAATACTAGTAGAGAATGGTTTTATTACACCAAAACAGCTAGAAGCAGCTTTGGCAAAGCAAAAAACGATGCCGGGTAAATTGATAGGCGATGTACTTATCGAGATGAATTTTGTCTCAGAAACGCAGTTTACTCAGGCACTTGCAATGAGATTAAAGGTTCCTTATGTAGACCTTGATACTATACAGATAAATATTGATGCCGTAAAGAAAATACCTGAAAATCTTGCTAGAAAGCATACAGTTATAGCATATTCTGTTACTAATAATAGGCTTACAGTAGCGACGAATGACCCGGTAAACTTTTATATTTTTGAAGAGCTAAAGGTAATTACCGGCATGGAAATCCATGCTATGCTAGCTACCAAAACATCTATTGTTCAGGCTATTGACAGGGCGTACTCGCAGCAGCAAGTAAGTAATGTAATGGACGATCTTAATCGTGAGATACAGCCTACTGAAATTCTTGATGCTGATCAGGACGGTTCAATCGATAGGATAGATAATGCGCCGATTGTAAAGCTTGTAAATACTATGGTGCAAAATGCCTTTAGAATGAATGCTTCCGATATTCATATAGAGCCTTTTAAAGATAGGACGAGGGTGAGATTTCGTGTAGATGGCGAATTAAGAGAAGAGATGAAGCCTATTCTCCCGACCTTTCACAGTGCATTAGTCACACGATTGAAAATCTTGGGGGGAATGAATATTGCTGAAAAGCGTATTCCTCAAGATGGACGATTTGGTATGAATATTGATAGTGTTCCTCTTGATGTGCGTGTGTCTTCGATTCCGACCGTTTATGGTGAAAAGGTTGTTATTCGTCTTTTATCAACTGCCGATGAAAAGGCTAGAAAAATTACAGACCTTGGCATGACAGAATATAATTATCAAATGTTTAAGAGTATTATACGCTCACCACATGGAGTAATGCTAGTTACCGGACCGACTGGTTCGGGTAAATCAACTACTCTTTATGCGACAATCGGCGAGCTTTCTAAGCCGAATGTAAATATTGTTACAGTAGAAGACCCTGTTGAGAAAAAAATAGATGGAATAAATCAAGTGCAAATAAATGCAAAGGCTGGCATGACTTTTGCAGCGGCTCTGCGTTCTATTTTAAGGCAGGACCCCGATATTGTAATGGTGGGTGAGATACGTGATGGTGAAACAGCTGATATAGCTATACGTGCAGCTATTACAGGGCATTTGGTTCTATCTACACTGCATACAAATGATGCAGCCTCCACAATTTTAAGGCTTGTAGATATGGGCGTACCGGCTTATATGGTTGCCTCTTCGGTGGTGGGTATCATTGCACAGCGTCTTGTACGTTTGCTATGCGATCATTGCAAGGAAAAGGTGGTAGCTAGCGACCCTGCTGATTTAAGATTGCTAGGAGTAGATAAGCCTGTGTATATTTATAAGCAAAATCCCAATGGCTGTAAGCATTGCCGTGGAAGTGGTGTAAAGGGAAGGACAGCTATTCATGAAATAATTGTTACATCTAATGATATAAAGGAAATAATATCTAATGGAGGCACTGCCGAGGAAATAAATGAGACGGCAAAAAAGAATGGAACAAAGCTTTTACGTGAAAATGTAGCTGAAATGGTGCTTGATGGACGTACTACGTTAGAAGAGCTTGTCAGAGCGACGTACAGCGTATAATTTTACTTTGCAAAAAGCTATTTTATAGCTTTAATACACGTTTTAATAATATTTTTACATGGATGTCAAATAGGAGAAACGGACATGGAGATTAATATGGATATTAACAAAATTCTTGATGAAACAAGAAAGCTTGGTTGCTCGGACTTGCATTTTACTGCCGGATTACCACCTGTTGTCAGATTGCATGGAAGTATTAGGAAATTTAGTGGATACCCTGATTGCACAGAACCGATTATTGTAAATATAATTAATCAGATTACTTCAATCAAGCATAAGTCGATGATTTCAAAGGGTATGGATACAGACTTTTCATATGTATCTGCATCTGGGCATCGGCACAGAGTTAATGTCTATCGTCAGCGTGGCTATCATGCTGTTGCAATGCGATTGCTAAGAAATGATATACCTACATTAAAGGATTTGCTATTGCCTGATTTGCTTATGGATTTTTCAATGGCACCACGTGGAGTAGTGCTTGTGACAGGGCCGACAGGCTCGGGTAAATCCACGACACTTGCTGCCATGGTTGATTATATTAATAGGAATAAAAAGTGCCATATTATCACTATTGAAGATCCTATTGAATATCTTCATACCCATAAGCAGAGTATGATTAATCAAAGGGAAATAGGGCAAGATGTGGATAGCTTTGCCGGTGCATTAAGAGCTGCTTTGCGTGAGGACCCCGATGTTATTCTTGTTGGTGAGATGCGTGACTTTGAAACGATTAATGCTGCTGTTACTGCAGCTGAAACAGGGCACCTGGTACTTTCCACTCTGCATACAACAGGTGCGGCTGAAACGCTAGACCGTATTATAGATGTCTATCCTCCACACTCACAAAATCAGATTAGGGCACAGCTTGCAAATACTCTTGTAGGAGTTATATCACAGACCCTTGTACCTACTGCTGATGGCAGAGGACGAATGGCGTCGCTTGAGCTTATGTACAATACTGATGCTATTTCGGCTATGATTAGAGATGGGAAAATATTTCAGATACCTACAGCTATTCAGACGGGTAAAAATCTCGGTATGTTTACTCTTGATCAAGACCTTGCTAGGCTTGTACGCAGTGGCAAAATCACCGACTCTGTCGCTATATCAAAATGTCAGGATATTAATGA
>JAAYSD010000056.1 GCA_012518465.1 Clostridiales bacterium
GCTGTTATTTCACGCTTTGAAGAGGTAAAGCAAATTAGAAAAGAAAAACTGGCTGAATATATAAGGAAGCATGAGGGATTAAAGATAAATTCTTCGTCAATATATGATATTCAGATAAAGAGATTGCATGAATATAAGAGACAGCTACTAAATGCTTTTTCCATATTGTATATTTATAACGGAATAAAGGATGGAAGTATAAAGGATTTTTATCCCACAACATTTATTTTTGGTGCTAAATCTGCACCTGGATATGCAAGAGCAAAAGCTATAATTAAATATATTAATGAAATAGCAAAGCTGATTTCATCGGATAATGAAGTAAGTGATTTGATTAAAGTTGTCTTTGTTCAGAATTATAATGTATCCTATGCTGAAAAATTGGTTAGTGGTGCAGATGTTTCAGAGCAAATATCAACAGCCGGCACAGAGGCATCGGGAACAGGAAACATGAAATTTATGCTTAATGGTACTGTTACGCTAGGCACATATGATGGTGCTAATGTAGAAATAGTAGAAGAAGCCGGTGAAGAAAATAACTATATTTTCGGTGCAAGGGTTGAACAATTGAATGAAATAATGGCAGATTATGACCCTGAAAAGGTTTTAAAGGACAATGAAAAGCTGAAAAAGGTTGTAGAAACTTTAATTGATGGAACCTTTGATGATGGCGGAACAGGTCAATTTAAGGAGCTGTATGATTCCCTTATTACAGGGGCGTCATGGCATGAGGCTGATAACTATTATCTATTAGGTGACTTTGACAGCTATATTAAAGCAAAGCTAAGCATAAACAAGGACTTTGCTACTAATAAAACAGAATTTTTAAGCAAATGTTGGATTAATATGTGCAATGCAGGAAAGTTTAGCTCTGATAGAACAATAGACAGCTATGCTAAGGAAATATGGGATGTTTCCCCAATAAAACTTTAACGGATTTTCTTCTGTGTTACAGAAAGAAATATAAGCAAGTCATGATGGCTTGTACAATCAAATATTCAGGAGGAGAATAATGAAAAAGATTTTAGCGGTTATTATGAGTCTTTCAATGCTACTAGCGGCAACTGCTTGTAGCAATGATAGCAATTCAAGCAAATCAGAATCAAAAAGTGATTCTCAAAATTCAGGCGGTACCTCAAATACTGGCAGTGATGAATACCAATTGAAGGAAAGTGCATCTTTAAAGGTTTGGGCATCACAAGAGGATCAGGAAATTGTAAAAGAAATGGTTGAAAGTTTCAAGAAGAAATATCCTGATACTACTTGGAACATCGAGTTTGGTGTTGTAAGTGAGGCCGATGCAAAAAGTGAGGTTTTAAAGGATACAGAAGCAGCAGCAGACGTATTTGCTTTTGCTAGTGATCAGCTTGGTGAATTGCAGAGTGCAGGTGCTCTTTACAAAATTACTAAGAACAAGGATAGAATAATTGCTGATAATATTGATGCATCTATCAATGCAAGCAAGGTTGGAGATGATTTATATGCTTATCCTTCATCTTCCGACACATATTTTATGTACTATGATAAGAAATATTTGAGCGATGAAGACGTAAAGTCACTAGAAACAATTCTTTCTAAAAACTTGGGTGGGGATGTAGTAAATTTCTCATTTGATATGGATAATGGTTGGTATAATGCAGGATTTTTCTTTGCTGCAGGCGCTAAGCTGTTCGGTGATGATGGAACAGACCCTACAAAATGCGACTTTAACAACGAAAAGGGACTCTTAGCAGCTAAGTATCTTATTAGCCTTGCTAATAATTCTAAGTTTAAATTGACAGATGATGATATTACAAAAGCTGATTTTGCTGACAGAAAACTCGGTGCAACAATTTCAGGAAGCTGGAATGCTGAAGATATTAAAAAGAGCCTTGGTGATGATTTTGGTGTAACTAAGCTTCCAACTGTTACATTTGAAGATGGAACAACAACAAATCTTGGTTCAATGGCTAACTTTAAATTGATTGGTATTAATTCGCAGACAAAATCTCCAATGGAAGCTATGGCACTTGCTGATTATTTAACAAGCTATGAGTGTCAAAAGATTCGCTTTGAAAAGAGAAGCTTTGCACCAACAAATAAAGAGCTTGCCGGCGATAAGGATGCACTTTCTTCAAATCCTGTTGTAGCAGCAGCTGCTGAACAAGCACAATATGCTACATTACAGTCAACAATCCCACAGATGGGTAATTTCTGGACTCCAGCTGAGGCATTTGGCGCAGCAATTGTAAATAAAGAGATTACTGTTGATAACGTACAAGAAAGACTTGATAAGTTGGTAGAGTCTATTCTTTCTACTCTTACATAATTCACTTTTATCGATATAATGGGGGCTTTAGCCCCCTTATACGGTATAGTTAAAAATATTTTAACTATAATTAAATTTTAAGTAAACTGGGAGATTCACATGACGAGTATAGATTTTTTCTTTCTTCCGTGGTACAAAAAAGTTTTTATAAAGCTAGGAAACTTTTTTAAAGCACTTGGTAAGGGGTTGTTTGGTTTTATATTGGCTATCCCCAAAGGCATTTGGATGCTGATAAAAAATATAGGACTATTCTTTTTAGGGTTGGGCAAAACCTTTGCACGAGGTGATTTTGCTACTAAAATCTCTTTTGTAATTATGGGCTTTGGCTCAATTGTCAGAAAACAATTTATAAAAGGACTATTATTCCTATCCGTTGAAATAGGGTACTTTTACTATATGGTTAAAACCGGATGGAATGATATGTTAGGCTTAAAGTCACTTGGTACAAAGCAGCAGGGATGGGCATTTGATGAGGAATTAGGTATTGAAATTCTTCAAGATGGCGACAATTCCATGAAATTTTTGCTTTTCGGAATCCTATCAGTTATGGTCACAATAGCTTTTGTAACTTTTTGGAGAATTTCTATATCGTCAGCTTACGAAACACAGCTTATAAAAAAGAAGGGTGGAAAGGTAAATAATTTTATAGATGATGTAAAGGACTTTTTTGATCAAAAGCTTTATAAAACTCTATTATTTTTACCGATTACAGGTGTTCTGCTTTTCACAATCCTCCCTTTAATTTATATGATAAGTATAGCTTTTACTAACTATGATAGTGTGCATCAGCCGCCGGGAAACTTGTTTTCATGGGTTGGAATAAAAAACTTCAAGGTTATGTTTTCTTCAAATTCAGTTCTAGGCAGCACGTTTTTCCCAATATTGATATGGACAATTATCTGGGCTGTTGTAGCAACCTTTGGAAACTATATTTTAGGTATGCTCTTAGCAATGCTAATTAATAAAAAAGATATAAAATTCAAGGCTTTCTGGAGAACTATTTTTGTTTTATCAATTGCTGTACCACAGTTTGTATCGCTATTGTTAATGAGAAATCTTTTGAACAATGATGGTGCTATTAATATGCTTTTACTGGATTTGGGTCTTATCACTGAAAAAATAAGGTTTTTATCCGATCCATTGCTGGCAAAATTCACTATTGTATTGGTAAACTTTTGGGTTGGCATTCCGTATTCGATGCTTATTACAACTGGTATTTTAATGAATATACCAGCTGATTTATACGAGTCTGCAAGGATTGATGGTGCAAGCCCTTATGTGATGTTTAAAAAAATAACACTACCATATATGCTTTTTGTAACAGCACCTTATTTAATAACTCAGTTTATTGGAAACTTAAATAACTTTAATATTATTTATCTGCTGAGTGGAGGCGGCCCGTCTAATCTGGATTATTATCAAGCTGGTCATACGGATTTGTTAGTAACTTGGTTATACAAGCTTACTGTAAACTCTAAGGATTATAACTATGCATCTACAATCGGAATTATAGTGTTTGTCCTTTCGGCAGTATTTTCACTAATTACTTATAGAAATTCAAAATCTTATAATAACGAGGAGGAGTTTCAGTAATGATTAAAAAAGAAAAAAACGACTTCGCCACTTATTATGATAATTCCAGTGCGAAAAAACGTCAAAAGGGCGGAACTATTGTAAGCTATATTGTGCTGATAATTTTATCCATAATATGGGTATTTCCAATATTCCTTTTGATATTGACTTCCTTTAGGGAAGAGCCAGGTTCATTTACACCTTATTTCTTGCCAAAGGGTTATACTTTAGATAATTATATCCGACTTTTTACTGAAACAGATCAGTTTTATTATGGCAAATGGTTTATGAATACGCTGTTTGTAGCCATCATTACATGTATTATATCGACATTTTTCGTTCTTTCTGTTTCCTATACTATGTCAAGGCTGCGTTTTAAAATGCGTAAGCCATTGATGAACATTGCTCTTATATTAGGAATGTTCCCTGCTTTTATGTCTATGATTGCAGTTTATTACATACTTAAAGGATTTGGTATTACTCAGTCATTAGCAGCCTTGATTTTAGTATATTCATGCTCTTCGGGACTTGGATTTTATATAGCAAAAGGATTTTTTGATACGGTACCAAAGTCCTTTGATGAGGCAGCAATTTTAGATGGGGCTACGAGGTGGCAGGTTTTTTGGAAAATAACAATCCCTATGTCAAAACCTATAATTATTTATACAATTTTAATGTCTTTTATGGGCCCATGGGTTGACTTTATTTTTGCAAGTGTTATAATGGGAGATAAGTATGAAAATTATACAATCGCCCTAGGATTATTTAAAATGTTGGAACGTGAGTTTATTTCCACCTATTATACAAGATTTGCTGCAGGTGGAGTATTAGTTTCAATTCCTATTGCAATACTGTTTATAGCTACTCAAAAGTTCTATGTTTCAGGAATAACAAGCGGGGCAGTAAAAGGATAATTGGAGGTTTTATATGGGAAAAAAGGTTACTATCAAGGATATTGCAGATAAGCTTGGTGTTTCTAAAAGCACTGTTTCAAAGGCATTATCCGATGCGACGGATATTAGTAAGAAAACTCGTGAAATGATATTGTCTTGTGCTATTGAGATGGGATATGTGGATAAAACTGATATGAATTTCAGGAGCAATGTTTTAATGCTTTTTTATGCAATTGATTACTCCGATATTAATCAGTTTGGCTACGAGCTTTTAATGGGATTTCAATCAGCAGCTAAAGAGGATAGCCTTGGTGTAACCATTTTAACCGTAAATGAAGAAGAAATGAGAACAGGTTCATATGTGAACAAGTTTAATTTTGATGATTACAGCGGCAGCTTTTTTGTCGGATTTAAGCCTCATGAAAGATTTGTTCGGAAGATGGAGGAAAATCAGCTTCCTGCAGTAGTTTTAGATGATGAATGTGATTCTCAGTATGCTGCAAGGATAGGAAGCGACAGTGCTTGTGGGATAAGACAGGCAGTTCAGCATTTATATCAATTAGGTAGGAGAAAGTTTGCTTTTATCGGTGGCGAGGAGGATAGCCTTGTTACTATTGAAAGAAAGGAAGCGTATGAAAAGGCTTTGAAAAAGTATGAGCTTACACTAAGCTATGCTTCATACGCAAGCTTTACTCATAAATTCAAGGATAGCGTTGTTATGTCTGTGGCAAAGGCTGATGCTGTTATTTGTGCATCTGATGAGATAGCTGCTCAAGCTGTAAAAATACTTCTTAAAAATAATATAAAAGTCCCTGAGGACATTTGCATAGTAGGATATGATAATTTGCCTTCGTCAAAATACAGCACACCATCTATCACTACTATTGCACAAAATAGAATTGAATTAGGACGTACTGCCTATAAAATCATAAAAATGATAAATTCCGGTGATAGAATTTCTAAGTTTATACTAAGACCGGAATTGATATTGAGAAAAAGCACTGGGCAGGAGGGGTAAATGGTTAAAAAAAGAATTTTATCCATAGTATTGGCTGCTGTATTTCTTGTTTCATCAAGTGGCTGTAATAATGGAGAAAGTAGCTCTAATAGCACTTTATCAGATATACAAGATAGTGTTTCGGGCGATGGATTAAGTGATGACTTAAAGTCAGAACCATATTTATATGAACAAGAGCTTAATGTAATTGATGATAAGTATAGAACCTTTTATGAGGTGTTTGTATATAGCTTTGCAGATTCTAATAATGATGGTATTGGAGATATTAACGGGCTTACTCAAAATTTAGATTATATTAGTGATATGGGATTTAATGGAATATGGCTTATGCCAATTAATCCGTCCTCAACATATCATAAATATGATGTAGATGATTATTATTCAATTGATCCGGCTTATGGTACAATTGATGACTTTAAAAACTTTTTGAATGAATGTGATAAGCGTGGGATACGTGTGATTATGGATCTTGTGCTTAATCATACTTCTGAAGATAATCCTTGGTTTAAAAATGCTGTGGAAGCTATAAAAAATAAGGATTTTGATAATCAATATATTGATTATTATCACTTTTCAGAGGGAAGACCTAATAGTGGCACATATTATTCAGCCGGTGTTAATAATTGGTATTACGAGGCTATGTTTTGGAGTGAAATGCCAGATCTTAACCTTGATAATGAGTTATTAAGGAAAGATTTGGAAGATGTAATGAAGTACTGGCTTGATATGGGCGTCGGTGGTTTTAGACTTGATGCAGCTAAAGAATATTTCAGTGGAAAGCCTCAAAAAAATATTGAAGTGTTAAAGTGGATTACTGATTATTGCAGGAGCATTAAAGAAGATGTCTATCTTGTAGCTGAAGTGTGGGAAGGCTTCACTGAGATGAAGGAATACTATCAAAGCGGTATAGATAGTTTGTTTAATTTCGCTTTTTCTCAGGAAAGTGGAATAATTACACGTACGATTAAGTCAACGGCACTTACTGATTCTCCTAAGCAATTTGCCAGCAAGATGGAAATGGTCGGCGAAAAAATA
Source organism: Clostridiales bacterium (assembly GCA_012518465.1). Classification (GTDB taxonomy): domain Bacteria; phylum Bacillota; class Clostridia; order Oscillospirales; family Ruminococcaceae; genus JAAYSD01. The sequence continues at coordinate 6,827 of JAAYSD010000056.1, forward strand.
TCTGAAGAATATGAAAAAGCAATAGATGCTAGCTTTTTTACAAATCATGATACAGCAAGGGCAGCAGGATATTTTTATGGCGATGATGCAAAAATCAAAATGGCAGGTGCTATAAATGTTCTTATGTCGGGTACGTCCTTTGTCTATTACGGTGAAGAAATAGGCATGAGCGGCAGTGGCAGAGATGAAAATAAACGTGCACCTTTTGTTTGGTCTGATGAAGGTAGTGAGTTTGACACTAAAGGTCCTACCGAAATGGAAACAGTAACGCATAGCTTTTCTGGTATGAAAGAACAGCTTGAAGATGAAAATTCTATTTTAAATTATTATAAGCGTGTTATTAGATTAAGGAATGAAAATCCGGAAATTGCACGTGGAAGCGTTACAGCACTTGATATTTCTGAAGATAATAGAATATGCGCTATCAAAAAGACATATCAGGGTAGTGAAATTTACCTAATATATAATATTTCAGAAGAAGAAAAAACTATATCATTAGATAATACTGAGATTAAGGATAAATTGATTAGAGGATATGCAAGCTCAAATGGTCGAGCTGTAACTTTAGAAAACAATGAAGTTTATATTCCTCCATATTCAATTGTCATATTTAAGTAGTCCTCCATAAATTGCTAAAGCAAATGTTATTTTAAGTGCAGTTAAAATATACAAGATTTTTTTGCTAAGCAATTTGGCTTGTCGGCATTTGTCGACAAGCTTTTTATAAGGGGGAGTTTTCTCCCCCTTATAAGTTTATATATTTGTTAGACTGATATTTATATTAGGTTTTTCGGTGAAAGTAAGCTCATCATTATGATTTTCTAAGCCGATTTTGATAAAGCTGGTATAATTTTTACTATATCCATCATCCTTATATAAATTAAAAGTGTATGATTCACCATCTTCAATATAGGCGAGCATCTCCATATTTGCCCAGTCCAGTTGGTCTGTATTTTTAGCAGGCTTTATCAGCGGTATGGCTTTATTCTTTCTGATAAAAATAGGTATTTCATCGAGCTCTACACTTATATACGAATCACCTTTTTTTAGCCTTTGGTATGTGCGCTGTCCGTATGATTTAAATTTTACTAGCACCATATCTTCAGGCAGATAGACATAACGTCCCTTTGCTCCCTGCTGATATATTGGAGCAATCATAATTTCATCTCCGATAAAAAGCTGATCTTCTACTAAAGCTGCACGTTTGTCTTGGGGAAAGTCAAAGCTAAGAGGCTTAAAATACATTTTATCATTGATAGCGGCATCTATAAAGGTGGAATAAATAAAGGGGATTAGAGAGTATCTTAATTCAATAGTGTTTTTCATTTCGTTCTTTAGGGAGAAACGAAAAGGCTCTTGCTCACGTGTGTTAAAGGCTGAGTGGTTTCTCATAAGTGGAGTAAATATTCCAAACTGAAGCCACCTAAGCATCAAATCTTCAGATGTATCACCACCAAATCCTCCAATATCCGTACCAGAATATAGAAATCCACACATATTTAGGCTTGCCATTTGCTGTATACCTAATAGTATATGTGACCACCAAGAGCAATTGTCGCCCGTCCATATACCACCGTAGCGGTGCATTCCGATATATGAGGAACGAGAAAACATTAGTACACGCTTGTTTGGTGATATTTTTTCAAAGGCTTCACTAGCTGATTTAGTCATATAAAATCCATATAGATTATGAACTTCATTATGTGGATAAAGCTTTCCATCTATATTATGGAAAAATATTTTGTGGTCTTCTCTATTATTTGATAGCTGATTAAAGTTGTCAAGCAGTGCAAAATATCCAGTTACGTCTAAAGGCTTTTGCATTATTTTATCAAAATTGGATAAGGCTTTTTCTATGCCTTCCTCACTGTAAAAAATAGCAGGTTCATTCATATCGTTCCAAAAACCTTCTATTCCTTGGTCAATAAGAGTTTTATACCAATTTCCAAACCACTTTGACGCTTTTTTATTTAAAAAGTCTGGGAAATGAGTTTTACCGGGCCAAACTCCGGCGACAAAGTCGCTGCCGTCCTCACGCTTACAGAAATAATTGTTTTTAACACCTTCTTCATATACCTCATAGCCCTCTTCAATTTTTACTCCCGCATCAATTATAGGCACAAGACGTATACCACGTTCCTTCATTTTGCGAACAAAGGCTTGAAAATCAGGAAACTTTTCCTTATCAACAGTAAAGTTTTTATACCTTTGCATATAGTCAATATCAAGGTAAATCGAATCTAGCGGTATACCCTCTTGCTCGAATTCATCAGCTATTTTTAATACATCTTCAGCATTCCTATACCCCCAACGACTTTGCTGATAGCCAAATGCCCATAGCGGCGGGATATAGCTTTTTCCGATAAGAGTGCGAAATTGAGTAGTGACCTCTTGCTCATTGTTTCCTGAAATGAGATATAAGTCAAAATCCTTACCGAAAACAGTTATTTCCATTAAGCAGTAATTTTTTGAGCCAATATCAAAAATAATTTTTCCAGGAAAATCAATGAAAATACCACTTGTGATATTTTCATTTTTAATAATCAAGAAATTATGTGCGCCATATATGGCAGATTTTCCTTCGTGGTGAAGAGCGTCGTCTGAGCAATAGCTTTCATAACGCCAGCCACGCTTATTAATTCCTCTGAGAGTCTCACCCAAGCCGAAAACAATATCGTCCTTATCCATTTTTCTTGTAAATATTGTATTTTCATCGTTGGTTCTTTGAGCGAAAAAGTCCTGACCTTGCTGTTGGTATGAAATATTTTTTACAACAGCACCCGTATTAAGCGGATTATTATAATTATAACGATATATCATAATAAAATCTCCTTTTATAATTTTAAATAATTATATCATAAAAATAAAACGTTTACTTGCTTTATTTTGAGAATTTTAAGCATTATTTTGAGGTGACTGTGAGTATGCTGAATATGAGATTTAATAATTTAAAAGAGTACAATCCTCATGGCACAAAGGCTTGTCCTATACAATGCTATAAGCTCAGGGATAATTATGCCGATGTCAATCATCATTGGCATAATGAAACGGAAATTATTTTTGTTGAGCATGGAGATGTTTTAATAACTACTGAAACTAATAAAAAAGTATTTTCATCAGGGGAATTTTGTTTTATAAATAGTGGTGAGCTACATTCTATACAATCCTTCAAGCTTAAGGAATCTGCTCACTCAGCAGTTGTTTTTAATTTTTCTATGCTTTCCTTTGATAGCAATGACATTGTGCAAGAAACACTTATAAATCCAATTTTAAATGGGAGTTTGCATCTTCCTTTTTATGTTCCATTCAAAAATGAGCTAAAGGACATATGGACAAAAATACTGTATTTAACAACAGAAAAGCCTTTTGGCTGGCTTTTGGAAGTCAAGATTATGTTATATAAGGTTATTTTAATATTATATAGGGAAAATTTGCTTGAGGAAACTGGCGGCCATTCTCCCACTGGTTATATAAATGATATAGGCATACAAAAGGCTGTTTATTATATGCAGGATAATTATAATGAAAGAATTTATCTTGATGAAATTGCAAAAACAGCAGGTATGAACTCACAGCATTTTTGTCGTAGCTTTAAAAAAAAGACAGGAAAAACGCCAATGGAGTTTTTAAATATTTACAGGATAGAACAAGCTTGTGTTTATCTTTGTGAAAGTGAGCTTACTGTGTCTGAAATAGCCTTGCAATGCGGCTTTATAAGTTTAAGTTTTTTTACTAAGCAATTTTCCAGATATAAGGGCTGTACACCGGGAAAGTACAGAAAAGAAAGGCGCAATCCTCATTTTTACTTTAAAAATCCCTCTGATTCTTAATTAGAATAGAGGGATTTTAATTTATGAAAAAATACTTTATATTTTTTAATTATTATTCTTTATTGCTATACCAAGCTCTTCTAATTGCGATTTGTCCACAGATGCCGGACATTGGCTCATAAGCTCACTGGCATTTTGCACTTTTGGAAAGGCGACAACATCTCTTAGGCTTTCAGCACCACACATAATCATGGCAAGTCTATCAAGCCCAATACCAAAGCCACCGTGTGGAGGTGCGCCATATTTGTATGCGTCTACAAGAAAGCCGAACTTAGCCTCAATTTCATCGGGAGTGAGTCCAAGTGCTTTAAACATTTTTTCTTGAAGCTCATAATCATTAATTCTTATAGAACCACTTAAAAGCTCAACTCCATTGACGACTAAATCATATGCCTTTGCACGTACTTTTTCAGGAGAGGTTTGAAGGTATTCAAGACATTCATCTAATGGCATGGTAAAAGGATGGTGCATAGCAAGCCATTTCCCGCTTTCCTCATCGTATTCAAAGAAAGGCATTTCAGTAATCCATAAAAATTTAAACTCATTAGTTAGTATATTCAGCTGTTTTCCAAGCTTATTTCTTAAAGCACCTAGTATACTTAAGCAATGGCTTGTTTTATCAGCAATGATAAAGGCACAATCGCCCTTTTCACAGCCAAGTCCCTCCAGAATTTTTTCATCCTCACCACTGGATAAAAGCTTTCCAAATGAAATATTGGGTTTTTCATCAAGGTATCTGATATAAGCTAGTCCTTTTGCACCAATTCCTTTTACAAATTCAGTAAGCTTATCAATTTCCTTTCTTGAAAGCTTTTCAGCAGCACCTTTAGCAACGATTCCACGTACTGTGCCGCCATTATTAACTGTATCAGCAAAAAGTGAAAAGCCAGAGTCCTTAACAATATCAGAAATATCTTTTATTTTCATATCAAAGCGTAAGTCAGGCTTGTCAGAGCCATATTCATTCATAGCCTGAGCAAAGGTAAGCCTTTTTATAGGTGTCTTTACATCTTTATTCAATACTTTTTTAAATGCAAATTTAATAAAGCCCTCAACAGTTTCTAAAATATCATCAACTTCAACAAAAGACATTTCCCCATCTATTTGAGTAAATTCAGGCTGTCTGTCAGCACGCAAGTCCTCATCACGGAAACAACGTGCAATTTGGATATAACGGTCAAAGCCTGATACCATCAGCAGCTGCTTGTATATTTGGGGTGATTGAGGCAAAGCATAAAAAGAGCCATTATGCACTCTTGAAGGGATAATATAATCCCTAGCTCCCTCGGGGGTCGATTTCATCATCATAGGTGTTTCTATTTCCAGAAATCCATTATCGTAAAAGTAATCTCTCGCAGCTTTTGTTAATTCTTGTCTTAACATTAGATTTTTTTGTAATGTACTTCTTCTTAGGTCAAGATAGCGATATTTTAGCCTTAATTCCTCGTTTGTCTTAGTATCATCAACTATTTCAAATGGAGGAGTCTGTGCTTTTGAAAGAACACGCAATTCATTGACTAAAATCTCGACATTACCTGTGGGTATTTCTTTATTTACACTTTGCCTATCACGTAAAATTCCTTTAGCAGCAAGCACAAATTCACTTTTTACAGCTTTAGCCTTTTCAAATATTTCTTTTGGTACACTTTCATCAAGTACAAGCTGTACAATCCCTGTCCTATCTCGTAAATCTATAAAAATAATGCCGCCCTTATCACGGATTCTTTGTACAAAACCCATTACAACAACTTCATTTCCTATGCCCTCAACCTTTGCACAATAGTGTGTACGTTTTAAGCCTGATAGAGTTTCAGCCATAAATATCTCTCCTTAAAGAATGAATTATAATATAAAGTATAGCATAAAACGACCTTTTTTACAACAAAAACTTAAATACATTATAAAAATTTTTCTAAACTTGTACGTGTTTACGAAGAATTTACATAACCTATACTGAGGCTTGCTTTAAATGATTTTTGATTTAGGTATAATAAAAATGTAATCTGAATGTAAATTCAGAAAATACTTAAATAAAATAAGGTAAAATGAAAGGGTACATTATGAAAAACAATTTTAAAAAGTTTCTTACGCTAGGTTTAGCAGGTATAATGGCAGTTGGCTTAACAGCTTGTGGAGGAAATGAATCTTCATCGAGTAAAACTTCATCAGGTAGTAGCTCAAATAACACAAGCTCAACCTCAAGTGAAGACAATGCATCTTCAACCGACAAGCTTTCTGGAAAGCTAACTATTAACGGTTCTACTTCAATGGAAAAGGTAGTAAAGGCACTTAATGAGGCTTTCATTGCAAAAAACAGTGATGTAAGTATCGATCTTATTGCTTCCGGTTCTGGTACTGGTATTAAGCAGGCACAGGAAGGACGTGCTGATATTGGTACTTCAAGCAGAAAGCTAAAGGATAGTGAAACCGGACTTACTGCTACAAATATTGCAGTTGATGGTGTAGCAATTATTGCAAACAAGGAAGTTGGAGTAGAAGATATTACTCTTGAACAGCTTGGACAAATTTACAATGGCGAAATTAAAAACTGGAAGGACCTTGGCGGTGCTGATTCTAATATTGTTGTAATCGGACGTGAGGAAGGCTCTGGTACAAGAGGAGCATTTGAAGACATAGTCACTGGTGGTGAAGCGGCAAAGGCTTATGCACAGACACTTGATTCAACAGGCGCTGTAATTAATGCAGTATCCACAACTCCGGGTGCTATTGGTTACGCATCACTTGCTAATGTCGATGATACCGTTCTTTCTTTAAAAATTGATGGTGTTGAAGCAACAGATGAAACTATAAAGGATGGCAGCTTTAAGGTACAAAGACCATTTGTATTTGCAATTAAAGAGGGAAATGACAGTGAGCTTATACAAGCATATGTTGACTTTGTTCTTTCGGATGAAGGACAAGAGATAGTACAAGCTCAAGGACTTACAAAGGTAAAATAAATATAAACAAAAGATAGGATTTTTAAAAAAAGGGCGGTATATCTTATACTGATACTTATTCATGATTAGAGCTTCTGGCTTGTTATGGCTTCTTCTGGCTTTTGGAAAGATTATTAAGCAAGAGTTTCAATCAGATTGGTATGACTTCATTTTAAATAAAGAGATTTAAAATGAGTAGTAGAGAGAGCCGCCCGTTTATAGAAAAAACATCGGTAAAGGGTTTGTAAAAATTAAGTAATTAAGGTTTATAAATAGTTGTTGCCCTTGAAAGGAAGATTATGGCTATTATAAAAGCGTCAGCTGAAGCTATTGCGGCAAATAGCTCAAGCGAAACTGAAAAATTAGCTTCAGTAAAAAAACATAAGCCTAAAAACACGATTATAGGTGTTGGAAATGGCTTAACAGAAAAAATAATGCACATAGTATTTTTAATATGTTCAAGCGTAGCTATTATAGCTTTGCTTTTAATTACTATATACATGATTTCAAGCGGTGCGCCTATTATTTCAAAGGTAGGACTAAAGGATTTTATCTTTGGCGATAAGTGGGCGCCTACAAAAGAAATTTTCGGTATTTCACCAATGATTTTGACATCAGTATTTGGTACGATAGCAGCAATATTAATCGGTGTGCCTATCGGACTTATGACATCAGTATTTTTAGCTGAAATAGCACCAAAATCAGTTGTAAAAGTTGTACAGCCAGCAGTGGAGCTTTTAGCAGGAATACCCTCTGTTATTTACGGCTTGCTAGGTGCAATGATTATAAAACCACTTTCTTATAAAATAGAAATGCTTGTATTTAAAGATAATCCCGAACATATATATACAGGTGGAGCAAATATGTTTAGTGCTGTGATTGTATTAGCAATTATGATTTTACCTACAATTATTAATATTTCAAGGACAGCTATTATTGCAGTACCTGAGGAATATCGTGAGGCATCCTATGGACTAGGGGCAACACATATACAAACTATATTTAAGGTAATTCTGCCAGCGGCAAAGTCAGGAATAGCTACTGCTGTTGTTTTAGGTGTAGGTCGTGCAATAGGTGAAGCCATGGCTATTATTCTTGTAGCAGGAAATATGGCAAATATGCCCGAAGCATTCAATTCTGTAAAGTTTTTAACAACCGGAGTAGTGCAGGAGTTTGCCTATTCGAGTGGCGTGCATAGAGAAGCACTTTTTGGCATAGGCTTAGTGCTGTTTGTATTTATTATGATTATAAATATCGTGCTTAACCTTATACTAAAGGGTAAAGCTAAGGCAAAATAGAAAGGATGGGTATGAAAGCTTTACAAACAAATAATGCAAGCAATTTGAAGATAAAGCAGCATAGATTCGTTGAAATTTTATTAAAAATTTTTATTTGGGTGTGTGCTTTATTGACAGTCAGCTTTGTGGTAGGAATAATAATATACATATTAGTAAAAGGAATCGAGGGAATGAGCTGGAACTTTATCAGCACTCCGGCGGCGGCTTACCCTGTTGAAAATTACGGAATTTTAGGTAATATAGTAAACACTTTGTATTTAATTGTTATAACCTTGGTGATTGCTACCCCTATTGGCGTAGGTGCAGCAATTTATCTTACTGAATATGCAAAACAGGGCAGGCTTACAAAAATAATTGAATTTACCACAGAAACTCTTTCAGGCATACCTTCAATTATATATGGATTATTCGGAAGTGTGTTTTTCTACTCTGTATTTAAGCTCAATTATTCAATACTTGCCGGCTCTTTGACACTTGCAATTATGATTTTACCGATTATTATAAGAACAACACAGGAATCAATAAAAACCGTACCTATTATGTATAGAGAGGGTGCAATGGGTCTTGGTGCTACACGGTGGTATATGATAAGGACTGTAATTTTGCCGTGCAGCATAGAGGGAATATTAACATCTGTAATTCTATCAATAGGAAGGATTGTAGGAGAATCTGCTGCATTAATATTCACAGCAGGTCTTGCATATAATTTGCCAAATATAACAGGCATAGGTGATATATTTAAAAAGGCTATGGATCAAGGCGCATCTCTTACTGTTCAGCTTTATCAGTATGCGGCAAGAGGTGGCGAGGAGATGAAGTATGCTTTCAGCACAGCTTTAGTCCTTGTAATTGTGGTCTTGATAATTAATGTACTAACAAAAATTATTGCACGTGGATTTAAAAAAGTAAAATAAGAGGTAATTTTATGGCTGAACTGAATAATTCTGATATAAAAATTGTAACTAAAGATGTAAATCTTTTTTATGGAGACAATCACGCATTAAAAGATGTGACATTGGATATACTTTCAAATAAAATCACAGCCTTTATAGGCCCGTCTGGCTGTGGTAAATCCACATATCTAAAGACACTGAATAGAATGAATGATATTGTACCAAATGTAAAAATATCGGGAAAAGTGCTTTTAGATGGTGAGGATATATATGAAAATGGAGTAAATGTAACTTATCTTAGAAAGAAAATAGGCATGGTTTTTCAAAAGCCTAATCCATTTCCAATGAGCATTTATGACAATGTTGCGTATGGGCCTAGAGTACATGGTATAAAAAGCAAGGCTAGATTAGATGAGATAGTGGAAAATAGTCTAAAGGGTGCCGCAATTTGGGAAGAAACAAAAGACAGGTTAAAGCAAAATGCCTTAGGACTTTCAGGTGGACAACAGCAAAGACTGTGTATAGCCAGAGCAATTGCAGTTGAGCCTGAGGTTATCCTTATGGATGAGCCTACAAGTGCATTAGACCCTATTTCTACTCTAAAGATAGAAGAGCTGATGAGCCAGCTTAAGGAAAAATATACAGTAGCTATTGTAACTCATAATATGCAGCAGGCAGCGAGAATATCTGACTATACCGCATTCTTTCTTGTTGGAGAAATGATTGAATACGGTGAAACACAGCAAATTTTCTCACGCCCTAAAAATAAAAAAACTGAGGAATATATTACTGGACGTTTTGGGTAAACAAAATATGATAAAATATTCTTTATATTTATGATAATATATGATATAATAGGAGGGAAGCAGATGAGAAACAGTTTTATAGAAAAGCTCAATCAATTAAATAATGATTTGATTAAAATGGGTGGGCTTGTAGAAGATGCTATAAAAAATGCTGCAAAAGCATTGGAAGAAGATGATGTTGAGCTTGCAAAAAAAATTATAGCCGGTGATTCGCTTGTAAATGAAGCTGAAAAGAAAATTGAAAGCCAGAGCCTTAATATTATCTTAAGGGAACAGCCTGTTGCCGGAGATCTTAGAAAGGTTAGTGCAGCCTTAAAAATGGTTACGGATATGGAGCGTATCGCTGATAATGCTGCTGATATAGCTGAAATAATAGTAACTGCTAATGTGAAGAGTATTTTGCATATTTCAGCTAGTATTACTGAAATGGCTGAAAAAGCCAGCAGGATGGTAGGCGATGCTGTAAAAAGCTTTGTAGATGTTGATTTAGAGCTTGCACAACAGGTGGTAGAGCGTGATGATGAGGTAGACGCATTATTTAATGAGATAAAAACAATTTTGATTGAAAATATTTCTCATGATAAATCTAATGTAGATATAATTGTGGATACAATTATGATAATTAAGTATTTTGAAAGAATAGCCGACCATGCAGTAAATATATGCGAATGGGTGTATTTTTTTGAAACAGGCGAATACAAAAGTACACAAATAATATAACAAAGCATTTTGAATGGATGGATAAAATGGATGAAAGAATTTTTATTATTGAAGACGATGAGGGCATAAGGGATTTAGTAAAGGTAGCTTTAAAGGCGTATAATTATGAAGTATACACCTTTGATAATGCCGAAGACGCTTTAAAGGCGATAAAAGAAAACAAACCCGATCTTTGTATTTTTGATATTATGCTGCCGGGTATGGATGGGATTAGCGCAGTCAGATATTTAAGAGAAGAGCCACAGTTTGAGTTTATTCCTATACTTATGCTTACGGCAAAAACAAGTGAAGTTGATAGAGTAGTGGGTCTGGAAAGCGGTGCTGATGATTATCTAACAAAGCCCTTTGGCGTGATGGAACTTGCCGCTAGGGTGAAGTCCTTGCTTAGACGTTCCTCAAGGCTTGCAAAACATGATTTAATAGCGATAGGTGATATTTCTATAAACACAGCTACAATGGAAGTGAAGAAAAAAGGTGTTCCTATTGAGCTTACTTTAAAGGAATATGAGCTATTAAAGTTTATTATGGAAAATCCTGAAAGGGTAATCAGCAGAGATGAAATTTTATCTAGCATTTGGGGTTTTGATTTTACTGGAGAAACAAGAACATTAGATATGCACGTGCGTACATTAAGGCAGAAGTTAGGTGATGATGCGGAAAAGCCTATTTACATAAAGACAGTAAGAGGTGTGGGATACAGGTTTGTTCCGCCTAAGGTATAAAAAAATGAAAAAATCTTTATTCTTGCAGACATTTTGGATAATTATTTCGGCATCGGCTATTTTTTGTGTCGTTGCCATGTTTTTTCTTGCTATAAATAAGCAGGATGAGAAAAAAGCTGAGATGAAAACTCAGCTGGAAATTATCCGTACTATGTATGATGAAAGGGATTATAGCGTACAGGAATTTGCAGAGCAGATAAAAAAAGTAACCGGAGAAATGCGCATTAGTATAATTGATAATGCCGGCTATGTGCTTTATGATACTATGACAAATCCTGAAGACTTGGATATGCTTGAAAATCATAGACATCGCCCTGAAATTGAGATAGCTGATAAGGTGGGGTTTGGCTCTGATATTAGAGTGTCGGAAACAGTGCATCAAAGACAGATTTATTCCGCTGTTAAAACTGAAAATGGCAGCTTTATACGTATGTCCTATGATTTAGACGGTCCTTGGCAGTTCTTTCCTCAATTTTTTCCTGCTATGATTATGACGATGGTTGTGGCTGTTATGGTGTCGCTGTTTTTTTCAAAAAAAATAACCGCAAACACCATAGGCTCACTTGAAAAAATGCAGGAATCCTTTAGAGCAATAAGCAATGGAGATTATGAGCAGGAGATACCTCGCCATTCATATGATGAGCTTAATAATATTATTCAGGTTTTTAATGAGCTTAGAGTTACCGTAAAAGCAAATATTCAAAGGCTGGATATGGAAAAAAAGCGTGTGAATTTTATGCTTGAAAGTATGGATGAAGGGCTAGTCCTTGTGAACAGCTCTTTAGAAATTATGAATGCAAATAGCGCAAGTAAGAATTTTTTCAATTGTGAAAGAAGTGTAGAAGGAAAAAATATATATCATCTTACAAGAAACTTGCGTATTATTAATGCCATGGAGCTTGCTGTAAAGGCGAAAAAAGCAGAAATTTTTAATATGGAGCTTGATGGAAAGGTAATTGCTATTCATATCATGCCTGTGTCCAGCTCACTATTGGAAACAGAGAAGGATAATAAAAAGAATTATCGTGGTGGCTTGATGGTAATGACTGATATAAGTGCAGTAAAAAATTCTGAAAAAATGAGGCAGGAATTTTTCTCTAATGCTAGTCATGAGTTAAAAACACCTCTTACCTCAATTATTGGATTTTCAGAGCTTATTGAAAATGGGCTTATTCCAAAGTCTGAGGAAAAGGAATATATTTCTAAGATATATAAAGAGGCACAGAGAATGTCTGTGCTTGTAAATGATATTTTGGAAATCTCAAGGCTTGAAAATTCTCCTAAAACAGAGGAAAAGGAATACTGCAATCTTACACAAATTGCTCGTGATATTTCACAGAGCTTGCAAACATTGGCTAGTGCAAAAAATATTTATGTAGATGTTAGTGAAGAAGATGTGTATATTTATGCAAATGAAAAGCAAATGATAGATTTAGCCGATAATTTAATGAGCAATGCAGTGAAATATAATATTCCAAATGGAAAGGTTAATGTTGTTGTTGAAAAAACCCGAAAGAACATAATATTCACTGTAAGTGACACGGGAGTAGGTATACCAACAGAACAGCAAAATCGTGTTTTTGAGCGGTTTTATAGAGTGGATAAGGGCAGGAGCAGAAAAGAGGGCAGCACGGGCTTAGGTCTAGCTATTGTTAAGCATATTGTTGCTGTAAATGAGGGGGAGATTTCCCTTGAAAGCCGAGTAGGAAAGGGTACAAAAATATCAGTAAGACTTCCTGTTGATAATGTAATGAAAAATTCGAATTAAAAAGTGGAGCTATTTACAAGCCCCACTTTTTATTTATTTCACTACTATATTAACAAGCTTTTTCGGTACAGCGATTTCTTTTACAATCGTTTTTCCCTCTAATAAAGGTTTAATCTGTGCTAATTCTTTAGCAAGCTTAATAAGAGTATTCTTATCAGCGTTTATATCAGCCATAAACCTTGCTTTAATTTTTCCGTTTATCTGTACGGCAATTTCTGCACTATCCTCAGCAATTAATTTTTTATCAAATGCAGGGAATCTTTCAAGGAAGATTGATTTTTCATGGCTTAAAAAATCTCTCCATAATTCTTCAGCAAAATGAGGTGCAAAGGGTGAGATAGTGACTAAAAAGGTTTCCATATATTCCTTACTGAAGCCTGATTTTATTTGCGAAACAGTATTCATAAATTCCATAATAGCACTGATTGCAGTATTGAATTTAAATAAATTTATACGATTATCGATATTTTTTATAAGAATGTGCAATGGCTTTAAAGCTTCAGCACTTGCTTTTTCTTCAAGCTTTGTAGTAGTTACAAAGTTCCAAGCTTTTTTGAGCAAATTCCAGCAAGCCTTTATACCATCATCATTCCATTCACTATCTGCTGTGGCATCACCTGCAAAAAGCTCATACATTCTTAAGGCATCAGTGCAATATTCATTGACTAAATCGTCTGGATTTACTACATTACCCTTAGATTTACTCATTTTTTCCATTGATGTATCAAGTACTTGCGAACAGGTTGGACAATGTGGCTCTTCCCCATGAAAGTCGACTTCAGCAGTGGGAACCCATTTATTACATTGGTGGCAGCGATAGGCTGTTCGGCATATCATTCCTTGATTGAATAGCCTTTGAAAAGGCTCGTCAAAATCAATCAAGCCTTCATCATAAAGCACCTTTGTCCAAAAGCGTGAATAAAGCAAGTGAAGTACGGCATGCTCTATACCACCGACATACATATCGACGGGGAGCCATTCTTTTAAGTCGTTTTCAAGTGCAAATGCTTTATCAGAGCCTTTGTGCGAAACGCTAGGATATCTTAAAAAATACCAGCTAGAGCCTGCCCATTGTGGCATTGTATCAGTTTCACGTTCGGCTGGTTGTCCGCAAACGGGACATTTAGTTTTTACCCAATCGGAAATTGCTGATAATGGCGATTTTCCATCATCAGTAGGCTTATAGCTTTCTACCATAGGCAGAGTAACGGGTAATTGTTCCTCAGGAACAGGCACGATTCCACAATGCTTACAATGGATAACAGGAATAGGCTCACCCCAGTAGCGTTGACGTGCGAAAATCCAGTCACGCAGCTTGTAGTTTACTGTTCCCTCACCCTTATTCTGCTCTTTAAGATTTTCAATAACCTTTTTCTTTGCATCTTCAACTGAAAGTCCATTTAAATATTCAGAATTTACGAATACACCATCACCGGTATACGCTTGAGCTAGATTTCCGTCATTGTCGTAAATAGAATTTTCCGACTTTATGACTTCTATTATATCAATATTAAACTTTTTAGCAAATGCAAAATCACGCTCATCATGAGCAGGGACAGCCATGATTGCACCTGTTCCATAATCCATAAGAACATAATCAGAAATCCAGATGGGAACTTTTTTGCCGTTTACTGGATTTATGGCATAAGCGCCGGTAAATACACCAGTTTTTTCTTTATCGGTTTTTTGCCTGTCTACATTTGACATTAAGCCTGATTTTTTAACATAAAGCTTTACTTCATCGGATTTTTCTGGAGTGACAAGCTTATCCAAAAGTGGATATTCTGGTGCAAGCACCATAAATGTAGCACCGAACAAGGTGTCGGGACGTGTAGTAAACACTTCAATTTCCTGCTTATTCCCGTCATTTTGAATAGCAGTAAACTTTACTTTAGCACCAATGCTTTTGCCAATCCAGTTTCGCTGCATTTCCTTTACCTTTTCAGACCAGTCAAGCTTGTCCAAATCGTTTAACAAACGCTCGGCATATTCTGTGATTTTAAGCATCCATTGCTTTAACATTCTTTTTTCAATATCAGTACCGCCGCAACGCTCACATTTTCCGCCCTCAACCTCTTCATTTGCGAGAACGACCTTACAGTGGTTACACCAATTTACAGGCTGCTCCTTTTGGTATGCAAGCCCACGCTTAAACATTTTTAAAAAAATCCATTGAGTCCATTTATAATACTCAGGAGAAGAGGTATTTAGCTCCTTACTCCAATCATAGACAGTGCCAATTTCCTTTAATTGACGTCGAATATTTTCGATATTTGCCTTTGTGCTGATAGTGGGGTGAATCCCACGGTTGATAGCGTCAGTTTCAGCTGGTAGACCAAAATTATCCCATCCCATAGGATGAAGAACGTTATAGCCATGCAGCATTTTATATCTTGACCACACATCACTTAAAACATAACCGCTCCAATGTCCTACGTGCAAGCCTTTTCCAGACGGATAGGGGAACATATCTAAGCAGTAATATTTTTCCTTTTCGGAGTGAATAGGGTTGTCAGTGTTATACAGCTGCTCTTCCTCCCATATTTCACGCCATTTTTTTTCGTATTCATCGGGGTTAAAAACTTTTTGCATAAAAAATCCCTTCCACACATTTAGTGATAATTTAATCTAAATAATCTATAATATTATAACTCTAATTTTTATTATTGTCAATTATTTGTGCGATTTGCTGATAAATTTTAATACACCTTACTTTTTTATGAATATTACTAATTAGCTATTGACGAAATGCTAAAAATAAGTTAAAATTAATAATTGAATGAGTGTTAATAAAAATATGATATTAAGGGAAAGGTAAGAGATGGCTTTTATATCCGCATCAATTTTAAATTCTGATTTTTCAAGGCTGAATGACGAAATAAACAGGTGTAAAGAAAGTGGTATAGAGTGGCTTCACCTTGATGTAATGGACGGGCATTTTGTTGATACTATTACCTTTGGCTCAAATGTGATTGCGTCATTGAGGAAAACAACGGATATGTTTTTTGACGCACATTTGATGGTTACAAATCCGGACAAGCAAATACCTTTTTTTATTCAAGCGGGCTGTGATAATATTACTATTCACGTTGAAAGCGATTGTAATGTAAGGGATAGTTTATTTGCAATAAAGGAAAGCGGCATCAAATGCGGCATTTCTTTAAAACCTGATACGCCTTGTGAGGATATATATCCTCTGCTTGATATTGTTGATATTGTTCTTGTTATGACGGTTGAACCGGGGTATGGAGGGCAAGGCTTTATAGAAAGGTGTGCTGATAAGGTAGCTGATATAAAAAATGAAATAGATTCAAGAAAGCTTGATACGCTTATACAGGTTGATGGCGGCATAAATTCACAAACAGCAAAGCTTTGCAGGAAAAAGGGAGCTGAAATTCTTGTATCCGGCACTTATCTTTTTCGCAGCGATGATATGAAGCAGGCTGCATTATCTCTTTTAGAATAAGGCTAATCATTAACTTGATTTTGATTATCAGGAATATATTTTTTACCTAATAATTCAGCTATGGTTTTTATACCGTTTCCTATTATAATAGGTGAAAAATGTTCTTTTGTTTTTGCTTCGACTATTTTGCTAATACCTATGATTTTGCCGTATTCCTTTATTATACGAAAAACTCTATCATTGATAATTGCCGTATCTTTAATAATCAGTCTGTATTTCTTTTCAAGGCTGAAAATTGAGCTTTTCAGTGATTTTGCTTCTGTATTAAGATGGACACACAGCTGTGTCAGAGAATTTATATTATCTACCTCACAAACGAGGCAGCTTTTATATATTGATTTAGACGGTTCATTGCTTTTCATTTTGCTTGAATTTTTTTCGTTTAATTTTTTTAGGCATGAAATATAAAGCATACATCCTCCGTCATTTCGAGGAAATGCTTCAATAAATAATCTTCCGTCTGTTAAATCTAGATTTTTTTCTAGACGAATTATCGTTAATAGCTCTACTAAAAGCCTTTTTGTATCAGGGTTTTTCTGTGAAAGGCTGTCAAAGCTTACATCATACTCAGTCATATCAATACGATTAAGTGTGATTTTCACCGTATTGTTTGCAAGAACATCAATTTGCAAGTCAACACCTCAATCTATATTATTATAAGAAGGGAATTTTATGTCCTTAAACAAAATAAAAACGACTAATGAAAAATATCGTGATCAGCTGTTGTTTATGGCTACATTAATCGTACCGGCATATATTTTTTATGGAATAAATGCTGTTGTACAGGTTGTTGTATCACTTTCATCAGCGTTTATCATTGATTATATTTTTACTAAAATAAGAGGCAAAAAATTTTATTTTACCGATGCTTCATTATATGTTTATGCATTAGCTTTTGCTTTGCTTCTTCCATCTGATTTTCCTATTTATCTAAATATTTTTGGAGTAATTATAATGATTGCTTTAGGAAAGCATGCATTTGGCGGTAATAAAAACTATATTTTTAGTCCTATTGCTTTAGCAGCAGTGTTTCTTATAGTATCATTTCCAGGTGATATGCTTTTTTATCCTAAAAATGATAGCTTATTTCCTGTTTTTAAAACGAATTCTAGCGAACTTGAGCGTGGTATAGAAAACATACTTTCTCTTGGAACATTACCTCCTATTGATAAGCTGGATTTATTAATCGGAAATTTTTCTGGTGCAATAGGTACAACGTGCGTGCTTGTTTTAGCAGTGTGTGCTTTGTCGCTGGTTATTAGAAAAAGCATATCCTTTACAATGACTGCAACAACCGTTTTGACAATTTCTGCATATGCTTGGCTTTTTCCACGAGCAGGGGAAGGAGTAAAATCAGCAGCTTTTGAGTTGGCAGCTGGCTTTGTATTGTTTGGTACTGTCTTTTTGGCAAATGATCCGCAGCTGCTTCCCAAAACAAGAGCAGGGCGTGGAATATATGGTTTTTTGCTAGGTCTTATCACTATGATTTTTAGAACCTTTGGTAAGGCTGATGGTGCATTTTTGTTTGCTTTGCTTTTTGCCAATGCAATTTGCATAAATGTTGACAGCTTTGTTATGTCAATATCTGATTGGATGGCTACTTATCTTGCAAGCTTTGAGCGATTACGCAGCCAAACCTTAAAGGATAATTTGCCAAAGGCTGAGGATACTCAAGAGATTGATTTGCCAAAGGTTATAAAATATGACACTCCTGAGGTGAAGAGTGAGGTTATACCTATTGAGCCGCCTAAAAAAGCAAGTGAAAGCATTGATGATAAAAAAAGAAATGGTAATATAGCACATAGCAAGGAGGATGAACATGGACAATAAGAAAATCAGTGTAAACTTGACTGATGGCTTATTTAGACAAAATGTAGTTGTTTCCAGTGGACTTGCAGCGTTTCCGGTTATTGCTATTGTTACTACTTTGAAAAATGCTATTGTTTTGAGCGTTGGATTTACACTTATTACAGTATTATCCGTAATAGTATCATCTTTTATTTCCAGAAAAATAATTTATGCTATGCGTATAGCTTTATTTTCTTTGGTTTCTTCAGTGATATATATTCCTGTTGCTTTATTTTTAAGGGCTGTGTTTCCGAGTGTAAGTGTAAATTTAGGTATGTATTTACCAATATTAGTAGTTAATTCTGTAATATTATCTAAATCGGAAAGCCGTTTTCATCATTTATCTAAAGCTATGATGAGTTTTGACGTGTTAATTTTCTGCTTTGGTTTTTCTTTAGCAGCTATGCTTGTAGGTGCTATAAGAGAGGTTGTTGCGTACAATACTATATTTGACTATAAAATTAATATGAATTTTGAAATGGCATCGGCAGCACAACCGTTTTTTGGTTTTATACTGATAGGCTGCTTGAGTGCGTTGACAAGGCTTATAATTCATAAAAACAATCCCAAATTATCAAAGGAGAAAAAATAATGAATTTTTTATCCTATGTAATCAGTATAGCAATATTTACTATATTGGCACAAAACATAGTATTTCAAAGTGTTTTTGGGTTTAATATAGTGGTTTATGCTGCACAAAAGCGTAGTAGAATGGCAGCGTTTTCTCTTATAATCTTTATCACTGTTTTTTTTAGCTCAATGCTTTCATCAGCTGTGGATTATTTCATAAGAGATAATAGCTCTTATTATATATATATGCCCTTGGTATATATTGTGATTATAAGTTTTGTATATTTTTCTGCTTTATATATAATGTGGAGGTTCTTTCCTAAATTTTATAGCAGAATTAAAAATTATGTGCATATTGCTGTATATAATTGTGCTGTTTTAGGTTCTTTAATGATAAATAATATAGGAAATGGCTTTGCTGAGTATCTGGCTTTTTCTGTGGGATTGCCCTTAGGCTTTATTATTGCCGGATATTTGCTTTTAGCGGCAGCAAAACGTCTTAATAGCGAGGAAGTGCCGGCTGCCTTCAGAGGCTATCCTATTACGATGGTGTATGCAGGCATTATATCTATGGCATTTTATGCATTGTATGAATATACTTTGTAAAAACTAATATAAAAATATATAGTGTTGTGAGAGTTATTTGCTTTTAATGTTTAAAATTGAATTTGCGTACAAGCACTAATTTTATACCAATTTCAGAAAGGGAATAACATGGCTAGAAAGATAAGGCATTATAAAAGTTCATATAGCAGGCGCAGGAGCAGGACAAAAAGGATAGTAGGCACAATAGTATTTATTATACTGGCACTGGTTCTTGTTGTGGTAGGGTATAGTATAGGCGGTACTGTAATGGATTATCTTCAAAACAAAAAAGATGACAATAGTAGCAGCGTATGGTCACCTAACTCCGATTATAGCAGCATGCCTCAGAATAGTGAAACGAATAATAGCACCAGTCAAGATGAATCTGAGCCTGAGCCTGTTAAAATTGATACAGATTCAACCTATTATTTGCCCGAGCTTGCGATACTATCTGCACAGACTTTAGAGGAAGAGCTGGATAAAGCTGTATCTCTAAAAGCTGATTCAGTAGCTATTACATTGAAAAATGATGTAAACGGGCTGCTATATGCTTCTGAAAATCTAGTTCCACCAGAGCAGAGGGAATTAAAGCTAAGTCAAATTATTTCCGCCGTAAAACAACGCAGCTTAAAGCCAATAGCTATAATAAGTACATTAAAGGACCATATAAGTATGGGATCTATCCCTGATTTAAACTATCATTTTTCTGATGGCTCATCTACTTGGCTTGATAATTCTCCGGATCAGGGAGGAAAGCCGTGGATTTCACCATTTAAGTCGGCAGCAGTGGATTTTTTTAAGACAATATCTAAGGAGATTTTTGAAGTTGGTTTTGAAGAAATTTATTATACTAATCTGATTTTCCCTAATTTTATGGATTATGATTATACAGTTCTTGCTGATATAGGTGATAGTGAAAAACGTATCAGTGCTTTAAAAACAATTTCAAGTGCTATCAGTGGTGAATTTGGTGATAAAAAAGCACTTGCTCAAGTAAATGCTGAAGAGCTTATAAATGACGGTAATGTTTATTTAGGCAGTGCTGAAATTCTTTCTAAAGGAAAGACTGAGGATATTGATATAGCTTTAAGGATAGAGCCTTCTTTATGTGGCAAAACAGTCAATAGAAAAGATGGGCAAACAGAAACAATGCCAACCTCATATTATGATATGGTAAAGCGAGTTTCTGATGAGGCGTTAAAGGCAGTTTCTAAGGACAGGCTGCAGCTTGTGGTTAGCAAGGGTGATTTGTCCGATGCTGAAATTCAAGAGTTAAACAAGGAGTTTAATGTAAGCTACATTGTTTAATTTATTCGGTGCTTATGAAATTTAATATAAAAAGCTTGTCAAAAAAGGCAAGCTTTTTTATTGTAAAAATTTTTTAGAATGTATAATTTCATTTTTTAAGGGAATAATCAATCAATCTTAAAAATGAAAGGATGATTTTATGAGTACATCAAAGAAAATTTTTAATAAGATACTTAGTGCAATAAAAAATTTTAAGCTAACAAAACTCGATATTGCTATGGCATTTGGATTGGTAGCGGCAATCAGTTTGACAGGTTTTTCAAGCTTCGCTCATTATTGCGAGCTAAAGGAAAAGGAAGTGCTAAGACTTCACATTCTCGCTAATTCAAATACCGATGAAGATCAAAAGCTAAAATATGCAGTGCGTGATGAGCTTTTACAGGATTTTGCCAATGATATGAAAGAGGCAAGGAGTGTTGAACAAGCTAAAACGATAGCTAAAAATAACATTAAAAATTACGAGGATAAAGCTCAGGATTTTGTTAGAGAAAAAGGCTATGATTATGAGGTGAAGGCTGAAGTGGTAAATATGTATTTCACCACAAGAAATTATGAAAGCTATACCTTGCCAGCGGGAAACTATGATGCAATAAGGATTATAATAGGTTCGGGCGAGGGAAAGAATTGGTGGTGCTTAGTATATCCTTCGCTATGCCTGCCTGCTGTCAGTGAGGAACAATATTTTTCGGAGAATGAAGAGAATGTTGACGACAATCAAGCTGATGTTGATAGTGGCAGTAATGAAAGTAATCAAAATAATGAAAATAATGAAAACGAAATAATATTAACAGAGGAAAGCAGTAAGAGAATTGAAGAAAGTCAAGATATAGAGTTTAGATTTGCAATATATGAATTTTTAAAGAGTATGTTTAATAAATAGCTTACGAATGTTTATATTAATAGGTAAAAAAATTCCCCCATTTAAAAATGGGGGATAAATTATATTGGAGTATTGTTCACACCGCCGAAAAAATCGGCTAGACATAAAGCAGTTGAAACCCACAGCAAAAGCTAAAAAGATAAGGTATAGCTGTGTTTTCAACTAATAGGGTAAAAACACTTTTGAAAGGAAGTTAGCGTTTGCTAACCTGTTTCAAAGTATACCACATTGGTATTCTTTTGTCAAGCCTTTTTTGAAAAATTTTTAAAATTTTTTACGTTATTATTTTTTAGAAAATAATTTATGCTAATCACTGATGAAAATAATTGAAAAAACTTAACTTAAGCTTTTATTTTTTGAGAAATTTCAATTGTTTAGTATTACAATAAAAAATCCCCTTACATAGATTTAGTAAGGGGATTGAGTTTATATCAAAGGCTGAAGCATAAAATGGTTGTTTTAGGGGAAATGAATTACCAAAAAACAGGTTTAATTTAACATTACTTTATCTTTAGATTGAATCTCTTAGATAAGTTTTAGTTTGTGGCTTTATTATTATCTTTTAGCACCGACAAAAAATAGTGCCACAGTTCCCGGTCCTGAGTGTACGCCGATTACAGGGTCTACATAATTTATTGTGATAGCATCAAAGCCAAATCTGTCACGCACAGCTTGAGCCACGTATTCAGCATCGTCAGTGCAGTCACCGTGTGAAATGTAGACAGGTTGAACAATGCTTTTATCGATAGATTTCTCCATTTTATCAACAAGTGTATCAAGCGATTTTTTTCGTCCTATAACCTTTCCGACGGGAACGAGCTTTCCCTCATCACTAACATGTAGAATCGGCTTAATATGAAGAATTGAGCCGGCGATAGCAGAAGTCGCAGATAATCTTCCGCCTCTCTTAAGAAAGAATAGGTCATCAACAGTAAACCAATGGCATATATTAAGCTTATTATCTTCTACAAGGTGATAAGTATCCTCTATTGACTTACCCTCGTTTTTATATTGAACAGCGTAATGTACAAGTAAGCCTTGACCTAATGATGCACAAAGGCTATCAACACTCAAAAGCTTTCTTTCAGGGTATTTTTCCTTTAAGTCATCAATGCATAGCTTACCCATTTGATAAGTACCGCTTAAAGCCGAGGAAAAACCTATATATAAAATGTCGTTACCCTGCTCAAGTATTTTTTTAAAGACATTAGAAAAATCCTCTTGAGTTGGAAGTGAGGTTGACAAAGGTATCTTTTTTCTTGCAAAGTCATAGAATTTTTTAGTATCCGTCTTAACACCTTTTACATAGCTTTTGTGAATATTATCACCCTCAATATAGGAAAGAGATACAATTTCAATATCATAGTTTTTAATTTGTTCATCTGTTAGGTTTGCACAAGAATCAGTTACAATTTTAAAGCTCATATGCTACTCCTTTTAATGCCTTATTCACGAATGTTTAATTATGTTTTTATTTTAATTTGCAATTTTATTATACAAGAACATTCATAAAGAGTAAACCCACGTGCAGTATAATGTGGTAGAAAGAAAAAATCCTTTCATCTACTCGTAGTAGAGAAAGGATTTTTGCAAGTAGAGAAAAATCTACTTGCGTTTTTTTAGCTTTGAAGTAAGTATGATAATAATTTGTCCGGGTATTCCAATCATAAATAAAAGCCAATAATTTTGTGAAAAAAACGAAATATATACAGCTAATATTATAGACCATGACAGCCCGCTTATAATCAAATAATTATATCTTTTTCTGCCCCATATGGAGTTGAAAACAAGCAAAACAATAAAAGATACTGGCACAGCAAAAACATATGCAAGCCAAAGCTTTGCTACATTCGGAAACCATGTTTTTATTATTGAAAAAATGAGAGTAGCTAAAAACCAAACACCAACAATAGAAATCAGTGTGATAATCTTATGATTTGTTTTTATATGCTCAGCTTTTGATACAATATCTTCTTTTTTATGTGTATGGAAAAGGTAATCGATAGTAACGCCAAATAATTCACATAGCTGCTTTAAAATAAATACATCGGGAAAAGACTCTCCTCTTTCCCATTTTGAAACAGCTTTATCAGAATAATTTAACTTTTCAGCAAGCTGAGCTTGAGTCAGATTTTTAGCCTGCCTCAATTGAGTGATATTTTCAGCAATATTTCTTTTGTATTCTTCCATATGCACCCCTGTTTTTAGATTATAGATGAATTATATCATATTGGCTTTAATAAGTAAAGGGTAATATGATTTTGATATAGATTTTTACAGCCATTTGCTATAAAATAAAAAAATAGTTGCAACTATTACTTTTATTTGATATAATTAATTTTATATAAAAACTTATCATCGTATGAAAGGATGATTTAATATGAATAAAGGTAAAAAAGTAACAATTATAGGTGCGGGAAATGTTGGCGCTTCAGTAGCTTTTGCACTTTCATCTTCTGGTACTGCCGCTGAAATTGTTATAGTTGACATAAATAAGGACAAAGCATTTGGCGAGGCATTGGATATTTATCAAGGAACTGCTATGTCAGTACCTGTAAATGTCCATGCAGGTGATTATCCTGATACTGAAGGTTCTGATGTTGTAATTGTTACATCGGGCGCTCCTAGAAAGCCCGGACAGTCTAGAATTGATTTGGTGCAGGGGAATGCGGATATAATGAATTCCATAATGCCAAAGGTTATTAAATACTGTCCTAATGCCGTCTATATTATTGTCAGCAATCCTGTTGACGTCTTGACATATCAGGTGGCGACAAGGTTTGGGCTTTCAAGGACGCAGGTAATAGGAACGGGTACTTTGCTTGATTCTAGCAGGCTTAGAGCAGTTATTGCTAAGCTTTTGGGTGTTAATTCTCATAGTGTTCATGGCTATGTTTTAGGTGAGCATGGGGATACAAGCGTTATTCCATGGTCGCTGCTTACAATAGGCGGAGTAAATATTGAGGCATACTCTGAAAATACTGTTTCCGATTTTAAATTTGATAAAATAAATAAAGAGGAAATTGAAAGAGAAGTGCGTATGTCCGGCGCCACAGTTATAAAAGCTAAGGGAGCTACTTATTATGCTATTTCACTTGCTGTAAAAAAGCTTGTTGAGGCTATTCTAAGAGATTCAAATTCTGTGATGGTGGTTTCAGCAGCGTTGGATAAAACCGATGGGTGCTATGGAATTTCCGATGTTGCACTAAGTCTTCCTTATATTATTGGTGCAAGAGGTATACATGGGGCGATGTGTCCTCAGCTGACTGTTGATGAAGTGAAGGAGCTTTTACACAGTGCCAATACTCTAAAATCAGTTATTGAAAATATTAATTTTTAAATATAAAAACAAAAGAAAGAAGGACTAATAATGGATTATGCAAAAGAATCCTTAAAGCTGCATGAAAAATGGGCAGGAAAAATCGAGGTAACAAGCAAAGTACCTCTTAATACAAGGGAGGATTTATCACTCGCCTATACTCCTGGTGTAGCACAACCATGCCTAGAAATTCAAAAGGATATAAGCAAGAGCTATGAGCTTACTGGCAGACATAATCTTGTAGCAGTAATAACAGATGGAACGGCAGTTTTAGGGCTTGGAGATATTGGACCTGAGGCAGGTATGCCTGTTATGGAGGGAAAGGCTGTTTTGTTTAAGGCGTTTGGTGATGTTGATGCAATACCTTTATGTATTCGTTCTAAAGATGTCGATGATATTGTTAATACAATTTCGCTTATTTCGGGCAGCTTTGGAGGGATTAACCTTGAGGACATTTCAGCACCGAGATGCTTTGAAATCGAAAGACGATTGAAGGAAGTTTGTGATATTCCTATTTTCCATGACGACCAGCATGGTACTGCTATTGTTACTCTTGCAGCCTTGATTAATGCTTTGAAAATTGTTGATAAGAAAATTGATGAAATTAAGGTTGTTACAAGTGGGGCTGGTGCGGCAGGTATAGCAATAATCAAGCTTTTGATAGCTATGGGGCTTAAAAATGTAATCCTCTGTGATAGAGAGGGTGCGATATATAAGGGAAGAGAAAATCTTAATGCACAAAAGCAGGAAATGGCTGAGATAACAAATCTTAATATGCAAAAGGGTACTCTTGCAGAGGTTTTGCGTGAGGCTGATGTGTTTATTGGCGTTTCAGCACCTAATTGTGTTACTTCCGAAATGGTAAAAAGTATGGCTGATAAGCCTATTCTATTTACTATGGCAAACCCTGTTCCTGAAATTATGCCCGATGTGGCAAAGCAAGCGGGAGCTGCTGTTATAGGCACGGGAAGAAGTGACTTTGCTAATCAGATAAATAATGTCCTAGCATTCCCCGGTGTATTTAGAGGTGCTTTGGATGTTCGTGCAAGAGAAATTAATGATGAGATGAAGATTGCAGCGGCGCTTGCTATTGCAAATTTTATTCCTGAAAATGAGCTTAATGCTGAAAATATTATTCCAAGTGCTTTAGACAAAAAGGTTTCTAACGCTGTTGCTAGAGCAGTAGCAGAGGCAGCTGTAAAAACTAAAGTAAACAGGATTTAGCATATTATGTAGATGAAGTACTTTTTTGTTATCTCCTTATCTATCTATGATAAGGAGATTTTTTATCTTAATCGGACATTATACCGGTATTGAATCATAATAAACAAATAATTTTTTTTGTTATCGTTTTCAGGTATTGAAATTCTCTTTAAAATATACTATAATGTAAACTGCTGATCTAATCTAGAGATTATATAAAATTTATTTATTAGTAAATATTATGATCAGATTATTAAAATAAGCAATGCAAATACTAATTTTATTATCTAAAAAGGAAAGCTTGTTTTCAAGCGAGGAAAGGACGTTTTAGTTATGAAGTACGGTTTTTTTGATGATGTCAACAAGGAGTATGTTATCACATCTCCCCGCACTCCATATCCGTGGATAAATTATCTAGGTACGCAGGGATTTTTTTCTTTGATTTCTAATACTGCAGGAGGCTATACATTCTATAAAGATGCACGCTTGCGCAGGATTACACGTTATCGTTATAATAATGTTCCCGTAGATATGGGAGGCAGATATTTTTATATAAATGATAGCGGCGTTGTATGGAATCCAGGGTGGTCACCTGTTAAGACGGAGCTGGAAGAATACAAATGCCGTCATGGCTTAGGCTACACCATTATAAGTGGTAAGCATAATGAAGTTTCATCTGAAATAACTTTTTTTGTTCCTCAGGATATTAATGTTGAGGTGCAAAAGTTAGTTTTAAAAAATGAAAGCAGTAAAAAGAAAACTCTTAAGCTATTTAGCTTTTTAGAATGGTGCCTGTGGGATGCTAACGACGATTCTACAAATTTTCAGAGGAATTTCAATACCGGTGAGGTTGAAATTTTAGGCTCAACCATTTATCACAAAACAGAGTATAAGGAAAGACGTGATCATTTTGCTTTCTACACTGTAAATATGCCTATTCAAGGCTTTGACACTGATAGAGAGAGCTTTTTAGGTCTTTATAATGGCTTTGACAAGCCTCAAACTGTCTTTGCAGGTAAGCCGAACAACTCAGTTGCTATGGGGTGGAGTCCTGTCGCATCGCATTATATAGAAATTGAGCTTGAGGCTGGCGAAAGTAAGGCCTTGGTATTTGCATTAGGCTATGTAGAAAATAAATTTGAGGAAAAGTTTGATAAAAGCGGCAATTATGAAGGACTTATTGATTCCATTGGTTATAAAAAGAATGTGATTAATAAGACTAAGGCTTATGAAATAATGGAAAAGGTAAATACATCTGAAAAGGCAGATAAGCTTTTTGAAGAGCTTAAAGAACATTGGGATAAGCTGCTTTTGCAATACCATGTAGACAGCCCTGATGAAAGAGTAAATCGCATGGTTAATATATGGAATCAATATCAATGCATGGTTACTTTTAATATGTCACGTTCTGCCTCTTATTTTGAGAGTGGAATAGGTAGGGGAATGGGCTTTAGAGATAGTAATCAGGATTTACTTGGCTTTGTGCATCAGATTCCGGCAAGAGCAAGAGAGCGTATTATTGACCTTGCGGCTACAATGCTGGAAGATGGTGGTGCGTATCACCAATATCAGCCTTTAACAAAGCAAGGTAATCATGAACTTGGTACGGATTTTAATGATGACCCATTGTGGATGATACTTGCGACAGCCTCTTATATAAAAGAAACAGGAGATATATCCATTCTTGATGAAATAGTACCTTATGAAAATGACGAAAAGCTGTCTGATACAATGCTGGATCATATGAAGAGGGCGTTTTATCATGTGGTAAGCAAAGTAGGACCGCATGGCCTGCCTTTGATAGGGAGAGCCGATTGGAATGACTGCCTTAATTTAAACTGCTTTTCTGATACTCCGGGACAATCATTCCAGACATCAACATCAAAAGACGGAAAAGTAGCTGAATCTGTAATGATAGCTACAATGTTTGCATTCATTGGCCCTGAGTATGCTGCTATGTGCAGATTAAAGGGTGATAAAGCTGAGGCTGAAAAAGCAGAGGCTGAAGTTGAAAAAATGAATGAAAATATTATGAAATATGGCTTTGATGGTGAGTGGTTCTTACGTGCGTATGATGATTTTGGAAGAAAGCTAGGCTCAAAGGAAAATGATGAGGGTAAAATATTTATTGAGCCTCAGGGCTTTGCTGTGTTAGCGGGACTTGGTAAAGAGCAGGGACTTGATATTAAAACTCTTGATAGCGTTGATAAATATCTTAATACTGAGCATGGCTTGGTGCTTAATAATCCTGCCTTTACTTCATATAAAATTGAATACGGTGAGATTTCCACATACCCTGGAGGATACAAGGAAAACGCCGGAATATTCTGTCATAATAATGCGTGGATTATTTGTGCTGAGGCTGAGGTTGGCAGAGGCGACAAAGCATTTGAGTATTATTCAAAAATTGCACCTGCCTTTAGAGAGGAAAAGTACTCACACCTTCATAGAACAGAGCCATATGTATATGCACAAATGATTTCGGGAAAAGATGCAAGACTGCATGGTGAGGCGAAAAACTCTTGGTTAACAGGTACTGCTGCATGGAATTTTGTAGCTATATCACAGTATATTCTTGGTGTAAAGCCTCAATATGATGGGCTTATGATTGATCCATCAATTCCTCATGAGTGGGACGGATTTACCATCAAGAGAGCCTTCCGTGAAGGTGTATATAATATTAAGGTGAAAAACCCCGACCATGTATGTAAAGGTGTAAAATCAATGATTGTCAATGGGAAGGCTGTTAGTGGAAGTTTAATTCCCGATTTAGGCAAGGGTGAGCATGAGGTTGAGGTAGTTTTGGGATAGATATGCATAGGCATCGGCTGATTTGTCGGTGCCTGTTCTTATATATTGGGTATATCTTGATATACACTTTTGTATATGTAAATTTTTGCATTTATCTGTGAAAAATTAGTTTTTTAAGTCAGATTGAATTAAAATTATTGCAATCCACATAATAAGTATGAAAATTAATATAAATAAATGTAGTTTGATTTATTATTCGTAAAAAAGTATTTTGTCAAATTGCACAATTTTATATATTTTTGTTGGCTTTTTTATTCTTTGAAAATAAATTTGTAAAAAATATAGCAAAGTTTAATAGTTTATTTAGTTATTTTTATATTGACATTGGTGACTGTGTATGTTAAAATATATATAGCTTAGATAAATAGCTTGCTGTTGGTTTAAGATTTTTTTAAAAACTAAACTATACTAAATTAGTATATTTTATTTTATATATAGTTATATGAATTTAGATATAATAAAAAGACAATTAAGCCGTAAATTTATGGCTTTTATATGTAAATTTTAATTAGTGAACAGAAGACAAGTGCTAGAATTTAGCAAAATTCAGGAGGTAGTTTTATGAGCGACAAAACCACAAAAAAATCATCATGGCAAGAGGGGATTAATGTAAGGGATTATATTGTTGAAAATTATACCCCTTATGATGGTGATTCTGACTTTTTGACAGAGCCCACAGAGGCTACAAAAGCCCTTTGGCAAAAATTGACCGAAAAAATGAAGATTGAGAGAGAAAGAAAAGGCGTATATGATATTGATGAAAAAACAATATCAACTATTGATTCTCATGACGCAGGATATATTGACAAGGACTTGGAGCAAATTGTAGGTATCCAAACTGATGAGCCTTTAAAGCGTGCTATTATGCCTTTTGGTGGTATCCGTCTTGTGTATACTGAGCTTGATGCTTATGGCAAAACAATGGACCCTGATGTAGCAAATGTATTTAAGTATAGAAAAACTCATAATGACGGTGTTTTTGATGTTTATACTGATGATATGAGAAAAGCACGTCATTCGGGAATTATCACAGGTCTGCCTGATGCTTATGGCAGAGGAAGAATTATAGGTGACTATCGTCGTGTGGCTCTTTATGGTGTAGATTTTCTTATTGAGCAAAAGCAAAAGGCAAAGCAAAAGCTGATTGAAGATGTTATGAGTGATGAGCTAATAAGACTGCGCGAAGAAGTTTCCGAGCAGATTCGTGCTTTAAAAGAGCTTAAGGCTATGGCTGCTAAATATGGCTATGATATTTCTAAGCCTGCAACTGATACAAAAGAGGCTATTCAGTGGCTTTATTTTGGATATCTTGCAGCAGTTAAGGAGCAGAATGGTGCTGCTATGTCGATAGGACGCACATCTACTTTCCTTGATATATATGCTGAAAAAGATTTGGCTGAAGGAAAATATACAGAAGAACAGATTCAAGAATTTGTTGACCATTTTATTATGAAGCTTAGGATTGTACGTTTCTTGCGTACTCCCGCATATGATGAATTGTTCTCGGGAGATCCTACATGGGTTACAGAGGCAATTGGCGGTGTCGGACTTGATGGCAGACACATGGTTACAAAAATGAGCTATCGTTTCTTGCACACTCTTGTAAACCTTGGTCCTGCACCAGAGCCTAACCTGACTGTTTTATGGTCGAAGGATTTGCCACAAAACTTTAAAAAGTTCTGTGCTGATATTTCCATTAGGACTTCATCTATTCAGTATGAAAATGATGATTTAATGCGTGAAAAATTCGGCGATGATTATGGTATTGCTTGCTGCGTATCAGCTATGAGAATTGGCAAGCAGATGCAGTTCTTCGGAGCTAGAGCAAATCTTGCAAAGGCACTCTTATACGCAATAAACGGTGGTGTAGATGAAAAGCATTTTGATCAGGTAGGCCCTGAAATTGGTGCAATTACTTCTGAATACCTTGATTATGATGAAGTTATGACCAAGTTTGATAAGATTACTGACTGGCTTGCTAAGCTATATATCAATACTTTAAATGTAATTCACTATATGCATGATAAATACTGCTATGAGAGAATTGAAATGGCTCTTCATGATGAAGAAATAGTTAGAACCTCAGCTTGTGGTATTGCGGGTCTTTCAGTTGTAGTAGACAGCCTTTCTGCTATTAAATATGCAAAGGTTAAGCCTATTAGAAATGAGCATGGCGTTGCTGTTGACTTTGAGATTGAAGGTGATTTCCCCAAATTCGGAAATAATGATGAGCGTGTTGATAAGATGGCTAATGACCTTGTTGCAAACTTTATGAGCAAGCTTTCCAGCCGTAAAACTTATAGAGATTCTAAGCCGACAATGTCTATTCTTACTATTACTTCAAATGTTGTTTATGGTAAAAAGACAGGCTCTACACCTGATGGAAGAAAAGCAGGCGAGCCATTTGCACCTGGTGCTAACCCAATGCATGGCAGAGATACAAATGGTAGTGTGGCATCGATGAAGTCTGTTGCTAAGCTCCCTTATGATTACTCAGAGGATGGAATTTCCTATACCTTCTCAATCGTTCCACAGGCACTTGGTAAAGAAGATGATGTAAAGGTGGAAAATTTAGTAACTCTTATGGACGGTTATTTTGCTGAAAAGGGTCACCATATTAATGTAAATGTTCTTAACCGTGAGGTTCTGCTTCATGCTATGGATCACCCTGAGCTATATCCTCAGCTAACAATAAGAGTTTCGGGCTATGCAGTAAACTTTATTAAGCTGACTAGAGAGCAGCAGCTTGATGTTATTCATAGAACATTCCATACAAGATTCTAATGATTTTAACAGTAAATTAGTTTAAAAAGAGGAGCATCAGCTCCTCTTTTTTAATTGTTTTGATTAGTTTTATTTTCAAAATATTTTTTATTATGCAAATAGGCTGGGGATTTAGGCTTTAAGCTGCCTGCCGTTTCATTGTATTTAATGGCTTTTTGGGTTGAACCTAGAAAGTCATAGCATACTGCTAGCTCTAAAGATGGAATATATAGCTTGTAATCCTCTTGCACAAAGCCTGTCTTTGGAGAAAATTCTCCTGAATAAATTGCTGTTTCAAACCAAAATATAGCTTTTTTATAGTCGCCAAGTGCTTTGTAAATATAAGCAAGGTTACAGCAGATTTCAGCACGTGGAAGGTCGTATTGAAAGCTTTTGTATAAAAATAATAATGCGTCATTATATTTATTAAGGGTTTTCAGGCAATTTGCAGCTTCAAGGCAGGCATTTATTTTATCCTCCTTCCAGCCAAAATCACTTTCCAAAAATTTAGTAAAGCTTTTTATCGCCTTTTCATAAAAGCCATTGTCCTTAAGCTCACGTGAATAATAATATTGTCCTCTTGGAGAAAGCACTTTACCCCTTGATAAAAGCTTTTCATATATTTTTAGATTTCTATCCTTTTCAACTGATGTTTCTGAATAATCTTTCCTATGAGTAATGCTTATATCAGAATATATTACCTTTCCAAAGTAAGGTATACATTCGTGAATAGGCTCGGCCCATCGAAAGTTTCTGCTTTGCTTTAATAATCTTTCTCGGTAATATCGAAAGGTAACATTCCCATCAGTGTCAAAGCCTGTATTATACCACATCATTACTACATCAATATCCTGAGAAAGATTTTGCTTAAGGGTTTTAAGCTTCTGTCTGTTTTCGTTATCGATTATATCATCAGCATCAAGCCAGAGCTGATAATCCATTTGAGCTTTTTCAAAAGCGAAATTTCTTGCAGCTGAAAAATCATCAATCCACTGAAAATCATAAATTTTATTTGTAAAATTCCTTGCTATTTCTTTAGTTTTATCAGTAGAACCTGTATCTACAATTATAATCTCATCAGCAATGTCTTTTACGCTATTAAGACAATTTGCTAGAGTTTTTTCTTCATTTTTAACTATCATGCACAAGCTAATTGTAATCATATTTTCTCCTTGAATATAGTGCTATTATATTCTATGAAAGATTATTTAAAAACAAAACCATTTATCGTAAAGTGATAAATATAATAAGTAAAAAGGGGGAGTTGGCTCCCCCTGTATTCCCCCACGCACACCACAAAAGTCAGTATGATATTTCACGTGAGAGAATTGTCATCAGCCTAAAAGGTGCTTCCTCCCCTTTTGTTGTAAGTTAGTTATTCAATATTTACTCCACCGCTAATATATACAGTCATAGCCGTTGCTATATCTATTCCACCTGTGACAGTTGGAGTGAATACAAGCAGCAGCCTTGAGCCTGCAGTAACTGGAATGTTCAAGCCACTTTGAACACCAAATGCTGTATCTCCAATAGAAATGATTCCTGAAATAGTCGGTGATAAAGTGACCGTAGCTCCGGGGATAGCTGTAAAGTCATTATCAGGTGTGGTTGATTGATATAATTGACCTGTGATAGTGATTTCAGCGGTAGTTGTTAATGCTGCTTGAACACTTATATAGCCTGAAATACTTGTGATAACACCATCTCTAGGCATCATAAAAGAGGTATTGCTTAAAAGTGTTAAGTCAATAATATTTCCCACACCTACTAAAGTATCGTTCCAGCCAAAGCCAAGTATGGCCGATACATTGGCAAGACCACCAACAACAGTAGCAAGTGTTGTGACCAGTCCTGATGCATATGGAATAATAGCACCTGTACCACCTGCACTATCTACATTTTCCTGTATGATTGTCATATTAGCATTTACAGGCAGGGCAGAGGGCGGATATACAGTGTAAGCAGAATTGTTGATGATAGTTGCAGTGAGTCCGGCTGTTTCGACTTCAATAACAGCTGAGCCGGTTATTTCTCCTGTTTTAATTGCTGAGGTTGCTTGAATTGTCTGAGGAGCTGAGGTTTCAACAGCAAATATATTTCCTGTTCCTCCACTTTGAGATTGAGTAGCGACCCACCAGCTTATTTTATAGATACCCACTTCATTAAAGGTAATTTCACCGGTTGTACTGTTATATAAAATATCACCGTTTTAAAAAACTACATCATCGAAAATTACAGCAGAATTAGCTGTAATAGGTGTAATTGTAGTTTTCTGCGCTTGAATAATTGTGTTTGGCATAATTTTCTCCTTATATATAAGCGATTTAGACTATTACATTATATATTATGCTGATGAAAAAAATATGTTTGTAATAAATTCACATTAATATGTAATAATAAGAGTAGTGGAGGGGTTTAAAATGGCTGTTACTTACATTGCTTTAATAGGAGCTGATAGGGATAAAGAAATAGAAAGCCTTCTTATTAAAAGGCTTTCTACACGATATTGCATTATAAAAACTGATAAGCATCAGGTAGTGCAAGTGGGGCAGGGTTATGATGTAGTTCTCTATGCCTCCGATTCTGTAAGGGAAATAACTCTTGATAGCGTTATAGTAATCTTAAAAAAGGATTGCAGCTATTGTCCTAAAATATTATCTAAAAATTCAACAATAATTGCTTTTGCAGAAAATGAAAAGCAAATTTCAGCTTTATCGAAAATTACACAGCCTGTTATTACCTGTTCGGGACAGAAAAGCACGATTTCCTTTAGCAGTAATTCTGATGAGGGTGCGGTAATTACTTTAAACAGACGTATTAAATCTCTTTCTAGCAGGGTCATTGAGCCACTTGAGTTCCCGATATATGTCGAAAATGGATACTCATTATATTCGTTTATGGCATTAACAGCGACTCAATTGATGCTTGATGACTTCAATTCAAAGCTTGGGAAGCTGTTTTAGAAAAAAGCTTGCAAACAAAGTCTGCAAGCTGAGCTTGTCGGAAAGCGACAAGCTTTTTTATTCTGTTTTCTTTTTTGCATTAATAGTAACCTTATAAGGTCCGCCTGCCACCCAGCAGGTTGCTGTACCTTTTTTAAGTGTAATTGTTGCATTTATTTCCTGAGTACCCTCTGTTAGTGTAGTGCCTAGCAAATTTACAGTAGCTGATAAATCATCCCCATTTGGTGAAAGTGAGCTTATAGTGTGAGAAGGGCCTATTACAGTTACATTTTCAATGATGTTAGTGACAAGGGAAACATCAAAGTTATTTGGTTTATTCATTATAGTGATATTTTCTTTTTTGATATTAAAATTCAATCTGCCATAATTAATGTATTTAAATCTGATAATTGCCATCGTATCTCCAGAGAGGTTTTCATACCCTTCCGGAAGTGTGATGGGAAGTGAGTAGGATTCACTTAAATTTACTTCGTTTAAATGAACAACGCCTATATTTATTTCTGACAAATTATCAATAGAATCATCAGGACTCGCTATTTCAAGCACTGAAGGAGTAATCTCATATTCAAGAGTATCAAGATTGAAACCGGCAGGAACACTTTTAAAGGTGACGGTAACAGGTAGACTTTTTTGCTTGAATATAGGTATATGAACAGATATGTTGTCAGTAGGAAGCTTTATACTATCATTTTCAATCCTTGTTCCGTTTTGATTGTATATAATTAAGTCTGCTTTTACTTCCATAGTTTGTGAAATTGTGTTATCGTAAACAGGCTTTGCTACAACACTGCCTATTGAATTTATAATATCTGCAGGGCCGGAAAGAGTGATTTGCTGAGGAACGGCAATAGCTTCACCAAGCTTATAGCCTTCCGTAATTTTTAGTGAACTAGTATCAGCAGTAACATTAAATTCCTTTGAAATGTTCTTTTCTACATTAATTTCTATATAATCGGGAGAAATTGAAACGATATTAACATCCTTAGTAGGGTCAACAGGTTCTATAATTACCTTTGCACTAAAAGTGCCTCTTCCATATACTGTCGAAAGGTCAAGGTGTGCAGTAAAATCTTCTGCATTTAGGTTGTTTACTGTCAATCTTTTGCCTTCTATTTGTGCAGAAACAGAAGTAGTGATATCATTCACAATT
Organism: Clostridiales bacterium; assembly: GCA_012518465.1. Taxonomy (GTDB): domain Bacteria; phylum Bacillota; class Clostridia; order Oscillospirales; family Ruminococcaceae; genus JAAYSD01. Next base: position 42,669 of record JAAYSD010000056.1, read on the forward strand.
TCAAGGTTATTCTCAAGCATAAAGTTTGTTACATCTGCATTTAGGGGAATACCACTCATTCTTTCTGTTATTATGGGATAGATATTGAAGTTTATAACTACCCATAAAACAAAAGCTATAACAAGTGATAATAAAATCAGTTTTATATCACGAGTGAAAACAGAATTAATTTTTTTTATAATTCCTTTCATTCAAAGCTCCTTTCATTTTAAGCTTTGGGGGTGCTATTATCCTGAGAATCATTTTGCTTATTATCTGTGTTTTGATTAGATTTAGAAAATTGTTTTTTTCTTGATTTTCTACGTCTGTAATTTTGATCTGATAAAAGCTTTGTATATAATAATTCCTTTAGGCTTTCGGCATTAAATCCACGTGCTAAAGAACCGTTTTCAGCAACTGAGATAGTACCTGTTTCTTCGGAAACAGCAATTATAATAGCATCACTAATTTCGCTTAAACCTATTGCCGCACGATGACGTGAGCCTAAGTCCTTTGAGATTAGCTGCTCCTTTTGAGGCTTTGGTAAAAAGCAGCCAGCCGCATGAATAAGCCCGTTTCTAATGATCACAGCACCATCGTGCAGCGGTGTGTTAGGAAAAAAGATATTTCCTAATAGCTCAGTGCTTACTTCAGATTTTAAAATTGTTCCTGTATCAATCTGTTCGCCTAGACCTGTCTGTCTTTCAATAGCGATAAGTGCACCTGTCTTTGATTTTGAGAATCTAGCACAAGCCTCTGTGACTTGTTTTATCATATTTATTAATAGTTCATCGGTGATGTTTTGGTTTTCAAAGCTAAGTGCTATATTAGAAACGCTGCTACGTCCCATTTTTTCAAGGATACGTCTTAATTCGGGTTGAAACATTATAATAAGAGCGATAATACCTACTTGGAAAAAGTTTTCTAAAATAAAGTTCATAACCTTCAATTGCTGATTAAATTGTTTTATCAGCAAAAATAAAAGGATTAGAAAGCTTATTCCTTTTAAAAGCTGCTCTGCCCTTGTTTCTTTAGTGAACTTTATAATCATGTAGATAATAAATGCGAGCATAAGAATATCAAGCACATCAAAAAAATTAATTTTGATGACAAATAACCATATAGCTTGAAAAAAATCATTTAAATATTGAATTACACCCACAAGCTCACACCCAATCCTTTTTTATTACGGTCTATTTTATTACTTTTCCTTTTCCTTTTGCTTTGCCGGTGAATATAGGTTTTTCTGCTGGAGGCTCTTTTTCTCCTACATCGGTAAAAATGGCATCTTCATTATCAAGGTTTTTCTCAAGAGGAGTTTTTTCTCCTTTAGCTTCATAATATGGCTTGATAATTATTTTATAAATAACTCTATAAGTGTTGAAAACAACTACTAGCCCAATAAAAGAAAAGCCTATTAAAATCATCACAATTAATGAATATGGTAAAAATAAAAGCACCAATGTAAATGAAATTACAAAAACACTTAAGCTAACAAAATTCGGTACTATGGAAAGAAAAACAAAATATATTGAATTTTTAATAATTGCAGGCATTTTTAATGTTAATGTAACGATCTGTACGTATATATAAAAGTTGGCTAGTAAAAAAATAACGGTGACTAGCAGTATAAGTGCATATTTCAGCCAATCTTGAGTGTCAACGGCAGTATCAGGTAAAAAGAATTTTGTATATAAAACAAAAGCTATTATAAATAGTATATCAATAATTCCTACGAAAAAGCTTTGTTTGAAGTTTTCTTTAAATGCTTTTACAAAATCATTAAAAAGAAAAACAGGCTTTTCTTCATAATAATATCTTAAGATTTTAGTCATTGCAGCTGTTGCAGGGCCAAATGTTATAATAGGCAAGCAAAAAAGAATATAAATTAAATTTAATTTAATCAGATCCCAAAATTTTCTTTGAAAAAGTTCAAAAAACAAAAAAATAGCACGTTTTTGCTTTTTTTGTTTAGAAACTCCTTTGCCTTCCTTAGGTATTAAAATATCATTATTATTAGACAAATTGATTCTCCTTATTGTTTAGCTTTTGTCGAAAATAAATATATTTAGCTTCATTTTTAATATATATTTATATTATATATTATTTTAATAAAAAAATCAATAATTTAGAAAACAAAATATATATAATTTGCTGTGAATTTTTTTAGATAAAAATAAAGCTCGCTGAAAAAATCAGCAAGCTTTATTTTGTTATTTTTAGGCATGTGTTATAGATATGCCACCAACAACAGGTGTTTGTGGAAGAAATACATTATATCCTGTTGTATTTATTAAAGATAGTGTTGCTGGTGCAGTCACTACATTTACAATAGCTGTTCCTGATACAACGCCAGAAACAATTGGTGATACTGATTGACCTACTGTTGTTCCATCTAAATCCAACGAGAAAGAGAGGAAATTTCCAAATTCAGCACCATCACCTGCTACCCACCAATTAACTAGATATACGCCCGTATCCGAAATAGTAAATGCTCCTGCCGTATAAGTTATGGCTGTTGTTTCTGAAGTTACTACTGTATTGAAAAGTACTGGTTGATTATTTTCGATTTCTGTTGCAGTAGGCGCTTCATATTGTACAGTAATTCCACTTAAACTATCTATTGAACCTGTCGGGCCAGTTGGACCTGTTGGACCAGTAGGGCCAGTAGGACCAGTAGGGCCAGTAGCTCCTGTTGCCCCATTAGCGCCAGTAGGGCCTGTTGGGCCTGTTGCTCCTGTTGCTCCATTAGCACCCGTAGGGCCAGTTGGGCCAGTAGCACCTTGCGCTCCATTAGCGCCAGTAGGGCCTGTTGGGCCAGTAGCACCTTGCGCTCCATTAGCACCAGTAGGGCCAGTAGCGCCAGTCACACCTTGTGCCCCATTAGCACCCGTAGGGCCAGTAGGACCTGTTGGGCCAGTAGCACCTTGTGCTCCATTAGCACCAGTAGGGCCAGTAGGACCTGTTGGGCCAGTAGGACCTGTTGGGCCAGTAGCGCCAGCAGGGCCGGTAGGGCCAGTTACACCTTGTGGGCCTTGTGGGCCGTATGGGCCTTGAGGGCCAGTAGCACCAGTAGGGCC
>JAAYSD010000057.1 GCA_012518465.1 Clostridiales bacterium
AACCGGAAGAAAGCTTTTCTGTTGCTTTCTGATTGTTGCTAAGATTAACTCTTAACTGATTTTGTGCATTTAATGCTGGTAAATTATGTTGTACTACTAGTCCCATAATATCCTCCTTGAAATTTTCTTGACTTTGAATCCTTTTAAAGTCATTTTATATTGTGTTAAAGCTAGCTTTATATCAGCGTCTTGCTGATTACAATATTTATATCGTTATTTTTTATAAAAACTTTAGCTTTTTACGAATTATTTTTTTATATTTTCTAAGATTTCCTGAGGTATTTGCTCAAGAGAGGTTTGCTTTATAACCGCACCTATATTAAAAGCTACCATTGGCATACCATATACAACGCTCGACTCCTTATCCTGTCCTATTGTATATGCGCCTGCTTTTTTCATTTGTAAAAGTCCCTTTGCACCATCACTGCCCATACCTGTCATTATTGCACCTATGGAATTTTTTCCTGCTATCTTAGCCACACTTTCAAATAAGACATCAACAGATGGACAATGCCCCGAAACCTTTTCACCCCTTTTAGATGAAACATAGTATCCACGGGAGTCCTTTTCAAGTCTTAAATGATACTCTCCCGCCGCTATTATAGCCAACCCACATTCAAGCCGATCACCATCCTCAGCCTCCTTCACCTTGATTTTACAAAGGCTGTTTATTCTTTCCGCATACATTTTAGTAAAAACAGCAGGCATATGTTGAACAATAACAATTGGAGGACAATTTTCAGGCATCCTCTCCAAAACATATTGCAAAGCATTTGTACCACCGGTTGACGCACCTAACGCTATAATGGTATTAGAGCATTTTAAAAGATTCGTTCTTGCAAAGGTTACAGGCTTTACAGCAGGCTTTTTAATAAGCCTTTTAACCTTTGAAAGCTTAGCGATAGCTATTTTTCCATGCAGCTCATCTATAAAATCCTCCATATCTCTAGGAGAATTTACAATAGGCTTTTTTATAAATTCAACAGCCCCTGCACTAATAGCCTCAAAAGCATTAACTGGGGAAGAGGTAACTACAACGACAGGCACAGGATTTTCAGGGATAAGCTGCTTTAAAAAATCTATCCCATTCATTCCGGGCATTTCAATATCAAGGGTAACAACATCTGGCTTTAGTGAAAGTATCTTTTCCTTTGCCAAGGTTGCATTAAATGCTTTTCCAACAATACTAATGTTCGCTTTTTGTGATAATTTTCTAGTAATTGTTTCTCTAAACAAAACAGAATCATCAACAACAAGCACTTTAATTTCAGACATGGCACTCTCCCATTTTTAAATTTTTCTATATATAGCAGGGCGAACGTATTTATACTTTACCTTATCCCTTTGAAGGCTTTCCGCATGCCCTATAAAAAGATAACCGTCCTTTTTAGTTGCGTCATAAAAACGGTTTGCCAAAGCTGTCTTTGTTTCTAAATCAAAATAAATCATTACATTTCTGCAAAAAATAACATCATATTTTTTACTTGCAGGAATAGGATTCATCAAATTAAAGGTTTCATAACTTATTTCATTTCTTAAACGTGAAATAACTCTATAATTTTCTTTATCAATTTTTTCAAAATATTTCTTTACCCAAGTTTGAGGCAAGCTATTTACTTTTTCAGCAGGATAAATTCCTTGCTTTGCCTTTGATAAAACATTCATCGAAATATCAGTTGCAGTAATTTTTATATTCCACAAAGGCTTTTTGCTGCCAAAATAATCATCAACAACCATAGCAATGGTATAAGGCTCTTCCCCTGAGGAACAGCCTGCACTCCAAATATTAATCTGCTTTACAGCACTATTTTTTTCAATGTCGGGTAAAAGAGTATTTTTAAGATAATCAAAATGCTCCTTTTCCCGCATAAAATATGTATGATTTGTAGTAAGCTTGTTAATCAATA